>JAZOTY010000103.1:0-57314 GCA_045657845.1 Acutalibacteraceae bacterium | reverse complement strand
CCGGGAGACCCCAGAACCCGCCCGGGAATCCCTGAAGAAGAACACCCTTCTGTGACCTCACTTAAGACCAAAACCCTCCGGCATCATTCGATGCCGGAGGTCTTTTTTTATGACAGTTTCGTTTTCTCCCGCAGGCTCAGTTTCCGGAAGAACCGGAGGGCGAACGGCAGGCTCGTCATCGCGGTCAGGATGTCCGACCACATGACGGCGCTCTGGATGCCGAGCAGTCCGAGGAACCGCGGCAGGATGAGCAGGATCGGGACATAGTAGAGCCCGCTTCGAAGCGTGGACAGGAAGGTCGCGATCCGCGCTTCGCCGATCGACTGGAACATCATGTTCGTGCAGACCGCCAGAGGCTGGAAGAAGGCGGCGATGCCGAAGAACTTCATCGCCTCTGACCCGATCCGGATGACTTCCGGATCGTCCCGGAAGAACGCGACGATGGGAGACGCGAACACCATGGCAAGGACGGCCAGGATGCCGATGACGATCTCCGACGAGATCAGCGTGAACCAGTAGCCTTCGCGGACACGGTCGTCTCTGCCGGCGCCGTGGCCGTATGCCGAGACCGGCTGGTACCCCTGCCCGATGCCGAGGACGAAGGCAAAGAGAAACATGGATACGCGTCCGTCGATCGTCATGGCCGCGATGGCCGCATCGCCGTAGGGACGGGCGCCGATGTTGAGGAACGTGGTGCCGAGCATGCCGAGGAGCTGTCGGACCAGACTGGGCATACCGTTTTGCACGACCCGGAGGACCGTTTCGGGTTTTCGAAGCTCGATATGACGGGCGGAGAGGTGGCTGATCGTCTTCTTTCGCAGGAACATGGACAGCAGGAGCAGGAACGAGATCGTCTGCGAGAGCGCTGTCGCCAGACCGGCGCCCCGGATGCCGAGGTGGAACCCGAAGATGAACAGCGGGTCCAGAAAGATGTTGAGCACGCTGCCGGAGACGAGGCCGATCATCGCGTAAAACGCGCGTCCCTCATAGCGGAGGACGTTGTTGAGGACACAGCTCGAACAGAAGAACGTGCCGGACAGGAAGATCCACCGCGCGTACTCGACCGAATACGGCAGGATGGTCTCGGTGCTCCCGAGCAGCCGCATCAGAGGATGCAGCGTCAGAAGACCGATGGCCGAGAGGAGGAAGCCGATGACCAGCGTGAGGAAGAAGGCGGTCGAGACGGTCTTGTTCGCCTCCTCTTTCTCCCCTCTTCCGAGCTGACGGCTCACGACCGCGCCGGCGCCGTGTCCGAACAGGAACCCGAACGCCTGGAACGTGGCGAGGATGCTCATGACGATCCCGACAGATGCGCTGGCGCTGGTCCCGAGTTTTCCGACGAAGAAGGAGTCGGCGAGGTTGTACAGCATGGTGATCATCATGCTGAGGACCGTGGGGACCGCCAGCCGGGGGATCAGTTTGGGAATGGGCGTTCCGACCAGTTTGTCATACTGCGCCTGTTCCGCCGCGGATCGCTGCCGCGGATCGCTGACTGCCATAGCCGGACCCCCCTTTCCTGTGATCTGTAAACAGGATCATTATAGCACAGAATCCGACAGAACCTGAAAAAAGAGCCATGCGGTCTTGCATGGCTCTTTTGGTTTGTTTCGATCGGTTTATCGGGCGCCGATCCGTTTGAGGATGGCGTTGGCGATCATCCGGTGGCCCTTCAGGGTCGGATGCGGGTTGAAGCCCTTATCGTCCAGCGTGAGGTTCTCGAGAAGCGGGATCGTGGCAGTGTTGTTGATCATCGGGATGTTGCGCAGTTCGACATAGTAGTAGCTGTCGTAGAACGCTTCCCATTTCTGCTTCTGAGAATTGATGATGTCATAGTAAGGCTGAAGAGCATGTTCGAGAGAACGGTCTCCGGGAAGGATGCTCCAGTTGGTCGTCGGGTTGTAGCAGCCGACCGAGACCAGCGTGACATCGGGGTTCAGTTTATAGATCTGCTTGATGATCGCATCATAGTTGATGAAATAGTCCGTCGCCCACTTGAGGCAGGTGATATCCCACTGGAGCCAATAGCTGACCCACTTGTGGGGGTTCCCGGCAAAGCCGATCAGATAGTGGATCGCATTGTCGATGATCGTACGGACGGCACCCATCTCCTTGACCTTCGTCTGGATGGTCTTACGGGGCTCCGTCTTGTTGAAACGGCCGTCTTCCGCAATGTCGTAGATACAGGCGATGGTCGGGATCCAGATGTCATCGAAACCAACGTCGAGAAGAATGACGTCAGATTCCTTGACCGCCTTCTGATACTTCGGACGGAGCTGTTTCAGATGTTTCTCCGTGATGACGTAGTCGGACATGTAGCCCATAACGTCTTTCAGGATATAGTCTGCTCTGAAGTTGTTATCGAGGAGATAACGCAGGTCATAGGTACGGATACCGGAGATACCATACGGATGCAGCGTTCTCGCGCCGAGCGCACGGGTCACGAGGTCCGGGTACGAATCGCGGATCCGCTCTCCGTAGAGGATCTGCTTATTATGACGGTTGTAATCGGGCAGGCCGAAGCCGGAGCTGGCACTGTCGCCGAGGGAGGTCACGATCGTGGCCTTTTTGATTTTCTTCTGACCGGATGCAGCGAACGAAGTGAAGCTGAACAGCGGGACGATCATTGCTACCAGCAGCAGAGCTGCCATCAGTTTTCTTTTCATGGGTCTGTCTCCTTCTGGTTATTTTGCTGCGTCGACAGCGACTTCCATCTCATGAAGATCGCGGAAGAACTGATCGATGGTGCGGGGGCCTTCCTTGTACGCAAGCAGCGGAGACAGGACGCCGGAGAGCCCGAAGATGACGAGCAGAGCAACGCCGCCGCCAAGAATGACGAACGCGAGCGCGCCGGCATTCGTTGCCAGATAACCCGGGAGCAGAACGGCCTGGATGGTCATTTTGCCGACAGGGCCGGTGAGTTTATAGACATCACTGACGATCGGTGCCTTTTCGGCAGCTTTTCCGACGAGTTCATCGGGGCCGTTCTTGAGGCCGTCCGCAATGTCCTGTGAGGAGTCCTTCAGGGTAGAAAGAGTCTTAGACACATAGTTTTTCCCAAAATAACCGGCAAGGCTGGAAACCACACCGACGCTGAGGTCCTGCATGTTCCCCTGATAATCCGGTTTCTTCTGTTTTTTGTTGTCGAGTCCCCACTTCAAAAGAGTGAAGGGATAGGTGAACGGCTGAGATGCGTAATAGACCAGGATCGGGTCATCGACGTCGCCGTTGTAGAGCTGGTCTGTTTCCAGATTCTCTACCGTGCGTTTAGCAAGAGCGACAGCTTTGTCCGAAGCCGTCTGCTTGCCTGCTGCAAAAGCCGTGTTCGAAAACAGTGCGACCGCCATGACCGTGGCTAGAAGTGCGGCGATCAGCTTCTTGGTTGTCTTCATAAGGTCCTCCTCATTGATTGTTCAAATCCATACATACATCTTGACGACTCTCTTAAGTTTTGCTTAAGAAACAAGGTCAATCATACAGAATAGACAGCCGTAAGGCAATCTCAAAAAAACGAACAAATTTAAGGACGACCGAACAATAAAAAAACACGTGGCCAAAATCTGTCGGAAAAACCTTCCACAAATTTTGGCCGCGTGCAAATTTCTTGGTAAATATACACAAAAGAACGGGGGTTGTTCGCACAATATTTTTATGCGAAAAAGTTGCATATTTATTCTACAAACGCCGTTTTTTGTTGTATTTACGCCATTTTCGTAACAAATGTGAAATAAATCACACCTTTCCCATTGCCTTCAGACGGTGGGTAAAAACCTTGTCATAGGCCTTCGCCCAGGCCTGGACCGCAGGACGGGAATACTGTTTCGGAAGGCACTGTTCGACGGCAAGAGCTGCCACCACGTCGAGGACGACGCCGGCGCCTTTCTTCAAAAGGTCGGGGTCTTTGACGATGGCAACGCCTCTCTTCGGCAGGTTCGGATCGAAGTGCAGGAACTTCCAGAGGCTCGTGTGGTTCGCCGTGATGGTGAGTTCATAATGGGTCAAAATGCCCTCGTTGAACGCGTAGTCCAGCTGGTCCTGCGAGATGCGGGTCAGAAGGAGTTTGACGAGTGCGAGCGGGGCGATGTTCTTGCCCATCTTCTGGAAATACTCATACTGGTACGGCCAGAGAGTCTCGGCGGAATAGGTCTCCGTCTTGTCCGCGATGATGGTCTCTGCCAGGATCTTGGAGTTCTTGATGGCGTTTCCGATGCCGGAGCCGATGATCGGGACCGTCATGAAGGCGGAGTCGCCGATCGCCGCGTAACCGTCTGCCACCATGATGGACAGGGGCTGGCGGACCGGGATGAGGACGAGCTGACCGCCGCGCAGTTTCTTCGTGCCGAGCTGCGGGTTGGTCTTGCGGTACCGCTCCGCGATCTCCTCCGCTTCGGATACCGTGAGCGGATCCATGTGACCGATGAGCAGGTCGGAGAACGTGTCTTCGGTGGCGATCCACCCGATGCCGATCGATTCACTGTCCGGATACAGGATGACTTTGTACTTGTCATCGACCGTGGCCGGGTCGACGGGCAGGTCGTAGAACGCACGGTAGACGTAGAACTTCTCGCCCCAGTTCGGGTGCTTCTGGATGCCGAGGCAGTCCGGCAGCTTCGTCCGGATGACGGACTCCGCACCGGCGGCGTCGATGACCATGTCGGCCGTGAAGTCGCCTTTGTCGGTCGTGATGCCGATGACGCGGTCGCCCGCCATGAGCGGCCCGTTGATCTTGACGCCGTACTCGATCTTCGCGCCGTTCTTCACCGCGAAGTCGATGAGCAGTTTGTAGATGTCCGAGCGCTCCATCTTGATCTCCATCTCGTTCGGATCGTTCGGGACTCTCTGACGGATCTTTTTGTCCGGCGTGGTGTTCGGTCCGAAGAAGGTCATGTCGATCTTCCACTCCCAGGGAAGCCCCACTTCCTCCGGGCGCGGGCAGCCGACAACGTCGAGGGCCTTCGGGTCGAAGATGTCGGTCCAGTCATAACCGAGTTTCCCCTCTTCGTTCCGCTCATAGATGGTGACATCGAACCCGGCCTTCGCGAGCAGCGCCGCAGCCGTCAGTCCGCCGTGACCGGCACCGGCCACGATGATCTTCTTACTCATGTTGGTTTCCTCCTTTTTCATTAATGAAACATTATCATTCATAAGTATAGCAGAACGCGCGGCCAAATGCAGAACGACCCTTCCCGATATTGTCGGAAAGGGTCGTGTTTCTTTGGAAAATGTCAGATGCTCAGGCACCGAGCGTCGTCAGGATCTGGTTGGCGATGTACTGGTGGCCCGCAGCAGTCGGATGGGGATCCCAGCCGCCTTTCTGAAGGGCGGGGACACCGCTCAGCATATCGTTGACGGTGTTGGAGATGACCTCCGGGTTGGGGATGTCGACAAAGACATAGTCGTGGACGCCGTCGCCCGCATAGGACCGCATGACACTGTTCATGTTGTTATACAGGAAGTTCAGGAGCTGTCCGGCATAGATCATGGAACCGTCCGGAATGGTCCAGTCTTTGAACGGGTTGTAGACACCGATGCAAACCAGAGTGGAGCCCGGTTTCATCAGACGATAAAGGTCTTTCACGATGGGATCGAAGTTCTGCTGGAAGTTGAAAAGAGTATCCGAGATACCCATCTGGAGTTCATAGAGATAGCGGGGGGTGTTCATGATCCGGCCGATGGGATCGTTGCCGGTCATGGAGAAGTCCGTATAGGCACCCATGACGGTGAGCCAGGTGTCGTTGAACCCGACCTCGAGCATGACCATGTCCGCTTTGGCGATCTTCGCCTGCATTTTTTCCCGCTTGGACTTCATGACTTCCAGATTGTAGTTCGGGTTGCCGGAGAGGGAACCGATGAAGTTCTGGGTAACAAAATCGCCTTCATAGTCGTTTTCCAGGAAAACGCGGATCTCCTTGGTGCGGAACCCGGGAGAAACATAGGGCGTGTAAAGAGTGTCCTTGATTTTCATCTTTTTGGCAACGATGTCGCCGAAGGAGCCTTTGATGCGCTTGTTCTGCAGACAATATTTGCCATAGCTGTCGTAGTCCGGCAGGCTGAAACCGGCGCCTATGGAGTCGCCGAGCAGGACGACACGTTTCACCGTGTTTCCGTTACGGTCATAGGCAAATG
This sequence comes from Acutalibacteraceae bacterium, assembly GCA_045657845.1. Taxonomy (GTDB): domain Bacteria; phylum Bacillota; class Clostridia; order Oscillospirales; family Acutalibacteraceae; genus RUG420. Next base: position 51,191 of record JAZOTY010000103.1, on the reverse strand, counting down.
CGCTGAGCGAGACGACCGAGACGATCATCAGGACCGCCAGCAGAGCGGCAAACAGCTTTTTGGATGCTTTTCTCATAAAGCTTCCCCTTTCTCGATTGATGATACAGTTGGTGTTTGAATTACATACATTACCCCAATACTATACCTTATTATTCATAAAAAATCCATAACTAATTCTCATACAAAACAAATTTTACACCGAAACAGCCTGAAATCAATACTGATACATTCCCTTGAAAACAAGAGCCGTGTTTCCGGAGAGCGTGACCCGCTCCTCCGTGTAGTTCACGATCAGGTCGCCGCCGGGCAGTTTGACGGTGATGTCGTCGCCCCTTCTGCAGTAACCGTTCTCGCAGGCCGCGATGACCGCCGCACAGGCGCCGGTACCGCAGGCCATGGTCTCCCCGTTGCCCCGCTCATAGACGCGGACCTTCAGGGTCGTGTCGTTCACCACACGGACGAACTCCGTGTTGATGCGGTCCGGGAAGAACTCCGCGTTCTCAAAACGCGGACCCACGACCGAGAGGTCGATGGGGTCGACCCGGTCGCAGAAGACCACGCAGTGCGGGTTGCCGATGGAACAGCAGGTGATGTTGTATTCCCGTCCCCCGAGCATGATGGCCTTGTTCAGGATGATGTCGTCTTCAAAAGTCGTCGGGAGCGAAGCGGCTCTGAGGTCCGCCTTGCCCATATCGACCTCGACATAGTTGACGCGGCCGTCCCGGGTGAAGAGGTGCATCGCCCGGACCCCGGAGACGGTCTCGACCGTCATGTCCTCGGTAAAGGCGTAGCCGTTGTCATAGAGGTACTTCGCCACGGACCGGATGCTGTTGCCGGCCATCTTCCCTTCGCTGCCGTCACGGTTGAAGATGCGCATCTTCGCGTCGGCGACCTCGGACTTCTCGATGAGGACCATGCCGTCGGCGCCGATGCCGTAGTGGCGGTCGCACATCTGCAGCGCGAGGGACTCGGGGCACTCGATCTCCCCGTTGAAGTTCTCGATGAAGATGTAGTCGTCGCCGGTTGCCTGCATCTTGGAGAATTCCAGGACCTGCTTCGTCCGGCGCATATGGTTGATGTCGATGAGTTCCGTGTTTTGCTGGCTGAAGCGGGACTTGATGATATCCGCCGTCGCCATCGCGGTGTCGAGAGACGTGAAGCACGGGATGTTCTGGAGCAGTGCTTTCCGGCTGAGGGCGATGTAGTCATACACCGTGTCGTCCAGCAGCGCGCCCGTGTAGACGAGGAAGCTGATCTTCCCCTGTTCCATGAGCTGGAAGATCTTGTCGCGGTTCTTTTCGCTGATGTCCGTACCGAGGTCTTCGACATCGGTCCCGAGGTGGGCGATGTGCTCTGCCGTCTCGGTCGTCGCGTAGAGTTTGAACCCGAGGTCATCGAGTTTTTTCGCGAGGGAGACGGTCTCGAGGTTGTCGTATTTGTCGACCGAGAGGAAGACGCCGACGTCATGGAACGCGTCCGGGGCAGTCAGTTTCCGGCCGGCCGCCGTGAGGCCCTTGAAGAGCGCTTCGTTCAGGTTCTTGCCGACGCCGAGGACTTCCCCGGTGGACTTCATCTCCGGACCGAGGTAGGAGTTTGCGTCCATGAGTTTCTCGAAGGAGAAGACCGGGACTTTGACGGCCACATACGGAGGCGTCCGGAAGAGACCGGTCCCGTAGCCCATCTTTTTGAGGGGCTCACCCAGCATGACCCGGCTCGCCAGTTCGACCATGGGAACGCCGGTGACCTTGGAGATGTACGGGACCGTGCGGGAGGCTCTCGGGTTGACCTCGATGACGTAGAGCTCATTCTGATAGATGAGGTACTGGATGTTGACGAGGCCCTGAGTGCCGAGGTCCAGCGCCAGTTTGGTGGAGGTGTCGACGATGATGTCCATCATCTTGTCGTTGAGGCTGTAGGGCGGGTAGACCGCGATCGAGTCGCCGCTGTGGACGCCGGCCCGCTCCACGTGCTGCATGACGCCGGGGATGAGGATGTCGGTGCCGTCGGAGATGACGTCGACCTCCAGTTCCGTGCCCTGCATGTATTTGTCGACGAGGACAGGGTTGTCGATGCCCTGGGCGAGGATCTTGTTCATGTAGACTTCCACTTCGTGGTCGTCGTGGACGATCTTCATGTTCTGGCCGCCGATGACATAGGACGGACGGAGCAGGACCGGATAGCCGAGCTTCTGTGCCGTCCGCAGAGCGCCGTCCAGCGTGTAGACGGCAGTGCCCTTCGGCCGCTTGATGTCGTATTTCTCGAGCAGGGCGTCGAACCGTTCGCGGTCCTCTGCCGTGTCGATGCTCCTGGCGGAGGTGCCGAGGATCTTGATGCCGTGGTCGTCGAGGTATTTCGTCAGTGCGATGGCGGTCTGTCCGCCAAAGGCCACGACGACCCCGACCGGCTGTTCGACCTTGATGATGCTCATGACGTCTTCCGGCGTCAGGGGCTCGAAGTAGAGGCGGTCCGCCGTGTCGTAGTCCGTGGAGACCGTCTCCGGGTTGTTGTTGACGATGACGACGTCATAGCCCAGTTCCTTGAGGGTCCAGACGCAGTGGACCGAGGAGTAGTCGAACTCGATGCCCTGGCCGATCCGGATGGGACCGGAGCCGAGGACCATGACGGTGGGCTTGCCGGAGCGCCGGAACGTCCGGGACTCGCAGTGCTTGTCATAGGTCGAGTAGAAGTACGGTGTCGTGGCCGCGAATTCCGCGGCGCAGGTGTCGACCATTTTATAGACCGGGTCTCTGTGGAAGATGCCGGCCACACGGATGCTCGGAGCGCCGGACAGCGCGCACAGGGCATCGTCCGGGTAGCCGAGTTTCTTGCCTTCTTCATAGAGTTCCTGCGTGAGGCCGTCCTGGAGACGGTCTTCGAACTCCGCGAGGTTCCGGAGCTTGTAGAGGAACCAGCGGTCGATCTTCGTGATCTCAAAGATCTCATCGACTGAAACGCCCGCTTTCAGGGCCTCAAAGACCGTGAACATGCGAAAGTCGTCGACTCTCGCGAGACGGTCCCGGATGGGGGCCCCGTCCTTCGCGTTCCGGTTCAGCGTGTTGAGCGAGATCTCCGCGCCGCGGACCGCTTTCAGCACGGCCATCTCAAAGCTCGTGCCGATGGACATGACTTCGCCGGTGGCCTTCATCTGGGTCCCCAGTTTGCGCTCAGCATTCGGGAACTTGTCAAAGGGCCACTTCGGGAATTTGACGACGATATAGTCGAGCGCGGGCTCGAAGCAGGCACAGGTCTCGCCGGTGATGTCGTTTTCGATCTCGTCGAGGTTGTACCCGAGAGCGATCTTGGTCGTGATCTTCGCGATCGGATAGCCGGTGGCCTTGGAGGCCAGAGCGGACGACCGGGAGACCCGCGGGTTGACTTCGATGACCGCGTATTCGAAGGTGTCCGGATTCAGGGCGAACTGACAGTTGCATCCGCCGACGATGTCGAGGGCCGTGATGATGTTCAGGGACGCTGTCCGGAGCATCTGGTATTCTTTGTCGGAGAGGGTCTGGGCGGGCGCTACGACGATGGAGTCGCCGGTGTGGACGCCGACCGGGTCAAAGTTCTCCATGGAGCAGACCGCGATGACGTTGCCGGCATAGTCGCGCATCGTCTCGAATTCGATCTCTTTCCAGCCGGAGACGCACTTCTCGACAAGGATCTGATGGATCGGGGAAGCCTCCAGGCCGGTATAGGCGATGAGCTTCAGCTCGTCCGCATTGTTCGCGATGCCGCCGCCCGCGCCGCCGAGGGTGAAGGCCGGGCGCACGATGACCGGGTAACCGATGTCGTGGGCGATGTACAGCGCCGTTGTGATGTCCTCCGCGATGTCGGACGGGATGACCGGTTCGCCGATCTCTTCGAGGGTCTCCTTGAACAGTTCCCGGTCCTCTGCCTTGTCGATGGCTTCGACATTGGTGCCGATGAGCTGCACGCCGTGGTCGGTCAGGAAGTTCTCCTTCTCGAGCTGCATGGAGATCGTGAGGCCGGTCTGTCCACCGAGGCCGGCGAGCAGGCTGTCCGGTTTTTCTTTTTCGATGATCCGCTTGACGGTCTCGGCCGTCAGCGGTTCGAGATAGATCTCGTCGGCCAGAGCCTGGTCGGTCATGATCGTCGCGGGGTTCGAGTTGACGAGGACGACGTTGACGCCTGCCTCCTTTAAAACGCGGCAGGCCTGGGCGCCGGCGTAGTCGAACTCCGCCGCCTGACCGATGACGATGGGGCCGGAGCCGATGACGAGTACCTTCTTGATGTCTTTATTCAGCGGCATTCGTCTCGCCTCCCCTCTTGTTCTTCTCAGCCCTCATGTTGTCGATGAAACGGTCGAACAGGAACGAGGTGTCGTGGGGGCCGGAGCTCGCCTCCGGATGGAACTGGACCGTGAAGGCGTTCCAGTCGGGGTAGTCGATGCCTTCGCAGGTCTTGTCGTTCGCGTTGATGTAACGCTCTTCCCCCCGCTTCACGGACTCGGAGACGACCGCGTAGCCGTGGTTCTGGCTCGTGATGAAGGTCCGGGTCCCCTTGACGTCCCGGCAGGGCTGGTTGACGCCCCGGTGACCGTATTTGAGTTTCGTGGTTTTGGCGCCGGCGGCGATGGCCGTCAGCTGGTGTCCGAGACAGATGCCGAAGATCGGCTTCATGCCGAGGAGTTTGGCGATCTGCATGATCTGGTCCTGGGCGTCTGCCGGGTCCCCGGGGCCGTTCGACAGCATGATACCGTCGGGCTTTTCCTCGAGGACATCGTCCGCGGGGGACGTGCCGGGCAGGACGACCACATCGCACCCTCTCTTCTGCAGTTCCCGGATGATGTTCCGCTTGGCGCCGTAGTCGAGGAGCGCCACTTTCAGCGGGCCCTCTTCCCCGACGCTGCCCTCGACCGCTTCATAGAGTTTCTTCTCCTTCGTGGTGACGGCGGGAACGGCGTCGGTGATGACATAAGAAGAGACCTCCGAGAGATCGCGGGGGACCGAATCGCACAGAATGGCGTTCATGACCCCGTGTTCCCGGATGGTCCTCGTGATCTCACGTGTATCGACTCCAAAGATGCCGGGAACGCCCCGGTCTTTAAGAAACGTGTCCAGGGTGTACTGGCAGCGGAAATTGGAGGGCTGCTCGCACCATTCGCGGACGACATACCCTTTGACGAAACAGTCGCCTTCGAAGTCGTCCTCGATGATGCCGTAGTTCCCGATGAGCGGGTACGTCTGCAGCACGATCTGTCCGTAATAGCTGGGGTCGGTCAGGGTCTCGATGTACCCGCACATGCCGGTCGTAAAGACCAGTTCACCGATGGCGGACACGTCGGCCCCGAAGGCAAACCCCTCATAAACGGTACCGTCCGAGAGGACGAGGTACCGCTTTTTCTTCGTATGAGACCCCTGCGTTCCGGCAGAGGCACTGGTCCGGTTAAGGAATTGAGACATAATCAGTCGATCTCCCCGATGGTGGCGGCCATGACCGCCTTGATGGTGTGCATACGGTTCTCTGCTTCCTGGAAGACGATCGAGGCTTCGGACTCAAAGACTTCGTTCGTCACTTCCATGCTGTCTCTGGAGAAACGCTCGCCCATTTCCCGGCCGATGGTGGTCTTCCAGTCGTGGAACGCCGGCAGGCAGTGCATGAAGACAGCGCCCTCCGCGGCATTGTCCATGAGTTTCTTCGTGACCGCGTAGTCCTGAAGGTCATGGATGCGTTCTGCCCAGACTTCGACGGGCTCGCCCATGGAGACCCAGACGTCGGTGTAGATGACGTCCGCGTTCTTCGTCGCTTCCATGGGGTCGGTGATGAGCCGGACGGAACCGCCGGTCTCTTTGCAGATCTCCTCGCAGGTCTTCACAAGTTCATCCGCCGGGAAGTAGCGCTGTGCCGGAGCGCAGGCCGTGAAGTGGAGGCCCATCTTGGCGCAGCCGACCATCAGCGAGTTGCCCATGTTGTAGCGGGCATCGCCCATGTAGACGAAGTTGATGCCTTTGAGGCGGCCGAAGTGTTCCTTGATGGTCAGGAAGTCGGCGAGGATCTGGGTCGGATGGTACTCATTGGTGAGGCCGTTCCAGACCGGGACGTCCGCGTACCGGGCAAGCTCTTCGACGATCTCCTGTCCGTAGCCGCGGTACTCGATGCCCTCGAACATGCCGGACAGCACGCGTGCCGTGTCGGCGATGCTCTCCTTCTTCCCGATCTGAGAGTCGGTCGGGTTCAGGTAGGTGCACCCCATGCCGAGGTCGTGGGCCGCCACTTCAAAGCTGCAGCGGGTCCGGGTACTGGTCTTCTCGAAGATGAGGGCGATGTTCTTGCCCTCGCAGTAACGGTGCGGGATGCCGGCCTTTTTCTTGGCCTTGAGATCTGCCGCGAGGTCGATCAGGTAACCGATCTCTTCCGGTGTGAAGTCCAGCAGTTTCAGAAAGTCTCTACCCTTTAAGTCCATGAGAATTCTCCTCTATTAAGCAACAATAATAATATGCAAAGATGATACACGTTTCCTGCATAAAATTCAATAGCGGAGCCTCTCCGGAAGCAAAAGAAAAGAACAAAGACGACTTCTCCCCGTTTCGGGAAAAAGAACACCTTTGCTCTTCGCCGTGTATTCTATCACATTTGAGGCTCCTGCTCAAGTAAAACCAGCAGTTCTTCCTCTTCTTTTGTCAGCTTTCCTTCGGCGATGTACCGCTCCAGGAGGTCCGGCCTCCGCTCCTTCGTGAGACGCAGGGCCTCCTGCCGCCGATAGCGGCGGATGCGCCCGTGGTCTCCCGACAGGAGGACGTCCGGGACCGGCATCCCCTCGTACTCCCGCGGTTGGGTGTACTGGGGGTATTCGAGGAGCCCGTCTTCAAACGATTCCTCTTCCGTACTGGCGCTTCGCAGAGCGCCGGGCAGCAGCCGCACGACGGAGTCGATGACCGTCATCGCCGGCAGCTCACCGCCGGTCAGGATGTAGTCTCCCACGGAGACCTCCTCATCGATGCTGCCGAAGATGCGGGCATCCATGCCTTCGTAGTGGCCGCAGAGGAGGATGAGGTGCGAGAGCTCCGCGAAGCGCCGCGCGGTCTTCTGATCGTACGGCTTGCCGGCAGGGGTCATGGCGATACTCCGTACATCGCCCGAGGGGTCCTGTTCCTTCACGTGCCGCAGCGCGTCGAGCACCGGCTGACAGCGCATCACCATGCCCGCTCCCCCGCCGAAGGGAGAGTCGTCGATGTGGCGGAAACTGCCCTCGGCAAATGCTTTGATGTCGACGATGTCGATGGAGACGAGGCCTTTGTCGACGGCCCGGGCCACGACCGGGGTCTTCAGAAAGCTCTCGAAGCTCTCCGGGAAGATGGTCAAAACGGAGATGATCATGCTCTCCCTCCTTTTCTGCCGTTCAGTATACCACAGAAAAAGAGTCTGCCAAAATGGCAGACTCTCTGAACAGACGGTTTACAGAACGTCTTCGGCGTCGGGCAGCATGCGGGCGCGCTCGAACATCTCGTCGAAGATGCGGAAGAACTCCCACTTGTTGCGGCTCATGCCGTTCCACATGATGTGGTCGCCGTTGCGGACGGGCATGTTGTACCAGATGCCGGGTCTGAACTCGGTGGCGGGACCGGCTTCGATGGCCGGCTGGTTGAGCGGGGCGCTCTGGCCGATGACCGGAACATAGCCGTCGTTCGGATACCACTCGGGGCCGTATTCATATCCGGTGTCACGGACCGGCTGCTTCTTGCCGATGATGTTGCCGGTGAAGTACGTGATGGGGTTGTGGGTGTTGGAGCGGTACGTGCCGTCCGCGACCGGATGGCCGTTGTTGGTGCGCTCCGCGAAATAGTAGACGTCTTTGGCAACGCCCTGACGGTCGTTCATCCACTTGCACCAGATGATGTCCATCTCCCAGTTGGAGCGGTCCATCTTGGAGCTCGCATATCTCCGGAAGCCCTTCTCGAAGTCCTCCTTGCTCTGCGGGTGGGTCTCGCCGTGGTGGTTCTCCTCCGGATAGTGGCCGAGGTCGAACTGCTGCTGACCGAGGTCGAAGAACCAGTTGTACTCGCTGTTTCCGAGCAGAGAAGTCCCCTTCAGGATGACTTTCTCGACGATGTGCATGGACTTGTCATTGAAGCACTGGTCGAGGATGGTGCCGTTGTTGACACCGGACAGGGTGACCGCGGTATGGATGAGGTGGGACATGCCGCCCTTGAACAGCGGGGAAAGATCGTCGGGGTCGGTGCCGTCGACCTCTTCCTGCCAGCCGTTGTTCATGAGGTCGACAAAGGCTTTGACCGTGGGGCCGCCGAAGGAGTGGCCGTAGAGGTTGACCTTCTTATGCGCTTCGGTCTGGCCGAGGTCCTTGAGGACGCCGGGATAGGTGCGGCCGAAGCGTTTATGGTTGTACTTCCGGCTGTGGACCTTGCCGTAGTCGACGGTGCCGCCGAAGATGTAGGCATAGATCTCACAGGCTCTGTCCCAGGCGCTGCAGAAGGGGCCGAGGGACGGGTAGTAGACTTCGTAGCCCTCGCCGCGCAGATGCGGGACCAGGCGGCGGGAACCGAACATGCCCCAGTAGTTGAAGTACTTGCTCATGCCGTCTTCCTCTCCCCAGCCCGCGAAACCGTGGATGAGAAGCGACGGGTAATTGTTTTTGTAGTCGTTCATTGATGATGCGCCTCCATAAAAATCGTTTGTCCGAACATTGACGAAAGAATTATACAACCGTCCATTTTTGATAACAACATCGATTCTTTTGAAAAGTGATGCTTATCATACAGTTTTTTGATTTTGTAAAGATATCTTTCTCGAAAAACCGTTTTGTGTTATAGTGGATGCGTATGAAATCTATTTCGGAGGCAGTTTTATGGAACCCAACGTGACCAACAAACCGAAGGCCAACGGGAAGGCGCTCCTGCCCATCCTGGTCTTCCTGGTGCTGTACCTCGGTATCGGCATCTTCTTCGAGTACATCCACCCCATCGAGGGGCAGATGGGCTTCTACATCATGTCCGTCGTCCTCGCGTTCACCATCGCGTGGATCACCGCCATGGCGCAGGACCGGAAACGGAACTTCGACGAGAAGATCCACCTCTGCGCCAAAGGCATCGGCGACGACAACATCACCATCATGATCTTCATCTTCCTGTTCGCCGGCATGTTCGGCGGCATCGCGAAGGCGGCAGGCGGCGCGGCCAGCACCGCGAACTTCCTGCTCGAGCTCCTTCCCGGGAGCATGGCGGTCCCCGGCATGTTCGTCATCGCGTCCCTCATCTCCATGTCCATGGGTACCAGCGTCGGCACGGTCACCGTCCTCGTCCCGGTCGCGGTCTCTCTCGCGGAGAGCGCGGGGCTCAGTATCCCCTACTGCGCGGGCATCGTCCTCGGCGGCGCCATGTTCGGTGACAACCTGTCCTTCATCTCCGACACGACCATCGCGGCCACCAAGACGCAGGGCGTCGAGATGAAAGACAAGTTCAAGACGAACTTCCTGATCGCCCTTCCCGCTGCCATCATCACGCTGTTCATCATCTATATGATCGGCAACCGCCCGACGGAACTCGGCAATTTCGATTACAACATCTGGCAGGCCATCCCGTACTTTATCGTGCTCATCGCGGCCCTGCTCGGCGTCAACGTGTTCTTCGTCCTCGGCGGCGGCACGGTCCTGTTCTTCGCGGTCGGTCTGTTCACGAAGTCCCTCACGTTCACGACGGCCCTGACGGCCATGGGCGACGGCCTCTCCGGCATGTTCGAGACCATCATCGTCACGCTGCTCGTCGCGTCCATCGGCGCGCTCATGAAGGCGAACGGCGGGTTCGAAGCCATCCTGAACATGATCCACCGTACGGCGAAAGGCAAGAAGGGCGGCATGTTCGGCATCGCCGCGCTCACCGGCATCCTCGACATCGCGACTGCGAACAACACGGTCACGATCGTTCTCGCCGGTCCCATCGCCAGGGACATCTCGAACGAATACGGCATTGAGCCGAAGAAGACCGCGTCCATCCTCGACACCGTCTCCTGCGTGTTCCAGGGCATCATCCCCTACGGCGCGCAGCTGCTCGTCGCGGCCGGTCTGGCAGGCATCACCAGTGTCTCCATGATGCCGTACCTCTACTACCCCTACCTCCTCGGCATCTGCGTCATCGGCGCCATCCTGCTCGAGGGCAGAGGCAGAAAAAAAGCCGCTGTCCCGGTGGAGACCGCAGCGGAAGCCGCCGAAGAGACGGCCGAATAAAACCACAAAAAACAAGAGTCCATCTCCCGTTCGGGCGATGGACTTTTTGTTCTTATTCACTGTCTCTGGCTTCGAGCTTTTCCGTCGTCACCTCTTCGATGACGGCCAGGATGGCGTCGAGATCCGGGAACCGGGATGGACGGTCCGGGTTTCCGTTGTCGACGAAACGGTAGCCGTCCTCTTTCAGCTGCGCGACGTTGCGCTGTACCGCCGGGTTCTCCCAGAGCATCGGGTTCATGTTGACCGCGATGACCTTCGGTCCCGGGAAGGACAGCGTGTTGGTGGAAATGAAGTCGTCGCAGATACCGTTCGCAAGTTTGCCGATCATGTTGGCGGTGCAGGGCGCGATGACCAGCACATCGCCGCTCTTCCCCCAGGCCTTCTTGTCCGGGTCCCAGACGTAGTCCCCGCCGAACTGTTCGACGGACACCGGGTTGCCGGACAGGCGCTCGAGCACGGCGACCGGGACCATGTTCGTGCCGTTCTCGGTGACGGCGGTCTTGACGTCGGCGCCCCTGCGTTTGAGCATGCCGATCAGGTCCAGTGCCTTGTATGCGGGCGTGCAGGCGCAGACACCCAGTAATACGGTTTTGTCCTGTAACATTGGCGATTTCCCCTTTGTTGATTGAAACTTCCTTTAGTATAGCACAGATTATCATTGTTGTGTCGGGACTTGACGCGTTTTCGCTCCGCCATAACAGTCGGAGTGTCGGGACTTGACGCGTTTTCGCTCCGCGAAACCGCCCCGAGCTGCTGCCGCAGCTCCCACAGCTAAAAACAGTCCACCGGACTGTTTTCTTTACGCTGTGGCCCAAGGGTTCAAGTCCCGACTCAAGAAGACGAAAAGAAAAGAGAGCCCGAAGGCTCTCTTTTCTTTTCGTGGTCGGAGTGTCGGGACTTGAACCCGAGGCCTCTTGCTCCCGAAGCAAGCGCGATACCAAACTTCGCCACACCCCGATGTGCAACGGACATTATTATAAGGGAAACCAGGCATAAAATCAAGGTCTTTTTCAAAAGAAACGGCCGTCTCTCGACGGCCGTTGGATTCTTCTCAGATCCGCCTGTCGCGGGCCTGTTTGTCATAGTGTTTCGTCAGGAACGGGCGGACCACATCGTAGATGAGTTTGTTCTCTGCGTTCGACATATAGATGCCGAACGTGAGGACGAACCCGACCACGCCGATGGTGATGACACGCTTTGCCAGCCGGAACACAAATCCGAACAGTTTCTTCATGGTTCGTCTCCTCCTTACCAGGCTTCCGCGTCGTCGAAGTCGACGAGCGTCGCGTCGAGCGGTTTCTCGCCCTTCACGATCGTCATGTAGTCGTTGACGGCTTTCCGGATCTCCTTGCGCGGGATGGTCCGGCAGTCTTCCAGATCGTGAGGCAGGAACATGAAGTCGAAGCCGAGGTCGGCCGCCTGCTCTTCGAGCAGAGCGTGGACGCCGTTCATGCCTTTGCAGGCGACGTTGTCGTTACAGATGACCATGTCGCAGTTGAGCCGGCTGGCCCACTCCCAGACGGCATTGACGTTGTCCCATCCGCCGACCGCGTGGTGCCGCATGACGCCTTTCTCCGAGAACTTCGCAAGGTCGGTCAGCGCCTGTTCCGGATCTTCGGTATCGATCATGTTGTGGCCCATGGTCGAGTCCATGTTGAGGACGATGTCGATGCCCCAGCAGTTCTGTGCCCAGGTCGGGAAGTCGGTGTAGTACATCGCCGAAGGACCCCAGAGGAAGGCTCTGTGACGGGTCTTTCCCTTGTAAGGCTGGTACTGGTCCCTGACCGCCTGCCGCATGATGCCGATGACTTTGTCGTCGATCTTGTTGAAGTACTCGTCATGACCGTTGACGAGCGCCCATTCGACGAGCTTGTACAGGGACTCGTTGATGCCGGACAGCGGCGAGAACGGGGTCGCGAAGATCTCCCACTTCTCCAGTTCGATCTGGTTCTGGTGGTTCATGTTCTTCGCTTTCTCGAACAGCGCGTTCCAGTCATATTTGACGTCGTAGACTTCCTCGATCTTCTGGATAGCCTGACGCAGTTCTTCTTTCGAATAGTCGTTACCGTTTTTCGTGTTGTGCTGCATCGCGAACACGAACGGATAGTCTTCGATGCCCTTCTGGTGGAACCGGCGCCGCTGGAACATGGAGGTCGCCTCCGAAGCGTTACAGGGCTGGTTCGTGGAAAGGACGAGTTTGCCGAAGACCGGGAACGCGTCGTCGATGGCAACGCCGGTCTCCGCGGAGCAGCGGGAGCAGACGTCCGGCGCGAGGCCGTATGACTCCGCCACGTCGATGTAGTACGGGTCGAGGTGCTGGTCGACATCGCAGACGACGAACTCGGGCATGGTCTGCATCGGTTCCGCGTTCAGCGTCGGGAAACCGGCGGTGAACAGCGGAGGGATCGTCTCGTCGAGGCCGATCATCTTGTCGGACATCTCACCGCCGCCGAGGCGTTTGTCGTTGTGCAGGATGAGGCCGATGCGCAGTGTCAGGATGCGGACGATGGCGTTGCCGTGGATGTTGGCGATGTCCAGCTCTCTCCCGCGGTATCCCTCATAGATGCGGTCGACGAAGGCAAAGGAGCCGAGGAACGAACCCATCCAGCGGTACTCCCAGATTCCCTTCATCACTTTGATGGGGTCTCTCCCCACCATGGCGCCCATGTAGCCGACGTTTTTCAGCCAGGCCAGGTAGTCCTGGAACGTGTCTTCCACGCCCCTCCATTCCCGGTAGCGGGCAATGCCGGAACCGTCATCGCGGTAACGGGAACGCTGTCCGCCCTGGCCGTTCTCTGCCAGCCAGATCGGGTCGAATCTCTGCAGCTTCTGATCGATGAACGAAATGATTTTCTCTTTCATGACGTCGCCCCCTTTCCGGCCGTCTCAAGTTTCTTGATCTCCAGACCCTCCACGAATGCCTGGAACCGGGTCCGAAGCTGACCGGCACCCGTCAGAGTGTAGTCTTTTTCGATCTGACAGGTCGGGATACCTCTCTCTTCAGAAAGGATATGGGAAGCGAGCACTTTTTCGTAACTCCAGAACTCACAGAATTTCATGCTTTCGACGACGACCCCGTCCGCCTTGTACTCTTTGACCATGGCTTCGAGCACATCGGTCCGCTGGTCGATCTTCTCCTCGGACATGAACCGCGCACAGAGGTTGGTTTCGAGATAGTGGCGGCAGATCGCCTCGAAGGGCGATTCACCCTCTCTGATCTCGATCTGTTCTCTGCTCGGGACAGAGCCGAAACAGTACCGGTCGCCGACGACGCGGGCGCCGCAGAACTCCAGCAGTTTGGTGAACTCGGGATCATCGATCTCCGAGCCGGACAGGATGACCCGTGCGCGGAATTCCGGTTTCGCATCGGGAGCCCGGTCGCGGATCTCCTCGAGCGTCTCGCGAAGATACGGCAGGATCCGTTTGTGAGGACAGACCTCGCTGACGAGCTGGATGAGATGGAACTCATAGCCCGTGACGGTCGGATTGTCCAGTTTCCGGAAGTCTCCGATCTCCGTGATGATGGCGCTGACTTCATTGTGGTCTTCGATCGCTGCCAGCAGGGCGTCGTCAGACGTGTCGATGCCCAGTTTGTCAAGGTTCGCGATCACTTTGTCCCGCAGTTCGTTCATGTAATACACGAGCGCCGCCCGGTCGTTTTTCAACGGGGCGTCGATGATCGTGGTCACGAACGGGTCGTGTTTGACCGGCGAGATCTGTTCAAAGTGCTCCTCCATGCGCTCCATGGCAGAGCAGGCTTCTGCACCGAACAGGGCCGACAGATAGTTGTAACCGCCTTCGACCGCGCGTTCCAGAATCGCGCGTGTATAGGGGCAGTTCCGGTTGGTGAGATAGTAATCACCGATCGGTGTCGCCGAACAGTTCGGAGCCCGCAGCCGTGAGGAAAAGCTGCCCGGCAGGTTCAGCAGTGTTTCCGGGATGTAGTAGCAGTTGTAACCCAGTGCCACATCACCGTCCTCCACCGCCTGTTTGACCAGGTCGTTGAACGGTTCCTCCAGCAACGTCTCAAAATACAACGTATGCTTCAAATCATGCATATAAACCCTCCCTTACCTTTACATATGTATACCTACTCAATTCCATTATAGAAGGGTTCATTCAGCCAAAAAAAGCAACTCTTTATTTACATACGCGTTCCTTGTGTCTCTTCTTTCTTAACAAAACCCCTGCGGATCCCGCAGGGGTTTCATAACAGTATTTCGGATCATTTCAGGGTGATCGCTTTTTTCGCGGCGTCGACGATGTGAGCGGCGTCGAGGCCGAACAGGTGGAGCAGTTCCACCGCCGGGCCGGAGCGTCCGTACTCGTCGTTGACACCGACGCGGACCACCGGGGTCGGGCACTGCTCGGAAAGGGTCTCACAGACCGCGGCGCCGAGGCCGCCGATGATACTGTGCTCCTCTGCCGTGACGACACAGCCGCACTCTTTTGCCGCCGCGACGACGATCTCTTCGTCGAGAGGCTTGATGGTATGGATGTTGATGACGCGGGCGGAGATGCCTTCATCCTTCAGCTGCTCTGCCGCCATGAGGGCTTCATTGACCATGAGGCCGGTGGCAAGGATGGCGACGTCGGAGCCTTCCGCCAGGACGCGGCCTTTGCCCCACTCGAACTCGTAGTCGTCTTCGTCGAAGATGACCGGGACCGCCAGACGGCCGAACCGGAGATAGACCGGACCTTCAAACTTGGCGGCGGCAATGGTGGCGGCCTTCGCCTCCACGGCGTCTGCCGGGTTGATGATGGTCATACCGGGGATGGAGCGCATGAGTGCAATGTCCTCATTGCACTGATGAGACGCGCCGTCTTCACCGACGGAGATGCCGGCATGGGTGGCGCCGATCTTGACGTTCAGGTGAGGATAGCCCACCGAATTGCGGATCTGTTCAAAGGCTCTGCCGGTCGCGAACATGGCAAAGGAGCTCGCGAACACGGTAAAGCCGGTCAGGCTCAGTCCGGAAGCGATGCCGATCATGTTCTGCTCGGCGATGCCGCAGTTGAAGAAACGGTCGGCATATTTTGCCTTGAATTTCGCGGTCTGGGTGGCGCCGGCGAGGTCGGCGTCCATCACGATGACGTTTTCGTCGGTCTCTCCCAGATAGAGGAGACCTTCTGCATACCCGATGCGGGTGGCTTTCGTAATGATATCTGCCATGTCTCTCCCCTCCTTATTCCGCGGCCGCCGTCTCGAGCGCGGACAGGCGGTCTTGCAGTTCGTTCATTGCCACTTCGTATTCTTCCTGCTTCGGCGCTTTGCCGTGCCAGCCGACTTCGTTTTCCATGTAAGAGACGCCTTTGCCCTTGATCGTTTTTGCCACGATGACAGAGGGCTTGCCGTTGTGCTGCTCCGCAGCCGTGAACGCTTCGTCGATGGAGTCAAAGTCGTTGCCGTCGCAGTTGACGACGTTCCAGCCGAACGCTTCGAACTTCTTGTCGATGGGATACGGAGAGTTGACCTCTTCGAGGGTGCCGTCGATCTGAAGGTTGTTGTTGTCGACCACAGCGATCAGGTTGTCGAGTTTCTTGGCGGCCGCGAACATGGCGGCTTCCCAGACCTGACCTTCCTGGATCTCGCCGTCGCCGAGGACGGTGTAGACCTGAAAATCTTTGTTCTGAAGCTTGGCACCCAGCGCCATGCCGACGGCGGCAGAGATGCCCTGGCCCAGAGAACCGGTACTCATGTCGACACCGGGGGTCATTCGAAGGCTCGGGTGGCCCTGCAGGAAGGACGTCGGTTTCCGAAGGCGTTCGATCTCATCCTCCGGGAAGAATCCCCTCAGTGCCAGCGCGCCGTAAAGGGCAGGTGCGGTATGGCCTTTCGACAGGACGAAGCGGTCCCGGTCTTCCCAGTCGGGATTCTGCGGGTCCACATTCATTTTATGGAAATACAGATAGGCCATGATGTCCGAGATGGACAGAGATCCGCCCGGGTGACCGGACTTCGCGTTGAATGTGCCCTTGATGACATCCATGCGAATGCGGGTCGCCTGCATTTCCAGTTCGCGTTTCAAATTCTTATCCACGATGTGTTCCTCCTGCTTTTATTCTCTGCGGGTATTCTCAAGACCACGCAAAAATGATTGGAATGACTCCGGCAGCTCCGACGTGAATTCCATGTACTCGCCGGTGCGCGGATGGATGAACCCGATGAGCCCTGCATGAAGGCACTGGCCGTGCAGGCTTTTCGGGGTATTGGACGGGCCGTATAAGGGGTCTCCCGCCACGGGGTGGCCCTTGTAGGCCATATGGACACGGATCTGATGGGTCCGCCCGGTCTCCAGGATGCACTTGATATACGTGTAATCCCGGAACCGCTCCAGCACTTCGAAATGCGTGACCGCCTCTCTCGAATGCTGTGTGGTGACCGCCATCTTCTTGCGGTCCTTCGGATTGCGGCCGATGGGCGCGTCGATGGTCCCGGAATCCTCTTTGAAGTTCCCGTGTACCACCGCCCGGTACTCCCGGGTGAAGCTGTGGGCCTGGATCTGCTTTTGCAGCTCCACGTGGGCAAAGTCGTTCTTCGCGACGACCAGGAGCCCGCTCGTGTCCTTGTCGATGCGGTGGACGATGCCGGGGCGGATCTCTCCGTTGATGCCGGACAGGCTGTCCCCGCAGTGGTACAGGAGCGCGTTGACCAGCGTTCCGTCCGGGTTGCCCGGAGCCGGGTGGACGACCATGCCCTTCGGCTTGTCGACGACCAGCAGGTCGTCGTCCTCATAGACCACACATAAAGGAATATCCTGCGCCTCTGCCCGGATGGAAAGAGGTGCAGGAATATTGATTTCAAGGATGTCGCCGGACTTCACTTTGAGAGATTTCCCGGCTGCTTTTCCGTTGACGGTGATGTTCCCGTCTGCCAGGAGTTTCTGTGCTCCGGAACGGGTCAGTTCCGGGGTAGAGTCCGACACCAGGACGTCGACGCGCTGCCCCTCCTGCTCGGGGGTGACAACGAGGCGTACGTTCTGTTCCGACATGTTGAATCGCTCCTAGTCCCTGCTGTTCTTTGCGTCCTTCATGAATGACAAAAGCGTCGAAAGGATCAGAATGACAGCTCCTATGGTAACGCAGCAGTCCGCAAAATTGAAGACTGCAAACTTTGTGAATAACACTTCGATGAAATCGACCACATAATGGCGATGGACCCGGTCGATGAGGTTCCCGATGCCGCCGGAGACCATCAGAACGAGAGAGACCTGATTGAGGACTCCCGGGATCTTCTCGCAAAGAAGAAGTCCGATGGCGACGGCCAGGATGACAAAGGTGACCGCCGACAGGAACATCGTCCGCCCGGTCAGCACGCTGAACGCGGCGCCGGTGTTCTCGGCATACCGGAACTGCAGGATGCGGGGCAGCGGTGTGACCACCTTTCCCCCTGCAAGGTCCCGGAGTACGAGAAACTTGGTCCACTGGTCGATGAAGACCAGTGCCGCCATGGCGATGAAATAGCCGATGAGTTTCGGGATGTTTCGCTTATTTGAAGTACTTGTTTCCTTCATTGATGTCCTCATAGCCGTTGCCGGCAAGGTACTTGTCGATGTCTCCGAACCCGTCGTCGTCATCGTCGACGGTTGCGGGTTCCGGTTTCGCCGGAGCTTCCGCCGGCGCTTCTGCCGGTTCCGCCTCTGCGACTTCTGGTTCCGCTTCCGGTTCCGGGAAGACGACCGGTGCTTCTTCGACCGGCGCACTGCCTTCTGCTTCGAGCCGCTCCTGCGTCTCCTGATAGGCGCGCTCACCGAGGACCTCCTCGCCGCTGACGAAGGACTCTTCCACCGGTACTTCTTCCGCTTCCTCCGGGACTTCGACATGCTCGACTTCCGAGGTGAAATCCGGCGCGAAGGAAAGGAGTTCCATCTGCATCTGATAGGTGTCAGACAGCTGCTTGCGGATCTTGGCGGATTCGACTTTGACCTTCTCGAGATAGGCCTCCTGCTTGGCGGCTTCTTCCGCGACAGAACCGACCTTCTCCTCGTAGATGGCGTTGGCGGTGTCCAGAAGGTCTGTGGCCTTCTTGTTCGCGCGCTCGATGATCTCCGCCGCTTCCGCGCGGGCGTCTTTCAGGATCTCATCTGCTTCGACACGAGCCTTGTCGAGGATCTCGCCGGACTGAGCGTCCACAGACTCTCTGGCGGCGCGGATCTTCTCCTCCGTCTCGGACAGCTGGCCCTGCGCCTTCTGCTGCGCCTCCACGATGATGGAGTTTTTCATGCGCTGCGCCTCGACCAGAGCGTTCCGGATGTTCTCCTCGTCGTCTTTGTATTTGGCAAGACGGTCTGCGAGGACCTGAAGTTTCCGGACGATCTCCGCGTTCTCGCGGAACATCTGATCGTACGAAGAATAGACTTCATCCATGTACTCGTCGACGTCGGCGGCAAGATAGCCATTGCGGCCGGACATCTGGAATTCGTGGTTCCGAAGATCCTTGGGAGTAAGCATTTTCATTCACCTTTCGTAAAAGATGGGCACGCCCATGGATGGTGTGCCCATACTGTAAAATCGATCTGATTGATTACTGACCCGAGAAGAACATGCCGTTGCTTTCGAGTTCATCGAGCAGGTCTCCCGTCATGGAAACATTGTAAGGAGTGATGATGAACGTGCTGTTGGCAACTCTCTTGAGCATGCCGGCGTTGGCATAGGCGACACCGGACAGGAAGTCGATGAGTCTGCGGGCAACGTCTCTGTTGGCAGCTTCGAGGTTCAGGACGACCGTTCTCTTTTCGTTGAGATGGTCCGCAATGGCGCTGGCGTCTTCAAAGCGCTCCGGCTTGGCGAGCACGACCTGCATGGTCGTCTTCGCGGGCATGTTGACCACATTCCCTCTCTTGGCGGCAGGAGCGGCGGCGGGAGCGGCGGGCTGCTGTCTTACGGGAGCATAGTCCTCCTCTTCCTCTTCTTCGAACTCTTCGTCCAGGTCGATATCATATTCGAAATCGTCGTCCTCCGGTTCAAAACCGGTGATGCGTTTGATGTTATCTAAGAAATTAGCCATTTCAATTCTTCCTCCGGATCTCAGTATACTCTGGCTCCAAACAGGCTGGAGCCGACTCTTACCAAAGTAGAACCCTCGAGAATTGCCTGCACGTAATCGGCAGACATGCCCATTGAGAGGGTATTGACATTAATATTATCTATATTTTTAACCTTCATGTCAACATACAGTTGATTCATTTTCGAAAAATAGCCCCGAAGGACAGCTTCGTCCTCACAGATGGGAGGGATGGCCATAAAGCCTTCCACCGACAGGCCGGGCAGCTCCGCGATCTCCGGCAGGAGGTCTTCCACCGCCTCATACGGCATGCCGCTTTTGGACTCTTCTTCCCCGACGTTGACTTCGAGAAGGACTTTCGTCACGAGGTCGTTTTTCACGGACTGTTTCGAGATCTCCTTCGCCACTTTGAGGCTGTCCACCGACTGGATGGTCGACACTTCGCCGACGATCTGCCGGACCTTGTTGGTCTGCAGATGGCCGATGAGGTGGCAGTCGACGCCGTCGAGGTCGAGCTCGGGTTTCTTGCCGAGGAACTCCTGGACGCGGTTCTCGCCGATGAGGTCGATGCCGCAGTGGATGGCGTGGTTGATGAAGTAGGGTTCCACCGTCTTGGTGACGGCCATCAGGCGCACATCTTCCGGATTCCGGCCGCTCTGGATGGCGGCTTCCGCAATGCGGTCGCGGATCTCTTTGATGTTCTCTTCAATGTCCCGGCACCGGGCTTCCCGGTACTCAGTTAAGGATCTTTCCGTCATATAAGTCTCTTCCTCCCAGGATGACTGCGTCGTACAGGGACACGAAATCGCCTGTCTCCCCTTCTTTCGGGGTCTCGCTGGAAATGATGTAATCGTCTTCGCTGTAGACCGTTCTCAGCTGCTTGAAGCGGGCGATGTTCCCCTCCTGTACATAGACGCCTTCCTTGCCGTCAGCGGTGGTCCGGATGGCGTCGGCCGGGATCTTGAGCCCGGTGTAGGTGTGGAGGATGATCTGTCCTTCTTCCTTTCGCAGAGAGGCGATGTACGCATTCATGCGGTTACATTTGAACACGACCGCCACATGGTCTTTTTTATCGGCCTTGCTCTTCGAAGCCACGGTCGCGGTCACGGAACGGACGGCGGAATACGGCAGGTCGATGGTCACGGTCTCGCCCTTTTTCAGGGTCTTCGCCGTGTCGGCATCGAGGGAGCAGAGCAGGAACCAGTCAAAGTTCGTGGAGACCTTGCCGATGACCTTGTCCGAGACCTCTTCCGGGTCGGACTCCAGGAGCTTCTCGATGTCCTCGGGCGTCAGTTTCGACACCTTGTCATACCGGGTGGCCAGCTCGTAGCCGTCCACGCTGTCGATGAAGAATCCGGAGCGTTCGGAGTCGAGCGTCTCATACCCTTCGGCCGTGTTGGACAGGGCTTTCTGCCGGCTCGTGAGCTCGGTCACTTTGTTGTCGAGGGCGACGGTCTCCCCGGTGGCGATCTGCCGTGCGAGGATCTGGTCGCGCACATCGTAGACCTGGTCCTGCATGTCGGTCAGGTCTCCGTTGTCGACGAGTTCCGCGAGGTCGATGACGTCTTTCGAGATGCGTTTCCCGAGCGCGTTCAGGTTGACGGCATAGGTGCCCTTCTGCTGGTTGAGCCGGGTGTAACGGGCGAGGTTCTCCTCGACCCGGTTGCGTTCGGCATAGCGGGAGGCGTCCGCGTCGCTGTTGAAGATGGCGACGACGCTTTCACCGGCCGCCACGCGGGACCCGGACGGGACCAGCGGGATGAGGATGCCGTCGGAGGAGGTCTCCAGGAAGCCTTCGTCCCGGACGACGAACAGGTCGGTGTCGACGGTGTCTTTCACAGTCGACTGACGGACCACTTCCGTCCGGACCGACGAGTGGGCCGCCTGATAGAACTGGTAGACGAAGTAGACGAGGACCAGCACCGAAAGGCCCAGCAGAAGAATCCGCCAGAGCTGTTGCTTCGTTCGTTCGTTCAAAGGATCCCCTCCTCTTCGATGATGGCAAGGGCCTCGGCCGTCAGGGCCGAAAGGTCCGGGTTTTTATCGATGCAGAGCCAGTGCACCTCCGGGTTCCGGCGGAACCAGGTGAGCTGGCGTTTTGCGTAATGTCGTGTGTCGGTCTTCAGCTGTTCCGCACAGTTCTCCAGGGTGTCTTTCCCCTGCAGGTACGGCAGCATCTCCTTGATGCCAATGGCCTGAGAGGCCGTGGAGCCGGGGCGTTCGAGAAGCCATTGTCTCGCCTCGTCCAGGAGCCCGTTTTCGATCATTTGGTCGACGCGCCGGTTGATGCGGTCGTAAAGATAGTCGCGGTCTTCCGCCGTCAGGCCGATGTAGACGACATCGTAGCGGCCGGGTTCCCGGCGGGACCGGGCGATCTGGTCGGACATAGTGTACCCCGTCAGTTCATAAACTTCAAGGGCGCGAAGGACTCTGCCCGTGTTGTTCGGGTGGATGCCTTCCGCATATCCAGGGTCGATGTCCCGCAGCCGGGCGTGCATCGCCTCCGGACCGGAGGACTCGAGTTCGCTTCGAAGACGGGCGCGGACCTCGGAGGTGTCCCCCGTGTCGAGGAACTGCAGGTTCTCGATGAGAGAGTCGAGGTACAGGCCGGTGCCGCCGACGAGGATGACGTTTTTGCCCCTCCCGCGGATGTCGTCGATGATGCGGGCGGCGTCCTCCTGGAACCGGGCGACGCTGTAGTTCTCCGCCGGGTCCACGACATCGATGAGGTGGTGCGGGATGCCCTGCATCTCGTCCGCCGTCGGTTTCGCGGTGGCCACGTCCATGCCCTTATAGAGCTGCATGGAGTCGAACGAGAGGACCTCTCCGTCCAGTGCCTTGGCCAGTTCCACGGCCAGTGCCGTTTTGCCGGACGCGGTGGGGCCGACGACCGCCACCAGCGGGATGCGCTCAGTGTTTGACACTGTTTTTCCCCTTCTTCTGTACTTTCCGTTTGTTGCCCTTCTCGTCCACGATGACCGTGCTCTCCAGCTGGAGAGACAGGTTCCGTTTGATCGAGTTGATATATTCGGACCGCAGTTTCTGCTGTTCTGCGCGTTCCTCGTCCGTGAGACCTTCTTCGGTCTTCTGCTTGCGGGCGAGTTCGTTGATGCGGTCGATCTTATCCTGTGTCATGGTTTCATTCCTTTATCTCTGACATAAGCCAGTAATGCTTCCCGGTCGTTCGGCAGGGTCCCTGCCATGACCTGTTTCAGGACCTCTTCGAGGGCCGTGCCGATGGCGGGTCCCGATTCCATCCCGAGGGCGATGAGGTCGCTTCCGCCGATGGAAAGGTCGCTGATCCGGAACGCGGGCTCCTCTTTTAATAAAAGGTCCAGCATTTCTTCCATTTTACACACATTGTCAAGTCGCGCCCCTCCCCGCTCGGGAGACTGGGCGGCGGCATCGGCTTTCTGGACCTCGATCAGCTGGCGCAGAAGCGGTTCCCCGAGTTTGTTGAGCCGTCTTAAAATGAGCTTGCGGTCGGGCTCGAGCGGAAGATCGTGGCACTCGACGAGCGCAACGACGTCCCGCTGCATCGCCGCAGACAGTTTCATCCGCGGGAGGATCTTCTCCACGATCCGGGCGCCGGCCGCCGGGTGCCCTTTGAAGTGGGCGATGCCGTCGTCATCCGCATAGAAACAGGACGGTTTCCCGATGTCGTGGAAGAGCATCGTCAGCCGAAGCGTCGGTTCGGGCGATACTTGTTCCACCGTGTGGCAGATGTGCGTATAGAGGTCGTAGATGTGCCAGGGATTGTTCTGCGGAAAGTCGAAGCAGGGTTCCAGTTCCGGGAACAGGACCGCGAAGACGTCGCGGTAGTCCTGCAGGACGCGATAGACGTCTTTCCCGCAGAGGAGCTCCAAAAGCTCCGCCGAGATGCGTTCCCAGGCCACATGGAGGATGCGGTCCTTCAGGGCGTGGATCGCCGAAGCGGTCTGCTCTTCGATGGCAAAGCCGAGGACGCTCGAAAAACGCAGGGCGCGCAGGATGCGGAGAGCGTCTTCCGTGAAGCGGGTCTCCGGGTCGCCCACACAGCGGATGAGGTGCGCCTCGATGTCCGAAGCGCCGCCGTAGCGGTCTTCATATCCTCGCGCCGGGCTGTAGGCGATGGCGTTCATCGTGAAGTCCCGCCGGGCGAGGTCTTCGCCGATGCTGCGGGTGAAGGTGACGGCGTCCGGATGGCGGGAGTCCTGATAGGTCCCATCGACCCGGTAGGTGGTGATCTCCAGAAGCATGTCGCCGAGCAGGACCGCGACGGTGCCGTGCTGCAGGCCGGTCTCGATGGTCCGGTAGTCAGAAAACACGGAAAGGGTCTGTTCCGGCAGGGCGGACGTCGTGATGTCCCAGTCTTTGGGGGTGTCCCCGAGCAGCGCGTCGCGCGTGCAGCCGCCGACGACCCAGGCCTCAAAACCGGCCTGTTCCAGAAGGCCGAGAGCGGTCTCTACAGGACCCGGCAACACGATATTCGGTTGTGTCATCGGGCCACCTCCTGTCAGTCGACGAGAGCTCGGTATTCGTCATAGGAGACCATCATGTTGATGATCCGCAACAGCTGTTTGCCGGTCATGCGTTCCGGCAGGCCGAGCGCGTTCTGGAGCGCCAGCCGCTTCGCTTTACTGTTCGGGCCTCCGGAGAGGCCGTCGCGGTAGAAGTCGAGACGGGTGATCGGCCGCCGGTCGGAGGGTTCGGACGGTGTATCGCCGACCTCGGTCACACCGGCTTTTTTCAGCGCGTCGATGAGGATGTCGTCCGGGATGCCTTCGACCCCGAGTTTCCCCTCTTTCGACGGTTTGTCTTTTCGTTTTTCTTTTCCGTAGAGGTCCGGGACATAGACGTCGGTGATCTGTTCGGCCGGCACGAGGCCCCGGATGTGGTTTCGGATGAGCATGCCCGCGGAGTCCCCGTCCGTGAGGACCAGAAGGCCTCTCTTTTCGGCGAGGGTGCGCAGGAGCTCCTGTTTTTCCCGGTCTTTGAACACCCCGAACCCCTCCGTGCGGAGGATGGCGGCGTCCACGAGGTTCGCGAGACGGATGGCGTCGTATTTGCCCTCCACCACGATGACTTTGTCGGTCTTCAGCATGGGATCACGCCTTCTGCCGGCGGGCCAGCGCCAGCTCGATCATCAGCTTTTCGAAGACCGTGCGGTGGTCCTCCGAAGTGCTCTTGAGTTTGGTGTCGGCCTCGGCCAGGAGTTCGAGGGACTTGCGAAGGGCCGGCATGGAGAACCGGCCGGCGCGGCGGAACGCGTTGCGCAGTTTGAAATCGCTCTTGTACGCCTGCGGGAACAGTTTTTTGAGGTCGCGCTGCTGTCCGCCCTCGCGGGCGACGACTTTGGCGCGGTACATGTCAGAGTAGGTGGAGACCAGCGCGCCGAGGATCATCATGGGTTCCGTCTTCATGTCGAAGAGGATGCCGAGCGCCTGGAACACGCGGTCGAAGTTGTTGTCGAGAAGGGCGTCGATCATCTGGAAGGCGGTCGCCTCGAGCGACCGGACACAGACCGTGTCGATGTCGGACTGCGTGATCTCCCGCTCCGCGAAGTTGCAGAGCTTTTCGATCTCGGTGACGAGGTTGCCCATGTCTTCCCCGACGTTGTCGAGGAGGTACTCCGCCGTGTACGGCGAGATGACCCGGTCGGACTTTTCACACTCGGAGATGACGAACCGTACGAGGTCCTGTCTCGTCCGCGCGTCGAGGTCCACCACGGCGCCGGTCTCGTCGATGAGCGCCAGGAGTTCCTTCATCTTTTTCGTCTTCTGCGGGAACCCGACCGTGTCCTGCCAGAAGATGAGCGTGCAGGTGTCCGGCGCGTCCGAGAGCAGGTCGACGAGTGCGTCGCGGTCGGGGTCGGCAAGCTTTTCGAAGTCGAGGTCGTGGACGAGGACGCAGGTGCGCTCGCACATGGCGGGCAGGGCCTCCACGCATTCCACGAGTTCGTTCATCGTGACGGTCTCGCCGTCGAGTTTATGGAAGTTGAACACCTCAAGGCCGGCAGGTACGACGCTGCCAGCGAGGAGGTTCGCGTAATTCAGTTTGAGGTAGGGCTCGCTCCCCTTGAGCAGGTAAACGGGCAGGAACTCCTGGGACTTGATGTTTTTCCACAGGGTCTTTTCGGTCAGTTTCAAGGACATTCTCCTTTTGTTCCGGCGATTCACCGGCGGTAGAGCCGGTACCGTCCCTTTGAGACGCGGGCGTCCACTTCGCCCGATTCACCGGATACAATTATATACGAAGATGTCGGCAACTTCAAACCTTCCGACCGTTTTCCCCGAAGATAACAGATGCTGGCGGAACGGGCCTCCGGCGGCAGCGCTTCCACCCGCACCGTGGGCCGGAACAGAAGGAGGAGCCTCACCCCCTGGACCTCGAGCAGCGCGGCCGGGTAATCCTTCTCCTGCCGGTACAGGCGGAGCGTCACGTCCGGCCACAGACGGATGATCTGTTCCTCCGGCCCCGCGAACTGTTCCGGCGGCAGATACACCTCCGGATCGAAGGCCTCCCGCACCGCTTTGACGGCGCCGGACTCGGTCTTCTTCTCCCGCGGCACGACGAGCGCCGACACCTTTGTCACTCCCTCCCGCTGGAAGAGGTCTTTCAGCGCATGTTCCGTCCCGTACTCGTCGCTGCCGCAGCCGATGACAGCAGCTGCGTGGCGGTGGATGACCACCG
Organism: Acutalibacteraceae bacterium; assembly: GCA_045657845.1. Lineage (GTDB taxonomy): Bacteria > Bacillota > Clostridia > Oscillospirales > Acutalibacteraceae > RUG420. Next base: position 25,317 of record JAZOTY010000103.1, on the reverse strand, counting down.
CGCAGGACCCCTCCACGTCGGGGAACACGACATGGGTCACACTCCGGTCCAGCGCGGTCTCCGCGAACACCGAGCCGAGCAGCACGATGACGGACAGCAGCGCCGTCATGCGGACGAGTCCGCGTTCCTGAAGGGAGCCGTAGAGGACGAAGCCGGCGACGGCCACGAGCAGGGCGCCGGCCAGCCCGAGCCCGAAGCCTCTCCCGGTCAGGGAGACATAGGAGAACGGCAGGCCGGCAAGAGCAGAACAGGCGGAGACCATGAACCGGGCGAGCACGCCGGCGCCGAGGAAGCACCAGGGACTCAGGAGCGAAAGGCCGGGAACAGAGGCAAGCAATGCGCCGAGACCGGCAAGGAGGATGGCGGCGGAGGACGCCGAGGACACCAGCAGATTGCTGAGGAGCGTGACGAGGGACACATTCCCGAACGTCAGGACCATGACCGGCAGGGTGAAGACGAAGCTGCAGAACGAGACCAGGAGGACGCCGAGCGGCGCCTCCACGGTTTTGCGCAGTTTGTAGTTGAAGATCCGCTCCATGAGGTACTGCCGCAGCGCGCCGGAGAGCGGCGGATACCAGGAGAGGATGCCGAGTGTGGCGGCATAGGACAGGAGCACACCGGTGTCCCCGGCATAAAACGGGTTCGGCAGCACGATGGCCAGTACCGCGACGCCGAGGGCATTCAGCGGTTCCGAGGAGCGGACCCACAGGCGGCTCAGAAAGAAGACTGCCAGCATGATGCCGGCACGGACCGCGCTGCGGGGGAACCCGGTGAGCGCGACGAAGAGAAAGAGGAACAGGATGGCGCCGCCGGACGCGGTCTTCCGCCCCGCGCCGAAGTGGAGCAGGATCTGATAGACCAGCATGGTCCAGAGAGAGACGTGGAATCCGGATACAGCGAACAGGTGCAGGACGCCGGCCCTCTGAAAGACGGAATTCGTGTCCGCCGAGATGTCGGTCTTGTCCCCGACGAGCATGCCTTCGAGGACTCCGGACTCCTCCGGCGGGAGCCATTCCTCGATGCGCTCCGTCAGCGTCTCCCGGAAGGTCGTGAGGCGGATGCGCATCGTCCACCAGGCGAGTCTGACCGGCGGCACGGAGACGTCTCCCCGGCGCTCGGTCTCATCGAGAGGGTCCGCGTCGATCCGCCCTCCGCTGGTCGCGCCGAGATAGATGCCCCTGGACTTGTAGTACCGGGCGACGGCGGGGTCCTGTTCGCCGAGGGCCTTCATCTTTAGCGTGCCGCGGAACACATCGCCGACTCTGGGCTCATAAGTGTCCGACGACAGACGCAGCTTGCGGACCGGCTCTCCCCCGTCGACGATGAGGACGCAGCGGTGGGCGCCGGACGAACTGTCGTTCAGCACCTCGGTCACGAGGAACGTGCCGTCGACGTCCTCCCCGGCGTGTTCCAGAGCGGGACGGTAGACGAGCAGCGTCTGCAGGAGGAACGCCGTGCAGGCGACCAGCACGATGGCGCAGGCGGCCAGAAAGAATTTGAGCTTCTGTTTCCCCTGCACCGGCCGGCGCAGACGGTCGAGGAGGAAGATGGCGACCGGCACCACCGCCGCCATCAGACCGGCCGCCATGCCCATCCCGGTCAGGGACAGGACCATGAGCGTCCAGAGGTAGCAGCTGCCGAAGTAGAACATGGGTTTTTCCATACGATCACCTCGGCTCCAGTCTACCGGAATCCGACGCCCCGAAACGGGTCGGTCCGCGGGAGCGGTCGGTTTCGGCCGCCGAACGGTCGTTATGTTCCTGCTTTTGGGCGATGAACGGTCCGGGACGCCTTCCCCCACACACAAAAAAGCACCCGGAAGGATCTTCCGGATGCATTCTGATGGTATGAGGTTTTTGAGACCGGCTCAGCCCGGAGGCCAGGTCATGTCGCGTCCGCCGATGATGTGGAAATGCAGGTGCGGAACGGTCTGCTGACCCTGTTCGCCGATGTTGGAGACGACGCGGTACCCTTTGTCGAGGCCCTCGTCCTTCGCCTCTTTGGCGATGACGGAGAAGATGTGGCCGACGACCGCTTCGTTCGATGCATCGATCTCGTCGACCGAGGCGATGTGGTCTTTCGGGATGACCAGGATGTGGGTCGGCGCCTGGGGGTTCAGGTCCCGGAACGCGAGGCAAAGGTCATCTTCGTACACTTTGGTGCTGGGGATCTCTCCCGCGGCGATCTTACAGAAAATGCAGTCTGCCATGGTGGCACTCCTTTCTTATTTCAGCATGCCTTTGACGATGTCCGCGGCAGCGGCCAGAGCGTCATCGACTTTCGTGGCATCTTTTCCGCCGGCCATCGCGCTGTCCGGCTTGCCGCCGCCGGAACCGCCGGCGACTTTCGCGACTTCGCGGACGATGTTGCCCGCGTGTGCGCCGGCCTTGACGGCGTCAGGACCGCAGGCGCAGGCGAAGTTGACTTTCTCCCCGTTGACCGCCGCGAAGACGACGACGAGGTCGGCTCCGCTCTCCTTGGCGGAGTCCGCCATGTTGCGGAGTTCGCCGCCCTGGACGCCCTCCACTTTGGAGCAGATGAGCTTGACCGCGCCGAGGTCGGCGGCATCGCCCATCATGTCTTTCGCCGCGCTGGCCGCCATTTCCCGGTTCAGTTCCTCGACCTGTCTCTGGGAGGCCTTGAGGTCTGCCATGATCTGGGTGGCTTTGCGGTCGATGTCGTTCTGGTTGGACTTCAGCGCCGCAGCTGCTTTGGCGATGAGCGCGTCTTTCTCTTCGATATACGAGAGAAGGTTCGTGCCGGTGACGGCCTCGATGCGGCGAACGCCCGCGGCGACCGAGGACTCGGAGACGATCTTGAAGAGACCGAGCGAAGCGGTGGTCGGGACATGGGTACCTCCGCAGAACTCCTTGGAGAAGTCCTCGACGCAGACGACGCGGACGGTCTCGCCGTATTTCTCACCGAACAGCATCATGGCGCCGAGGTCCTTCGCCTCTTCGATGCTCATGACTTTCGTCTCGACGGGAATGTTCTGAAGGATGACTTCATTGACCCGTGCCTCGACCGCTTTGAGTTCGTCCGCGGTCATGGCGGCCGGATGGTTGAAGTCGAAACGGCAGACGGACTCGCTGACCAGCTGACCGGCCTGTTCGACATGGCTGCCGAGGACTTCCCGGAGAGCGGCCTGCAGCAGGTGGGCTGCCGTATGGTTCCGCATGATGGAGCGGCGGCGGTCGGCGTCGATCTTGACCTCGACCTCTTCGCCGGCTCTGGCGATGCCTTCGATCACAGTACCGCTGTGCAGGTATACGCCGTTTTCGGACTTGACGGTGTCGTCGACCTGGAAGGTGAACCCGCCGCACTCGATGGTGCCGGCGTCGCCGATCTGACCGCCGCTGCGGGCGTAGAACGTCGTTTTGTCGACGACGAGGATGGCGTCTTCGCCGGTCTCGACAGACTCGGCAAGGTCGCCGTCCTTGACGACGGCAAGGACCTTCGCGGTCGTGTTGAAGTCGCTGTAACCGAGGAATTCGGTGGCGGGGATGTCCTTGGTGGCGTCCCCTTTGCCCTTCCAGGCTTCGGCCACGTCTTTGGCGGCGGCGTCTGCCTTGGCGCGGGCACGGGCCTCGGCCACGTACTCGTGGAATTTGTCCTCGTCGACGGTCATACCGCGCTCTTCGAGGATCTCACGGGTGAGTTCGATCGGGAAGCCGAAGGTGTCGGAGAGCTTGAAGGCGTCTTCGGCCGGGAGCTCTTTGCCCCTGGCGTTCGCGATCATCTTTTCCAGCTGTTCGGAACCGGTGTCGAGGGTCTTGTTGAAGGTGGCCTCCTCACCGGAGATGATGCTCATGATGTAGTCATGCTTTTCGACGAGATTCGGGTACGCGGTGGCGTTCTCGTGGATGACCATCTCCGCCACGTCGGTCAGGAACGCGTGGTCGATGCCGATGGCGCGGCCCTGGCGCATGGCGCGGCGCATCAGACGGCGGAGGACATAGCCGGCGCCGCTGTTGGAGGGCTTGATGCCGTCGCCGATCATGAAGGTCATGCTGCGGGCGTGGTCGGTGATGACGCGCAGCGAGATGTCGGTCTTCTCGTTCTCATGATAGTGGACACCGGAGAGGTCCGAGATGGTCTTCATGATGTTCTGGACCGTATCGACCTCGAAGAGGTTGTCGACGCCCTGCATGACGCAGGCCAGACGTTCGAGACCCATACCGGTATCGATGTTCTTGTGTTCGAGCGGCGTGTAATTGTTGTTGCCGTCGTTGTTGAACTGGGAGAAGACGAGGTTCCAGACTTCCATGTAGCGGTCGCAGTCGCAGCCGACCTTGCAGGTGGGCTTGCCGCAGCCGTACTTTTCTCCGCGGTCGTAGTAGATCTCGGAGCAGGGGCCGCAGGGACCGGAGCCGTGCTCCCAGAAGTTGTCTTCCTTGCCGAGGCGGACCATGTGGTCTTCCGGGACGCCGACGTCCTTCGTCCAGATGTCCCATGCCTCGTCGTCGTCTTCATAGACGGAGCAGTAGAGTTTGTCTGCCGGGATCTCCAGCACTTCCGTGAAGAACTCCCACGCCCAGTGGATGGCGTCGTTCTTGAAATAATCGCCAAAGGAGAAGTTGCCCAGCATCTCGAAGTAGGTGCCGTGGCGGGCGGTGTGGCCGACGTTGTCGATGTCCGGCGTACGGATGCACTTCTGGCAGGTGGTCACACGGTAGCGGGGCGGCGTGACTTCTCTCGTGAAGAACTTCTTCATCGGAGCCATACCGGAGTTGATGAGCAGAAGGCTCTTGTCTCCGTCGGGCACGAGAGAGTAGCTCGGCAGCCGCAGGTGCTCTTTGCTTTCAAAGAACTGAAGGAAGCTTTCCCGCAGTTCGTTCAAACCAGTCCATTCCATAAATGGGGTCTCCTTATAATTAAAAATACTAATACGGCTAAATATTATACGTTCGTTTGCATTCCGTGTCAACGAAAGCCCGCACCTTTCGGCGATTTACTTTTCCGTCAAAAACAAGTATACTTGCTTAGGTTTACAAAATGAGAAAAAGCAAAAAGGAGGAGTCAGCTTGCGTACACTCATCATCGGCGCGGGCGCGTCGGGTCTGGCCGCAGCCATCACCCTGAAGCGCGAATGCCCGCGCATGGACGTCGTCCTGGTCGAGAAGCTGTCCGAGCCGGGCCGGAAGATCCTGGCCACCGGCAACGGCCGCTGCAACCTCACGAACACCGACATCTCCGTCAGCTGGTACCACGGCGATTCCTCCCTCATCTATTCCGTCCTGAACGACTTCCAGACCGAAGACTGCCTCGACTTCTTCCACAGCCTGGGTCTCCTGACCCTCGAAGAGGAAGGCCGCGTCTACCCGCTCAGCATGAACGCCGCGACCGTGCGCAACGTCCTGCTCGAAGAGGTGGAGCGGCTCGGCGTGAACATCGTGTCTGACTTCGCGGCGGGGTCCGTCGCCCCCGGGTTCACGGTCACGGACAAGGCCGGAGAGCGCACCCTGCAGGGAGACTTCGTGCTCCTCGCCCTCGGCGGCAAAGCCGACGCGGCGCACGGCACAGACGGCGACGGCTACCCGATCCTGAAACAGCTCGGCATCCGCTACGCGCCCATCTCCCCCTCGCTGACCGCGCTCCGGACCGACGACCGCATCCGGCCGCTCAAAGGGCTCCGGTTCCGCGGCAGCGCCTCGCTTCTCGACAAACACGGGGACCTCGTCGGACAGGAAGCGGGCGAACTCCAGTTCACGGAGAACGGTCTCTCCGGCATCCCGGCGTTCCAGCTGTCCGGCGACGCCGCGGTCCTTGTCAAAACACAGGACCTCTCGGTACTCCTCGACTTCTGCCCGAACCTGCCGGACGTCGCGGTCCTCGACTACTTCCGGGACCGTCAGATGCACGGCTCCCCGGACGAACCGGTCCTCCACCTTCTGACCGGCATCCTCCAGGAGAAGCTCGCGCGCTTCCTGCTCGCGGAACTCGGCATGGACGTGGACACGCCCGTCCATCGCCTCCGCACCGAAGACCTCGCCTCCCTCGCGGAAACGGTCAAGGGGTACCAACTGGCCGTGACCGGGACGAAGTCGTTCAAAGATGCCCAGGTCACCCGCGGCGGCGTGCCGGTCGACGAACTGGTCGACGGGACCCTCGAGAGCCGGGCCGTCCCGAACCTGTGGTTTGCCGGAGAACTCCTCAACGTCGACGGGGCCTGCGGCGGCTACAACCTGCATTTTGCGTGGGGCTCCGGCATCCTCGCAGCAAAGGAGATCGCACAGCGTGCTGAGAATATCTGAGATCAAACTCCCCCTCGACTACACCGAGGAGGATCTGAAACTGAAAGCGGCGAAGTTCATGAAAGTGCAGCCGTCGGACATCACGTCTCTCACCGTGTTCCGCCGGTCCGTGGACTCCCGTAAAAAGCAGGACGTCCACTTCGTCTTCACGATCGACGTCGAGGTCAACGCGGACGAAAAACGCATCCTGAAACGCTCCGACAAAAGACGCGTGCAGCCGTCTGTCTTCTACCACTACGTCCCGGTCGAAAACAAACGCACCTCGGACTTCCGTCCGATCGTCGTCGGCTTCGGCCCGGCGGGCATGTTCTGTGCCCTGACCCTTGCGGAAGCGGGCCTCAGGCCCATCGTGCTCGAGCGCGGCCACGACGCCGACACCCGCACGAAAGATGTGCGGGACTTCTGGAAAAACCGCTCCCTCAACACCTCCTCGAACATCCAGTTCGGCGAAGGCGGCGCGGGGACGTTCTCGGACGGCAAGCTGACCACCGGCATCAAGGACCCGCGGCAGAACAAGATCATGACCGATTTCGTCCGCTTCGGCGCGCCGGAGGCCATCCTCTACACGAACTACCCCCACATCGGCACGGACAACCTCGTCGAAGTGGTCAAGAATATCCGCAAGGAGATCATCCGTCTCGGCGGCGAAGTGCGGTTCGGCTGCACCCTGACCGACCTCATCATCGCGAACCGGTACATCCACGGAGTCACCTACCGGGAGGAGTCCGGCGCCACCGTCGACCTCGAAACGGACTGTGTGGTCCTCGCCCTCGGGCACTCCGCCCGGGACACGGTCACCATGCTCTACAACAAGGGCATCCAGATGATGCAGAAACCGTTCTCCGTCGGCGCCCGCATCGAGCACCCGAGAGAGTTCATCGACCGGGCGCAGTACGGCGAGGCCGCCGGCCATCCGAATCTGGGCGCCGCGAACTATAAAATGGCCTGCCACCCGCCCCACGGCCGCGGCATGTACACCTTCTGCATGTGCCCCGGCGGCACCGTCGTCAACGCGGCGTCGGAAGAGGGCGGCATCGTGGTCAACGGCATGAGCGAATACGCCCGGGACGCGGAAAACTCCAACTCCGCCCTGCTCGTCGGCATCGAGCCGGAGCACTTCCCGAACGAACACCCGCTGTCCGGCTTCGACCTGCAGCGGCAGATGGAACAGAAAGCGTTTGAACTCGGCGGGAAGGACTACACTGCGCCGGCCCAGCTGGTCGGCGACTTCCTCGCAGACCGGAAGTCCACGAAGATGGGCGCGGTCCGCCCCAGCTGCCCGACCGGAGTCTCTCCCTCGGATATCCGTGAAGTCCTGCCGAAGAGCGTGACCGACATCATGGCGGAAGCGCTCCTGATGATGGACCGGAAGCTGACCGGCTTTGCCATGCCGGAGGCGGTCCTCACCTTCCCGGAGACCCGCAGTTCCTCCCCCGTTCGGTTCCTCCGCGACGACTTCTTTGAATGCAGCCGGAACGGCGACCCGCTCGGCGGCACTTACCCCTGCGGCGAAGGGGCCGGCTACGCCGGCGGCATCGTCTCCGCCGCGGTCGACGGCATCCGCGTGGCGGAAGCCATCCTGACCGACGAACACGCAATTTAAAAGAAAAACAGCCACCCCGTGAGGGGTGGCTGTTTCGATTCTGTTCAGGCAAAGTCGCCTCGGATGACTCTCAGCAGTTGCTTGATCTCGTCGCGGGTGTAGACCTTCTTGTTCGGGTACACAAAGATCTCGACCATGATGGAGTCGGCGATCTCGTCGAAGTCCTCATCCTTGATCTGCGGGATGTGCGGATCGATGCCGTACTTCTCGTTGAAGTCACGGACCCACTGGATGAACTGCTTCGCCTGTTCGCTCTGAGAGGCGTTCGGGTCGGCGATACCGGTGGCGACGGCCAGCTTGGCCAGTCTCGGCGCCACGACTTCGCCGTAGTCTTCGAGGATGATCGGCATGACTGCGCCGATGCAGCGGCCGTGGACCAGGCCGTATTTGGCGCCGATCTTGTGGCAGAACGGATGGATGTAACCGGTGGTCTCCATGTTGAGGCACTGTCCGCCGCAGTATGCCGCGGTGGCGAGGTTCTGACGGGCGGTCAGGTCCTTGCCGTCCTTCATGGCGGTCTCGATGTTGTCCTTGACAAGGCGGACGCCCTTGATCGCCCACTCATCGCCGCGCGGGTTGCGGCCGTAGGAGATGTAGCCCTCGACGCAGTGAGAAACGGCGTCGATGGCGGTGGGAGCGGTGACCGAAGGCGGCAGGCCTGTGGCCAGTTCCGCGTCCAGGAAGACCGCGCGGGGCCTCATGGCGATGTCCGTTACGGTATACTTTTTGTCGATCGCATGGTCGGAGATGACCGCGGCGACCGTGGATTCGGCGCCGGTACCGGCCGTGGTCGGGACGGCGACCATGTACGGGACTCTGGAGTTGGCGCCGGAGAAGCTGATCGGGAAATAGCCCATCAGGCGGCCCATCTCTTTGATGGTCTGGTCCGGTTTGGCGACGCGAAGGGAGACCCCTTTGCAGGCGTCCATGGAAGAGCCGCCGCCGAAGCCGACGAGGCAGTCACAGCCTTCGCTCCGGTACATCGCGAACGCCTCTTCGATGTTCTCGATGGACGGGTTCGGCTCTACACCGTCGTAGATCGCGTACGGGAACTTCGCTTCGTCCATCGCCTTCAGCATGGTGTCGAGGATGCCGAGCTCATGCAGGGTCCTGTCGGTGATGACGAGGACTTTGCTTCCTCCGTTTCGTTTCAGGATCTCCGCGACTCTCGCGGAAGAACCGGGTCCCTCCACGACGTCCTGCGTCGGGATCAGGAACGGGAACGCGATGTCCATCAGTCCGCCGGCCAGCATGCCGACACCCTTTTTGACGTTGCGGCCGATCTCGCCGGAATCAGCCAGTTTGAGGATGATGTCTTCCAGTTTCATGGTGTTTTCTTCCTTTCTTTTTCAATACGGTTTGATCGGTCAAAAAATGTGATACATAATCATTATAACGTACGGTGACGGGACCGCCAAGAAGAAGAAAAAAGAAATCATAGTTGTCGGAACAAATTTGTTCGGATGTATTGACTAATCGGCTAACACATTCTATAATTTGTTCGGTTAGAACATATGTGATGATATCAGATTCCATCTGTTAAGGAGGTTCTATTCATGGCGAAACGCGATAATTCGCCCACTCTTTACATCTACGTGAAAGAGTACATCATGAAGCTCATCATCTCCGGGAAGTACCCCGCACATTCACAGCTCCCCACCGAATATGAACTCATGGAAACGCTGGACGTCGGCCGTGCCACCGTACGTGCAGCTTTGGCGCAACTGGAAAATGAAGGCACCATCTACAAAAGACAGGGTGTCGGCACCTTTGTCAGTGAACGCAGCAAACACTACGGTCTGGAGCCCTTCCTCTCCCTCAACTTCACGCTGAAACATGTCGGCATGAAGAACAACAACGAGGTCCTTGAGAACAGCGACTTCACCGTTCCTGCCGACGGCATGCTCGACCGCTGGGAGCCCGGCAAGGTCGTCCACCGTCTGGTCCGCATCCGCAAGTCGGACAATACCGTCCTCGGCTATGAAGACAACTACTATCTGCCGGAGATCTTCGATCTGCTCGACCAGAGCGAACTCGAAGGGTCTCTCGCCCACAACCTTCTGACCAACGTCGAAGACAACCCCATCCACCGGTTCGACCAGAGCACGCTCGTGCGCGACCCCTCTGAGAAAGAACTGGAGATGTTCGGGATCGACCCGACCGAAAAGGTCGTCGAGCTGCAGCGCTGGATGTACTTCGAAGGCATTGAGGACGCCGCGAACTTCGTCAGCTTCGTCATCCCGACCCACATCCTCGAATTCCCGTTCCTCGGGTAAATCGCCAACACAAAAAACCGCCCCGAAGCAAACGCTTCGAGGCGGTCCTTTTTTTGTTTAGAAGTAGTTCATCGGGTTTCGAGCCGCGACCGAACGGGAGGTGCCGTCGTTGACACGGACTTCGAAGTGGAGATGGGGGCCGGTGGAGTAACCGGTACAGCCCATGTTGCCGATCTGCTGGCCCTGCTGGACGTAAGTGCCGACGCCGACCGAGGCATGGGCCATATGACCGTAGTAGGTCAGAAGACCGTTGCCGTGGTCGATGACCACATAGTTTCCGTAGCCGCCGTTACAGCCGCAGTTGTAGTCTTTTCGATAGTTGTGGGAGCAGATGTTGCTCGCGATGGTCACCTTGCCCGCAGCCGCAGCCACGATCGGGTTGTTCCCGCTGCCGCTGGTGATGTCGATGCCGTAGTGGAACGTGCCCCAGCGGGAGCCGTAACCGGAGGACACGTACGTGCCGCCCCCGGCTACCGGCCAGATGAACGTGCCGGAGTAGGCACCGTTACCGGTGGATGCCGTGACAGCGAGGTTCGCGTTGACCTGGTTCATGTAGGCCTGCTGCTGTGCTCTCGCTTTGGCGATGTAGTTGTTCAGCTCCGCACTGTTCTTGTCAAGACCGCTGATGTAGGTCTCGAGCGTGTTGACCTTCGAGTCGAGGTCGCCCTTCGCGCTGACCACCTGGGCCTTCGCTTCCTGCTGCATGGACTTGGAGCTCTCGATCTGCTCCTTGTCGGAGACGAGCTTCTTTTCACTCGCTTTGAGGGTTGCTTCCGTCTTCTCATAGACGGCGATCTCGTCCTGGAGGGTCTTGATGATCTCGTTGTCGTGCTTGCTGATGCGGGTCAGCATCTCGAGACGGTTCAGGAAGTCCCGGAAGTTGTCCGCCTCCAGCAGGATCTCGAGGTTCGAGACATTGCCGGTGACGTACATCGCCCGAAGACGATCGGCATAGAGGCTCTGGGTGGCGGCGATCTGTTCTTTCTGGACCGCCATGTCCGCCTCGGTCTTCGCGATTTTTTCCTGCGTGCTGGTCAGGTCCTTGTTCAGGGTGGAGATCTGACTGTTCAGCACGTCGATCTTCGAGTTGTAGGCATTGATCTGAGACTGCAGCAGGTCGACGCTTTCCTGGATGGTGTCCGCGTTCTGCTGGGCCTCTTTTTTCTTGGCTTCGTTCTCTTTGATCTTTTCCTGACTCGCGGCGATCTTCTCGTCGAGGTCGGCGATCTTCTGGCTGACGGCGCTGTCGGCCGCGTAAGCCTGGATGCCGGCCGGTGTCGGGATGGCGAGGACCGCAAACACGGCAAAGGCCAGGAGAAGGCTCAGAAGACGGTTCCTGTTAGTTGTCATCCGAAATCACACTCCCCTGTTCCTTGAGATAGCGCGTCATGGAGACGATGGAACCGACGGCACCGGCGAGGATGCCGACGAAAATGAAGGCGATGAGCATCTTGCCGGCATAGGCCGAGAACGGGATGGCCTGACTGCCGAGCATCGAGAAGACGCTCCCGATGTTCTTGAGGGCGATGGAATACAGTGCCCATACGAGGCCTTCCGAGACGATGCCGGAGACGATGCCGATGATGATGCCTTCGATGATGAACGGCCAGCGGATGAACCAGTTGGTGGCGCCGACGGCCTTCATGATGGAGATCTCCAGGCGGCGGTTATACATCGTGACACGGACCGTGTTCGCGATGATGAACAAAGACACGGCGAGCAGCATGATGATGATGCCGACGCTGATGATCGTGACCGCGCGGGAAAGCTGCCGGACCTGTTCCGCAAGGTCCGAGTTGCCGCGGACGCTGGCGACGTGGTCGATGGATTTGAGGCTTTCCTGGACGCTGTCGTAGTGGTCAAGGGTCTTGAGGTAGACTTCATAGGAATCCGGAAGCGGGTTCTCTTCGAGGCCTTCCATGAGTTTGGCGTCGTCGCCGAGGCTCTCCAGCTGAGACTGGTAAGCCTCCTCTTTGGAGACGAATTCGGCGGACTCGATGTCAGAGATCATTCGGATGTCCTGGCCGACGGTGTTGATGTCTTCTTCCGAAATGTTGTCGTCGAGGTAGACCATGATGATGTTCTGCTCCTGGACGTCATCGAGCGCCATGTCGATGTTCGCGTACAGCATGATGGCGACGCCGATGAGGAGCAGACAGGACGTCAGGACCGCGACGGAGGCGACGGACATGAGCCGGTTGGACCAGACGTTGCGGACGCCTTCTTTCGTCAGGTATCCGACGTTGAAGGAGCGGCGGCGGGTCCTGGTCGGTTTCGTGGACGAAGCGCTCTGCTTTCTCTCCGCTTTAGCCATTGTCCTCACCACCTTCCGGTTTTGTGAAGCCCATTTCCAGATCGAGTTCCCGGAGAGTGGCTTCGGTGAAGGACAGTTCCGGGGCCTTCGGTGCCTCTTCCTCTTCCACGAGGTCGGCCATCTCCGGCATATCGGGGATGTCCGGGACATTGGAGTGGGACAGTTTCACCGGCACTTCGGCCTCGATGATCTGGGTGACGGGCGAATTCTCATAAGAGACATTGACGTTGTGAAGCGTGATGGTCTTCATCTCCGTGACATTCGGGACAGGCTGGTAGCCGGTCTTGCTGTCGTAGTGGAGGACACCGCCGTTCGCCATGTCGGACACGACTTCGCCGTTGTCGATGACGACGATGCGGTGGTCGAACTGTTTGACCAGTTCGTGTTCATGGGTGACCATGATGATGGTGGTACCGTTCTCATTGATGCGGTCGAGCAGTTCCACGATCTCGTAAGACATCTCCGGGTCCACGTTACCGGTGGGCTCGTCGGCGATGATGGTGTTGGCGTTGTTGACCAGCGCGCGGGCCAGGGCGACACGCTGCTGCTCGCCGCCGGAGATCTCGTTCGGCATGTTGTTTGCCTTGTCCTGCAGACCGACCAGCGTCAGGACGTACGGGACACGTTTTTTGATCTCTTTCTCGCTGGCGCCAATGACGCGCATGGCGAATGCCACGTTGTCATAGACGGTCATTTTCGGGATGAGGCGGAAGTCCTGGAACACGATGCCCAGGGTCCGGCGGTAGTACGGGATCTCCCGCGTGCTCATCTTGGTCAGATCGTAGTTGTTGATCATGATGCTGCCGCTGGTGGGGACCTCTTCCCGCATGATGGTTTTCAGGAAGGTACTCTTACCGGCACCGGAAGCGCCGACGATGAAGACGAACTCGCCGCGGTCGATCCGCAGGTTGACGTCCTTCAAAGCCACGGTTCCGTTGTCGTATACCTTGGATACATCTCTGAATTCGATCACGTTGGCTTAACTCCTTATTGTTTCAGAAATACTTCTGGCATTCTACAATATCTGGTATTTTACTATAGACTTATTACCTAAATATAAACTTAAAAGAAATGCTCCCGTTTCGTGCGGGAACCTTCTCCGGCATAAAACAGGAAGCATTATAACATATCTGATCAGAATTTTGTAGGGTTGGAATCAAGATATTTTTTGACCATCAGCGCTACTTTGAACACGATGGCGTCGTCGAACTCGCGAAGGTCGAGACCGGTGATCTTTTTGATCTTCTCGAGACGGTAGACGAGGGTGTTCCGGTGGACGAACAGCTTCCGGGACGTCTCGGAGACGTTCAGGTTGTTCTCGAAGAACCGCTGGATGGTGAACAGGGTCTCCTGATCGAGGCTGTCGATGGAGCCGCGCTTGAAGATCTCGGACAGGAACATCTCGCAGAGCGTGGTCGGCAGCTGATAGATGAGACGGGCGATGCCGAGGTTGTCGTAGCTGATGATGTCTTTCTCCGTGTCGAAGACCTTGCCGACTTCGAGGGCCACCTGGGCCTCTTTCAGCGAGCGGGACAGGTCCTTGAGCCCGACGACGGTGGTGCCGATCCCGACCTGGGCGCTGCTGTAGAACTCGGCGCTGAGGGCGTCGGCGATGGAGTGTGCCAGGTTCTCAAGGTCTTTCGGGTCGACATCGGGGTTGACCTCTTTGACGAGGGCGATGTCCGTCTCGGAGATGTTGATGACGAAGTCCTTGTTGCGGTCCGGGAACAGGTTCTGGATGACGTCGAAGACGGTGGCGTCCTCGGAACCGGTGATGCGGATGAGGAGGACGACACGGGTGGCGTCGGAGTTGAACCGGAGTTCTCTCGCCTTGATATAGATGTCTCCCGGCAGGATGTTGTCGAGGATGACGTTCTTCACAAAGTTGCTGCGGTCATACTTCTCGTCGTAGAACTGCTTGATGCTGCCGAAGGAGACCGAAAGGATGCGGGCATACTTCTCCGCAAGCTCGTCTTCCCCGTCGACGAAGATGGCGTACTCATGACGCAGTCTCGAGTCGAAGGACAGGTAGGTCGTGCCATCGAGGATGATGGGTTCGTTGGAATTGAAGATATCGGTGATCAGGGTCTTGTTCTGCTCCCCGATACGCTCGAGTTCGCTGCAGGAGATGACGGTGCCGGACTCGTCGATAACACCGACGGTGCGGTCGATGGCGTCTCTCATCTGATGGATGACACCCTGGAAAAGTCGATTGGACATATCAAAAACCTCAAAGTTGCTTTTTTAGACTTTTTGTACAATTTCTGACGGCTTACGTTATCTATAATACACAATCGATTTTCAAATTACAACAATTTTGCTCACGATTTTATAAAAAAATCCCAAAAAAATGAAATGCCGTTTGTGAAAAACCACAACGGCACCAAAAACGTTTGATTTCTATTTTGAGCGGGTTTTGAGAATGGAAAGCTCTTCTTTTCGAAGTTCCCGGCAATCTCCGGGAGCCAGGGACGGGTCGAGGGGCACATCGCCGATCGCGGTCCGGCGCAGAGCGACGACCCGGTTGCCCGCCGCGGCGAACATCCGCTTTACCTGATGGTACTTTCCCTCCACGAGTTTCAGCTCGGCTTCGCGGTCCGAAAGCGCCCGCACTCCCGCGGGAAGACACACCGTCCCGTCCTTCAGTTCGATCCCGCCTCTCACCTGTGCGAGGCACTCCTCGGTGAGGGGCTCCGCCACGGTGGCGATGTACGTCTTCTCCACATGATGCTTCGGCGAAAGGATGTCATGGGCGAACGCGCCGTCATCGGTGAGGAGCACGAACCCGGTGGTGTCCGCGTCGAGCCGCCCCGCCGGGAACAGTCCGTCCCGGTAGAGCTCCGGCGGCACGAGGTCGAGGACCGTTTTCTGAGTCCGGTCTTCGGTCGCGCTGATGTACCCTTCCGGCTTGTTCAGCATGAGGTAGAGGTGTTCTTTGAAGAGAAGAGGAGCGCCGGCGACCGTCACGGTCTCGTTCTCCGGGTCTACGGAGGCGCCCGGGTCGCGGATGACCGTATCGCCCACCTGTACGAGGCCGTCTTTGATGACCTGTCTCGCTTCTTTGCGGCTGAGGTCGGTCTGGGACCCCAGCAGTTTGTCGAGGCGCATGTACTCCCCTCCTTTCACGAAGAAAACGGAGCATTGTCAGACAATGCTCCGTTAGCGTTCCGAATGTTCTCAGCGTTTGTTCTTCTGCTGAGCAGCGGTGACCGCATTCTGGTTGCTGCGGACGTTGCGCTGGCCGCCGTTCTCGAGGCTGGACTGGTTGATGTTCGCCTGGAGCTGATGGACTTCATTGAGGCTCTTGGCAACACGGTACTCGGTCTCGTTGACGAGGTTCGTGATGTAGGAGCTGACGCTGGCCTTGAGGTCGACCGCCCACTTGTTGGCGGCTTCCATCTTGGTCTGAGCGGTGTAGTCCGCGTCCTGGATGGTGCGCTCGGCATTGCGCTGCGCCTCGGCACCGATGGCGGCAGCCTTTTCATTGGCTTCCTCGACCATGGCGTCGGCCTGCGCTTTGGCCTCGGCGAGCATGGCGTCGACTTTGGCCTGGGTCTCGGCGACGAGCGTGGTCGTGGACTCTTCGGTGTCCGCGGTCAGTTTGGCGGCGCCTTCCTTCGCGTCGGACAGGTATTTCTCCGCTTCGGCGTTGAGGGTCTCAGCGGTGGTCTTCGCTTCTTTGACGATGTTCTCACGGGCAATGAGACCATCGGCCTGCGCACGTGCCTCTTCGAGGATCTTCTGGGCACCGGCATGAGCGTCTTTGAGTTCCTTTTCGGAGCTCTTGCTGGCCTTTTCGGTCAGTTCTTTTACGCGCATCTCAGCTGCCGTCAGGTACTCGCGGCTTCTGGACTTGGCGTCCTCCACGATGCGGTCAGCTTCCTGATTGGCGCGGTTGATGATCTCGCGACGTTCGGTCGCAAGGATCTTGGCCTGCTTGATCTCTTCCGGAATATCCAGGCGCATATCTTCGATGACGGTCTTGATGGCGTCCGCATCTACACTTGTTTTTCCGGAGAAAGCACTGCCTCTCCCACTTTCAAGGAGTTCTTCAATTTCGTCAAGATAATCTTCAATCTGTGCCATGATGGTTATTCCTTCCTTAATCTTTTTATGATGTCGTCTCTCACCGGTTCCGGTACGAAGTCGGAGATGTCGCCGCCGAGCTGACCGATCTGCTTGATGAAGCTCGAACTCAGGAACATGTGGTTCTCCGAACTGGGCAGGAAGACCGTATCGAGACTATTGTTGATGTGTTTGTTGGCGATGGACTGCTGGAACTCGTTCTCGAAGTCCGAGACGGCCCGCAGACCTTTGACGATGATGTGGATGTCGTGTTCCGCGGCATAGTCCGCGAGGAGCCCGTTGTAGGTGTCGACCCTGACGTTCGGGAGATGCCCGATGCTGCGTTCGATGAGGTCGACCCTCTCGGCTTCCGTAAAAGTCGTGCTGCCGATCTTCTGGTAGTTCGTCATGACGACCACGTAGACTTCGTCGAAGATCTTCGACGCGCGTTCAATGACATCGAGGTGCCCGTTGGTCACAGGGTCGAAACTGCCGGGGCAAATGGCGGTTTTCATGTTTCGTCCTCCTTCTTGCGGTAGAGCGTCAGCTGGATCTTTCCGTAGCGGTACGTCTTTGCCGCATAGAAGTCCCCGACCGACTCGGGGAGTGTTTCGTCCCGGGACGTCTCACAGAGGATGATGCCGTAGTCGGACATGTGTTCGACCAGTTCCGGCAGGACCGCGCCAATGAGTCCCTGCCCGTAAGGCGGGTCGAGGAACGCGAGGTCGAAGGTGTCCCGGGTCTTTAACAGGAATGTTCCGGACTCTTCCTGACGAACCGTGGCGAGGGGCGCCAGTTTCGTGTGTTCGAGATTCTTTCGGATGACGGAGACGGACTTCGGACTGCGGTCCACGAAGGTGGCGTGTTCCGCGCCGCGACTCAGCGCTTCGATGCCGAGCTGGCCGGACCCGGCGAACAGGTCGAGGACCCGTCTGCCTTCGATGTCGAACTGGACGATATTGAACATCGACTCCTTGACCTTGTCGGTCGTGGGTCGGACGTCCAGCCCTTCCAGAGTGGTCAGCCGCATGCCGCGTGCCGTTCCCGAAATGACTCTCATGGGAAGACTCCTCCTATTAATGCAGTTTATTGTCTCATATCGGCACTTTGTTTGTCAACTCTATAAACTAATTATAATGAAGCACTTTTTTGATGTTGACAGCGTCTGCATTCGAGATGCCGGGCACCGAAGCGAGTTCCGCGATGTCCGCCCGGCGGATGGCGTCGAGCGTCTTGAATTCTTTCCAGAGGATCTCCGCCTTCTTCGGCCCGATGCCGGGGATGTCGGTGAGAGCGCTCTTCCGGGCGCCTTTGGCGTGCTTCTGGTGGTGGAACCCGATGGCGTAGCGGTGGACTTCATCCTGGATGCCGGTGACGAGCGCGAAGACTTTTCGAGTTCCCGAGATGGAGATCTCTCCCCCGTCGTGCGCGATGGCGCGCGTTCGGTGCTTCGAGTCCTTGACCATGCCGAAGATGGGGATGTCGAGGTCGTACTTGCGCAGGATCTTCTGCGCCGAATGGACCTGGCCGAGGCCGCCGTCCATCAGGATGAGGTCCGGGAGCCTCGCGAAGCCCTTCGCGTTCTTCAGCAGTTCCTCGAGGTCTTTTCCGTCTGCCTCTGCCTTTTCCTTCAGTTCCTCCAGGTCTTTGAAGTAGTGAGAGAACCGGCGGTCGAGGACTTCTTCCATGCTGCCGTAGTCGTCTCCGCCGACGGCTTCTCTGATCGTGAACTTCCGGTAGGAATCTTTGTACGGGACGCCGTTTTTGAAGACGACCATGCCGCCGACGGCATCGGTGCCCGCCGTATGGGAGATGTCGTAGGACTCGATGAACTCGGGCGGGCTCGAAAGGCCGAGCAGCTCGCCGAGCTCGATGACCGCGGTGTCCGCTTTGGACCGCTTGTGCGTCTGCGCGAGTTTCTCATAGGCGTTGTTCTTCGACATCTGGGAGAGCTCGAGCTGCCGGCCTTTCTGCGGGACGACGAGCCGGCATTTCCGACCCGACCGCTCCGTCAGCCACTGCTCGATGAGCTCGTCGTCCGCGGCGGTGCCGTCCAGGATGATCTTGGACGGGATGTCGTCGTGAACGGTATAGTAGCGTTTCAGCATCTCGGCGCGGGTGTTTTCGAGGGTCTCGTCCAGTTCGGTGAAGTACGTCTCACTGGAGGAGAGCCGCCCTTCGTTGATGCGAAGGACGTTGAAACAGATGCGGTCGTCTTCTCGCGCGAGGGAGAACACGTCTTCGGTGTCGTCCCCGGAGAAGATGACTTTCTGTTTTTCCGAGATCCGTTTGATGGCGTTCAGGCGGTCGCGCATCTCGGCGGCGCGCTCGAACTCGAGGTTCTCGGCGTAAGCGTTCATCCGCTGCTCGAGGAGCTCGACGTATTCCTTCGTACCGCCGCGCTTCACTTCCCCTTTGAGGAACTCGATCGCCTCGTCGACGGCCGCGTTGTAGTCGTCGAGCGTGATCTTCCCGCAGCAGGGCGCGCCGCACTGCCCGATGTAGTAGCGAAGACAGGGTCTTATGTTGGGTCCGGTGCCGGGGAACGACCGGTTGCAGTCAGGCAGCTTGAAGATCTTCAGAGCGGCATCGACCGACTCGCTGACCACGAAACCGGAGAGGTACGGTCCGATGTACTTCGCGTCCTCTTCCTGCTTCTGTTTGACATACCGGATGCGGCGCCACTCCTCGTTCGTGATCTTCACATAGCGGTAGCCCTTGTCATCCTTCAAAAGGATGTTGTACTTCGGCATGTTCTGCTTGATGAGGCTGCACTCGAGGATGAGCGCTTCGAACTCGCTGCCGCAGAGGATGTAGTCGAAGTCCCGGACGTTCTCCACCATGCGGCGGACCTTCGTCGAGTGGTTGTTCTGAGAGCCGAAGTACTGGCTGACCCGGTTCTTCAGGACTTTTGCCTTGCCGATATAGATGACTTCCCCCTTCGCGTTCTTCATGATGTAGACGCCGGGGACCAGCGGCAGGCGCATCGCCTTTTCCCGCAGGTCTTTCATCTTCGGGTTCTCCATGTACTTCACCTCCCTTTTTTCTTATTATAACAGAACAAGCACACCGCCGAGGCAGTGTGCTCAGGATCTTTTCTATTGGTATCGATTATTCAGCGAAGCCGGACTCGACAAGCGCGACCAGAGCGTCGACTGCTTCCTCTTCATCGGAGCCGCCGGCCATGATCTTGATGTCGGTGCCGCCCATGATGCCAAGGGACAGAACGCCGAGCAGGGACTTGGCGTTGACGCGTCTCTCGTCTTTCTCGACCCAGATGCTGGACTTGAACTCGTTGGCCTTCTGGATGAAGAACGTTGCCGGGCGGGCATGTAAACCAACCTGATTCTGAACTTTTACGCTTTTGACATACATAGCAAATTCCCTCACATGATTGAAAAGAAAAATAGTTGTTGAACAAATTTCTTGAATATTATATGCAAGGAGATACCCCTCGTCAATGAGAAAAATCGCCAAATCGAAGGCGTTTCCCATTTTTCGTTTGAGCGGACAAACCAGAAAGGCTTTTCCAAATCCAGTTTGTGGAGATTTCACAGTTTTTTTGACCTTATTTTGTACTATCAATACAGTTTCGGTTTTTCAAAAAACCTGTATTTAGTGGCCATTCTGCAGAATACCACCAAATGTGGAATCCCTCCTCCGGGCGATCGACCGGTCAGGTCTCATTCGCCCTTTCCTGCGTCAAGGATCTCTTTCTCTTCTTTCGTCAGTTTGCCGGACGCCTCGGCGGCCTCCAGCATGTCCGGCCGGCGCTCGAGCGTGCGGGCCACGGCCTGTTCGAGCCGCCACCGGTCCACTTTCCCGTGGTCTCCGGAGAGCAGCACTTCCGGCACTTCCCGGCCCTGCCACTCGGCGGGACGGGTGTACTGGGGGTACTCGAGGAGATGGCCGTAATGGCTCTCCTGCGTGAAGGCGTCCTCGTTCGCGAGGACCCCGGGCAGCATCCTCGAGATGCTGTCTGCCAGGATGAGGGCGGGCAGTTCCCCGCCGGTGAGGACGTAGTCCCCGATGGAGATCTCTTCGTCGACGATCTCCTCGATGACCCGCTCGTCGACCCCTTCATAGTGGCCGCACAGGAGCACGAGGTCATCCAGTTCAGACAGTTCCCGGACCCGCTCCTGGGTCAGGGTCTTTCCCTGAGGCGTCAGGTAAATGAGGTGGCACTTCCTCGCCCCGTCCTCCGTGACGGCCCTGTAGCAGTCATAGATGGGGCCCGGCTGCATGACCATTCCGGTCCCGCCGCCGTAGGGGTAGTCGTCCACCCGGTTGTGTCTGTTGCCGGCGTAGTCCCGGATGTTGACACAGCGGATATCCACGTGTCCCGCGGCCCGGGCCCTGCCGATGATGCTCTCGGAGAGGAACGCCTCGCACATCTCCGGGAACAGGGTCATGATATCGATCCTCATCGCACTTCCTCCGCGTCGTCAAAGATGCCGGGGATGGGCCGCACCAGAGCGACCTCCTCCTCGATGTCCACGGACACGACGATCCCCGGGATGTCCGGCATCAGGTACTCTCGGTCCCCGTTTCGGATCTCCCAGACGTTGTTGGCGCCGCGGTTGAAGACGTCCGTGAGCTCGCCGTAAACGATCGACTCGTCATCGGCGTTCCGGACCTCACATCCGAGCATCTCGGCGATGAAGTGTTTCCCCTCCGGAAGAGTGTCCGCGATGGCGTCGCGCTCCACATAGAGGATGCGGTTCTTGAGCCGGGCTGCCGTGTCCACATCGCCCACGCCGGCCAGCGTCAGGAGCACGAGGTGTTTGTGCGGTCTCCAGGAGACCACACGGTACGGCTCCTTCCCGTCCTTTTTGAGATAGACGGTCTCGATGACGTCGAACAGGTCCGGGGTGTCGCACCAGGGTTCGACGCGCAGCTCGCCATGGACGCCATGGGTGTTCTGCACTTTGCCGAGTTCCAGATATGGAAGTTTCATCGGGCTCCTCCTTCGGAAAAACAAAAGGGTACCTGCGGTGTGGCAGATACCCTGTTCGTTTACGATCAGTCGATCTCGACGGCGATGCGGGTCTCAGCGCGGTTGGCTGCGGCTCTCATGACCGTGCGGATGGCTTTGGCGATACGCCCCTGCTTGCCAATGACTCTGCCCATGTCGTCGGCGGCCACATGGAGATGGTATACGGTGACACCGTTCTCATTCGGCTCGTCCACAGTGACAGTCACGCTGGCCGGGTCTTCGACGAGACCCTGGGCGATGCTGGTGAGTAATTCCTGCATGTCGCGCCTCCGCTTACTGGATCGCGCCGGACTTCTTCAGGAGAGCCCGAACGGTATCGGTCGGCTGTGCGCCGTTCTTGAGCCACTGCTGAGCTTTCTCGTTATCGATCCGGATGACGGACGGGCTCTTGGTGGGATCATAGAAACCGATCTCTTCGATGAAACGGCCGTCGCGCGGATATCTGGAATCTGCGACAACAACACGATAGGACGGCTGTCTCTTGGCGCCCATTCTTCTAAGTCTGATTTTCACTGCCATGGTTATTTTCCTCCAATGTTTTTCAGGTTACATACCGAGCTTGGTGATATCGAGGTCCTTGAGGCCGTCCATATTCCCGTTTGCTGTCAGTCTCTGTAACTGTTTTCTGGCTTTTTTGCTGTTCATCTGTTTGAACATTTTCTGCATCTGCTTGTACTGGGCAAGCAGGCGATTGACGTCTTCGACCTTCTGACCGGACCCCGCGGCGATGCGGCGTTTGCGCGAGGCGTCGAGGATCTCGGGTTTCTCCCGCTCCTGCGGCGTCATCGAGAGGATGAGGGCCTGGATGCGGTCGAACTGGTGCTCGTCGATGTCCACGTCTTTCAGCTGGCCGCCGACGCCCGGGAGCATTCCGAGGACGTCCTTCAGCGGGCCGAGTTTGCGGACCTTCTGCAGGTTGTCGAGCAGGTCGTTCATGTCGAACTTGTTCTTGCGGAGTTTCTTCTCCATCTTCTCGGCTTCCTCGTCGGAGTATTGCTGCTCCGCCCGTTCGATGAGCGACAGCATATCGCCCATGCCGAGGATGCGGGAAGCCATTCTGTCCGGGTGGAAGTACTCGAGGTCGTCGAGCTTCTCACCGGTACCGGAAAATTTGATGGGCTTGCCGGTAATGGCCCGTGCGGAAAGTGCGGCACCTCCGCGGGTGTCACCGTCCAGCTTGGTGAGGACGATGCCGTCGATGCCGACCTGTTCGTTAAACGATGATGCAACGTTGACGGCGTCCTGACCGGTCATGGAGTCGACGACCAGCAGGATCTCGTGCGGGTGGACCGCAGCTTTGATGTTCTGCAGTTCCTGCATGAGCTGTTCGTCTACATGGAGACGACCGGCGGTGTCGATGAAGACGTAGTCGTAGCCCTGGTCTTTCGCCAGGCGGATACCGTTCTGTGCGATCTCGACGGGGTCGCCCTGTCCGGCTTCGAACACGGGGACACCGGCGTTTTGACCGACCACCTGCAACTGCTTGATGGCGGCGGGACGGTAGACGTCGCAGGCGACCAGCAGGGGCCGGTGGCCTTCGCCCTTCAGTTTCTTGGCGATCTTCGCACAGTGTGTGGTTTTACCGGAACCCTGAAGGCCGACCATCATGATGATGGTGGGCGGATGCTGTGCCTCCGCGAGGCGGGTCTGTGTGCCGCCCATGAGTTCCGTGAGTTCTTCGTTGACGATCTTGATGACCATCTGTGCAGGCGTCAGGCTGGACATGACCTGGGCGCCGATGGCCCGTTCCGTGACTTTCGCCGTGAAGTCCTTTGCGACTTTATAGCTGACGTCCGCTTCCAGTAAAGCAAGCCGGACTTCGCGCATGGCTTCACGTACGTCTTGTTCATTCAGGGAACCTTTGCTTTTCAGACGCTTGAAAGCACCTTCAAGTCTGTCTGACAGTCCTTCAAATGCCATGTGCTTCTCCTTTATTCGCTGAGGGCGCCGGCGAGGAAACGGATCTTCACGCATGCCTCATTGATCTCCCGGGACAGGCCCGTTCTCATGTTGCATTCGTAGATGCTCTCCGCCGCTTCGTCGATCTCTTTGAGACCTTTCTGCACTTCAGCGAACCGTTTTGCGAGCCCCAGGCGCTCCTCCATCTGGTAGAGCTGCCCTTCGGCGCGCTTGATCGCGTCACGGACACCCTGTCGGGTGATCCCTTCGTTTTCGGCGATCTCCGCCAGTGACAGGTCATCTTCGTAGTAGTACTCGAGGAAACTTCTCTGGCGCTCGGTCAGCATGCTGCCGTAAAAGTCCAGAAGAAGATTGATCTGCTCGAAATTCTTCGCCACTGCCTTCGACCTCCGTTTCCAGAAAAATCCGGCTTTGCGCCGGCCACCTGTAAAGTCTTTTCTCTTTACAGCTCCACTATTATATAGGCCCGCTCCCCCGAAGTCAACCCACTTTTTCCAAATTATAGTGTTTATCATGCGTGCTCTGTTTCACATACGCTTCCTTTAACAAGATCGCGCCATCTTTCCACCCTGCAAACCTGTATTTGTCGAGCTTTATAACATTACCCTTCGGGCGTTGGTGCCACGGTGCTCCGGGCAAGTAAAGGGGCTTTGCCCGCTTTGCGGCAGGCCACCAGCGCTGCTTTTTCAAGTCTCTGTCCCCTTGCCCAGCCCTTGACTTCCCCTCCGCCCCGTGGCATGGAGCAGACAACAGGCCAAAGGTCAAGTCTGCCCTTCGGCCTGCAGGAGAACTGTTCAGCCGGTGCGAGGAGGCGCCGCAGGTTCTGGACCAAAGGGCTTTTTGCCCCGACTCCATGAACTTCCGACGAGCAGCGGCGTCATTTACCGCCTGTTTTGCTGAAATCAGGGAAACAGGCGGTAATTTTTAAAGACCATCTGGGTAGGCTTCTCGTTTTTTACCGCCTAAAATGCCAAAAACAAGAAATCAGGAGGTAAAACCAAGCACCCAAACAAGAGGTTTTCCGACTTTTTACCGCCTAATAGTTTGAAATAGAGAAAACAGGCGGTATTTTTGTTTGACCACTCCGAAAAGAGCCCAAATTATTACCGCCTATTTCCGTCAAATCGGGAAAACAGGCGGTAATTACGCCTTCCAACGCCGAAAAGTGTCCCATTGTTTACCGCCTCTTTCGTCAAAAACAGGGAAACAGGCGGTAATCATGGAAAATGCGACAATATCAGTTTGGTGAGGGGTTGACCCTGACGTTACGTCATGGTTTATGCTATAGTTGGTCTTGGAGAAGACCTCTATCATAGAGAACGATGACGAATAGAAATGAGGCAAGCGTTGTGAATGAGGCAAGCGTTGTGAATGGATTGACCGTCAAACAGGTCAGTGATCTCAGCGGGGTCAGTATCCGGACACTGCAGTATTACGACAATATTGGTCTGCTGGCTCCAAGCGAACGGACGGAGGCCGGGTACCGGCTGTATGAAGAGGAGCAGCTCGCGACGCTGCAGGAGATCCTTCTTTTCCGGGAACTGGAGTTCCCGCTGAAGGAAATCAAAGCCATTCTCGACAGTCCTGCCCATGACAAAGAAAAAGCGCTCCGGCATCAGGTCGAACTCCTGACGCTGAAGAAGGAACGCCTCGAGGGGCTGATCCGCCTGGCAGATGACCTGCGGACCGCTCAGGACAAAAACACGACATCAAAAAACAGTACCCGTGAAAGGATAACCATGATGGATTTCAAAGCATTCGACAAAACCAAACTGGAGGAATATGCAAAACGTGCCAGAGAGGAATACTCCGGCACGGATGCTTACAAAGAATATGAAGTCAAGAGCGCCGGACGGACGGCGGAAGCAGAGGCGGTCCTCGGCGAAGGG
>JAZOTY010000102.1:0-5456 GCA_045657845.1 Acutalibacteraceae bacterium | reverse complement strand
GCTCTCGTCATGTTGCCTTCGCGCGCGATCTCGAGAAAATAGGTAAGGGTACGGACTTCCATAGTGGCCTCCTGAAAAGGGGCGGTATATCGCCCCGGAATGATCCATTCCAGTATACCACGAGATATAGAGAAATAGAATGTCTTGATATAAAACATAGATATTGGTAATTTCTCTGCCCGGGCGATATACTGGGGTCGTAAGGAGGGGAGAGCATGGCGAATGCGACCGACAAATCCGCAGTCTTTGCGCAGGCATTGACCGATGCCGGCTGTGGCGATGCACTGAAAGCGCGCTGCTGCGAGTGCTACGAAGACGGCGACTGGAACACGCTGAGCAGGCTTCTGCAGAATCAGAAGAACGCTCTCCTGGACAAAGTCCACGAAGGTCAGAAACAGATCGACTGTATCGACTACTTGACCTACTCGCTGAAGAAGAAACAATGAGGAGGACGTTGACATGAAGAAAACACGAGTATTGCTGATCGCCCTCTTGCTGCTGTCGTTCGTTCTGGCCGGCTGCAGCAAAACGACTGAAACAAAGGAAACCAAGGAGGACCCTAAAATGATGACCACCGAATTTGCACAGCTCGAGAAACTTGACCTCACGGAAGAGTGGGACAAGGTCTTCCCGAAGAGCGATAAAGTCGACCACAAGAAGGTCACGTTCATCAACCGCTACGGCATCACCCTTGCCGCTGACATGTATACCCCGAAAGATGCCAAAGGCAAACTGCCCGCCATCGCGGTCTCCGGTCCCTTCGGTGCCGTCAAAGAACAGAGTTCCGGTCTCTATGCGCAGACCATGGCAGAGCGTGGTTTCCTGACCATCGCGTTCGACCCGTCCTTCACCGGTGAGTCCGGCGGCATGCCCAGAAGAATGGCTTCTCCTGACATCAACACCGAAGACTTCTCCGCTGCTGTCGACTTCCTGTCTGTACAGGAGAACGTCGACCCCGAAAAGATCGGCATCATCGGCATCTGCGGCTGGGGCGGCATTGCCATCAACGCAGCGGCTGCTGACACCCGCATCAAAGCGACCGTCGCTTCCACCATGTATGACATGACCCGCATAGCAGCCAACGGCTACTTCGACGCGGACGACAACGCGGAAGCCCGTCAGGCGCAGCGTGAAGCGTTCTCGAAGCAACGCACCGAGGACTACAAAGCCGGTCAGTACACCCGCGGCGGCGGTGTCGTCGATCCGCTTCCGGAAGACGCTCCGTACTTCGTCAAAGACTATTATGATTACTACAAGACCGAGCGCGGTTACCACGAGCGCTCCGGCAACTCCACTGACGGCTGGAACATCACGTCCAACATTCCGTTCAGCAACTTCAAATTCCTTGAGTATGCCGACGAGATCCAGAATGCGGTCATGGTCCTGCACGGTGAAAAGGCGCACTCCCTCTACATGGGCAAGGATGCCTTCAAGAAGCTGAAGGGCGACAACAAGGAACTCGTCATCGTTCCCGGCGCTTCTCACACCGACCTCTATGACGGCGGCGACAAGGACTACATCCCCTTCGACAAACTCGTCGAGTTCTTCGAAAAGAATCTGAAGTAAAAATCGATACAGAATACCGGGGCAGTTGTGGCTGTCCCGGATGTTCTGCTTTATGTTATAATCTATAGCACAAGCTGTTACCGCAATAGAAAGAAGGATATTTATGGCAGAGAAGATCGTACAGACCGCCGGCAGAGACCAGCTCGGCGAGTTCGCCCCCATGTTCGCACACCTCAACGATGACGTGCTCTTCGGAGAAGTCTGGAATGAAGAGGCGATCAGCGTCAAGCAGAAGTGCATCATCACCGTCGTCTCTCTGATGGCGTCCGGCACCACCGACAGCTCCCTCGTTTACCACCTGCAGAACGCGAAGGCGCACGGCGTGACCAAAGACGAGATCGCCGCCATCATCACTCACGCCACCATGTATGTGGGCTGGCCGAAGGGGTGGGCTGTCTTCCGTCTGGCAAAGGACGTCTGGAAGGACGAGGACGAGGCTCCCGCCAAAGAGTGCTGCTGTTGCTGTAAGGACGACAAGTGTCAGTTCGACACCGTCGAGGAGTACGCGAAGCACTGCCTGTTCCTGCCTGTTGGCGACCCGAACGACGCATATGCCCAGTTCTTCGTCGGACAGAGCTATCTCGCTCCGCTGACCACTGAGCAGGTCCCGACCTTCAACGTCACGTTCGAGCCGGGCTGCCGCAACAACTGGCATATCCACCACGCCGAGGAGGGCGGCGGACAGATGCTCATCTGTGTCGCCGGTACCGGCTGGTATCAGGAATGGGGGAAAGAGCCCGTCAAACTGACCCCCGGCACCATCATCAACATTCCCGCCAACGTCAAGCACTGGCACGGCGCCGCGAAGGACTCCTGGATGTCGCACATCGCGCAGGAGATCCCGGCTGTGAACGGCAGCAATGAGTGGCTGGAACCTGTTGACGACGAGACTTACAACAAACTTTCGTAAACGACCCCCCAGGGAGGGAAGACCACATGACACATTTTGGGAAAGAGATCAAGAAACTCGGGTTCGGGT
This sequence comes from Acutalibacteraceae bacterium, assembly GCA_045657845.1. Classification (GTDB taxonomy): domain Bacteria; phylum Bacillota; class Clostridia; order Oscillospirales; family Acutalibacteraceae; genus RUG420. Next base: position 2,911 of record JAZOTY010000102.1, on the reverse strand, counting down.
TCATGCGTCTTCCGATGCTGGAGGACGGGGAACACACCGACATTGAACAGGTCAAACAGATGGTCGACAAGTTCATGGAGGCCGGCTGCACGTACTTCGACACCGCGTATGTCTACGGCAAAGACGGGGCGTCGGAGAAGGCGATGCGCGCCGCGCTCGTCGAACGCTACCCGAGAGAGTCTTTTACCATCGCCACCAAGCTCAACGCCTGGCTGGCCTGCAACTCGGAAGAAGAGGCCAAGCAGCAGATCTATACGAGCCTCGAACGCCTCGGCACGGACTATGTGGACTTCTATCTGCTCCACGCCATCCAGGACAACAACTGGGAGCGCTATGAGGACTGGCACCTCTGGGAGTACATGGAGGAGCTGAAGGAGAAAGGCCTGGTCAGACACTGGGGCTTCTCGTTCCACGCGACACCGGAGCTTCTCGAAGAGATGCTGACCAAACACCCCGGCGCGGAGTTCGTCCAGCTGCAGATCAACTATGCGGACATGGAGAACCCGGCCGTGCAGTCCCGCGCCATCTATGAAGTGGCCTGTCAGTACGAAAAGCCCGTCGTGGTCATGGAGCCGGTCAAAGGCGGTACGCTGGCCGCGCCTCCCGCGCCGGTCGCGGAAGTCTTCGACAAAGCCAACGCGACCATGGGGGCTGACTTTTCCTATGCGTCCTGGGCGGTCCGCTACGCGGCGTCCCTCGACAACGTCATGGTGGTCCTCTCCGGCATGTCGAACCTCGAGCAAATGGAGGACAACCTCTCCTACATGCGGCATTTCGACCCGCTGGACCTCAACGAACTGGGGACCGTCGGAGCGGCGCAGCACGCGCTCAAGTCGATCGACCAGATCAACTGCACGGCCTGCCATTACTGCATGCCCGGCTGCCCGATGAACATCCCGATCCCGGATTTCTTTGAGGCGATGAACTGGCACAAGATCTACGGCAACACCAAACGCGCGAAGTTCTCCTACGGGAACGACGTGAAGTCGGCCGGCGTCAAAGCGTCCGACTGCATTGTCTGCGGCCAGTGCGAAGGCGCCTGCCCGCAGAAGCTGCCCATCATCTCGCTGCTCGAAGAAGTGGCGGCCACACTCGAAGACTGAGACAAGTAATAATAATTGGCATAACAAAGGTTCGCCCCTCGTTACAAGGTCCGTTCCTCGCGAGAAGTAAGATTCTATCGCCTCTCGGCGAGCGCTCCGGTACGATTGTAACTAGTTGCGAACTTTGTTATGCCTTCTTTATTTTCGTTGATTCTTTAAGCTTTGCGCCTCCACTCGACGACGAAGTCGGGGTACTCTTCCGAGACGTCGTTCAGGACGTTGCGGAAGTTGTGGAAGTCGCTGCCGAGGGCGCGTTTCGCTTTCTTGTAGCCGGCGAACGTGACGACGACCGGGTCCGCTTCCGTCGCGGTGACCGCGATGTCGGTGAGGCAGTCGTGGAATGCGTCAAGGTTCCCGCCGTAGTAGTCCGGGAACTCGAATGCCGCCTTCAGTTCGGCGTGCAGTTCCTCGACCGTTTTGATGTTGGAGAGGTCGACCGTCAGGTTGTCCCAATCTCTTTTTGTTTCTGCCATCGTCGTTACTCCTCTCCGTATAACAGTTCAAAGGTCTCGTAGTGGTCAGGCGTGTAGTAGATGAGGCCGTCCGTCGAATAGACGATCCGTTTCGGCCCGCGGCTTCGTTTGCCTTTCGTGTCGATGTCGCACTCGTAATACGTGCGGCCTTTCTTCTTCGGAAGCTTGCCTTCATAGTTGCCAAAGTAGCTGCCGCCGATGCTCTTGCCCGGGGCATAGGGCTCGAGGGGACCGCCGTCCCAGCCGAGCCGCTCGGCTTCTTTCTTCGTGATGAAGTTCTTCGGCAGTTCGCCGTACGTGTGGATGTACAGCGCCACATCGTCTTTGCTGGTATAGGAACCATTCTTGTCGATGGTTTTCGTCTTCTGTGTCTTCTGCGCGGATGTCGTTTTCTTGACATTCTCTCTTTCGACGGGCTGAGCTGTGACGCAACCGGTGAAGAAAGATGTGAGAAGTAAAGCAATTACGACAAGCGATAAAAGTGGCTTTATTCTACTGAGCATATGAAGCTCCTTTCCTGGTTTGCTTTTGCCTCCCTTTTGATATGAGGCAAAGGGAGGCGAAACGAGTGCCGCAGAGACGCTTGGGGGAAAGCCCAGAGCAACTGCGGGAGGGCGCGCGGTTCGGGATGGCAAGTGGATCGGCGGCCTCTTTCGCCGGAACCCGATCAAAGGCAAAAGCAACGAAGCTTAGACTTCCGGGAACCAGTCTTTGAGCGTGCTGATGCAGACGCGGTCGACGATGGACTTGCAGGGGTTGCCTTCGACGGCGCTGTACGGACTGGACGCGCTCTCAAACTGAGTATACACCGCGAGCGTCTCGGGGTCTATGGTGATCTCCTCCATCATCGGCGGCAGTTCCAGAGTGCCGAGGTCTCTGCAGTCCTCGAGTTTCAGCACTTTGCCCTTCTCGACTTTGGACATGTCGACTTCATAGCGGTAGACCGTCGAGGGGTTCACGCGGCCGCCGGACACCGAGATGGCGAGATAGGTCTTGTCGTCAATGTCCGCCAGCATGGCGCCCTGGGCGAGGACCGGCATCTCGATCTCACCGTCCCGCACGAGCCGCGGGATGCCGAGCACGTTTTTCACCCGGAACCCGACCAGCGTGCCGGTCGTTCGGGAGAACGTGTTGCCGACCCACATGCGGTCTCCGTACGTGATGGTGAAGCTGGCCTGGCACTTGACGTTGACCGTCGTGAGGTACCGGACCGTGCCGAAGCCGTAGTCGATGACGCGCTCGAGTTCCGAGAACAGGACCGCGCTCATCTTCCGCTCGTTGTCCTTCGCGACCCAGACAAACGTGCCGTCATAGGAGATGCCTCCGCCGTGCGTG
>JAZOTY010000101.1:0-9385 GCA_045657845.1 Acutalibacteraceae bacterium | reverse complement strand
ATAGAGGGCGTCCACATACCCGGTCGCCGACTCGTCTGATCCGTCCGTATAGAGGACATATTTCGAGACTTCGGTGCTGCCTTTTCCATAGAGCTTTGCCAGCACACCGGTCTTCTCCTTGAGGAGGACCGCCAGCGTCCCGTCCTGTCTGTACCGGGCCGGAGCTTCTTTCTTCAGCTCCTTGCCGAGCGCTTTCGCCTGCTGTTCCATCTTCGCGGAGTAGAGGTCCACGATCTCCTGTGCGGAACCGTACTCCGATTCACTCAGGTTTTGTACTTTGTCAAGTCCGCCATAGACTGCCTCGTCCATCTTTTCCGACGCCTTTTTGCAGCCGGCGAACGACAGCGCGAGGACCGCGGTCATCAGGAGCGCCAGCAGTGCCCCGCCCCGTTTGGCGATGTAGTTCTTCATGTTCAACACCTCGTTTTCACCGCATGTTATAGCACTTCCGGGGCACTCTGTCAAGCAGAACAAAGCCCCCGGGGCTGCAGAGGGGCAGCGTGCCGGGGGCTTTGCCTGTCAAACATTACTAATGTATGGTTCGATCATTCCCAGTTGCCGTTGACTTTGCGCGGTGTATAAGTCGTATGAAGGAGTTTGTGGGAGAGATGAGAACCGGGCTCGCCGAGGTAGGTCTCGTAGATCTCCTTGATGGCGGGGTTCTCGTGGGACTTCCGAATGGCGTTGCCGGCGTCCAGAGCATAGAGGACTTTGGCACGCTCCGCACGGATGTCGACAAAGTTGCGGATCTCCGCATGGACCTGAGGCTGACCGCCGCCGTTGACGCAGCCGCCGGGGCAGGCCATGACTTCGATGAAGTCGACCTCAAGCTCGCCGGCCTTGACCATGTCAAGGAGTTTGCGGGCGTTCGCCAGACCGGAGGTGACGGCGACACGGACGGTGAGGCCGGCCACTTCGTAGGTCGCGGTGCGGATGTCCTTGAGGCCGCGGACGTCTTCGAAGTCGACGCTCGGGAGCTCTTCACCGGTGAGGGTCTCGACAGCGGTACGAAGTGCCGCTTCCATGACACCGCCGGTGGCGCCGAAGATGACGGCTGCGCCGGTACCGAGGCCGAGCGGCAGGTCGAAGTCTTCTTCGGGAAGCATATCCCAGTTGATGCCGGCGCGCTTGATCATGCGGCCGAACTCACGGGTCGTCAGGACGTAGTCGTTGTCCCGGAGGCCGTCGATGTTCATCTCAGGTCTCTGGTACTCGAACTTCTTCGCGGTACAGGGCATGATGGAGACCATGACGATATCCTTCGGGTCGATGCCCTCTTTTTCGGCATAGTAGCTCTTGGCCACCGCGCCGAACATACCCTGGGGCGATTTACAGGTGGACAGATTGGGGATCATGTCCGGATAGTAGGTCTCGCAGAACTTGATCCATCCCGGCGAGCAGGACGTGATCATCGGCAGGACGCCGCCGTTCGAGACACGGTCGATGAACTCGTGCGCCTCTTCCATGATGGTGAGGTGGGCGGAGAACAGCGTATCGAAGACCTTGTCGAAGCCGAGTCTGCGCATGGCTGCGGCCATCTTGCCCTGGGCGTCGGTGCCGATGGGTTTGCCGAACTCTTCGGCAAGACCGGCACGGACGGCGGGAGCGACCTGGACAAGGACGTGTTTGCTCGGATCGTGGATCGCGGCAAAGACATCGTCGACGGAGTCTTTCTCGTAGATGGCGCCGACGGGGCAGGCCGTGATGCACTGTCCACAGTGGATGCAGGAGGTCTGAGCCAGCGGGAGATCGAACACGGAACCGATGTTCGTGTCGAAACCGCGCTCGTTCGCGCCGATGCAGCCGATGCCCTGGCTCACCGTACAGGCGGCGACACAGCGGCGGCAGAGGATGCACTTCGAATTGTCGCGGACCATGTGCGCAGCGGAGTCGTCGATCTTGAAGACCGGGTTCTCGCCTGCATAGTAGTCCTCGTCTTCGATGCCGTATTCCTGGCAGAGCTTCTGGAGCTCACAATTGCCGGAACGGACACAGGACAGGCATTCTTTTCTGTGGTTGGAGAGGATCAGCTGGAGGGTCTTTTTGCGGTTTTCGATGATCCTCGGGGTGTTGGTGAAAACTTCCATCCCGTCGCCGGCCGGGAACACGCAGGCCGCGGCGAGTTTCGGGGAGCCTTTGACTTCGACGAGACACATGCGGCAGGCGCCGATCTCGTTGATCTCTTTGAGGTAGCAGAGTGTCGGGATCTTGATGGCCGCTTCATGGGCAGCCTGAAGAACTGTATATCCCTTGGGGACCGTCACTTCTACTCCATCGATTTTTAAAGTAATGGTATCCATGAACGTTCCTCCTTACTGCTTCGAAATAGCGCCGAACTTGCAGTTGCTGATGCAGGCTCCGCACTTGATGCACTTCTCGGTGTCGATGGCGAGCGACGGACGCTTGTGGCCCTCTGCCGTGTAATCGGTGACAAAGATGGCGTCGGCCGGGCAGTTCCGCTGACACATGGTGCAGCCGATACATTTCTCCGGGTCGATGACATAGGAGAGCAGCGCGGAGCATACGCCGGCGGGGCACTTCTTGTCCTCGATGTGGGCGATGTACTCATCGCGGAAGAAACGGATGGTGGACAGGACCGGGTTCGGAGCCGTCTGACCAAGGCCGCAAAGCGCGTTCTCCTTGATGTAGTAGGCGAGCTCTTCCAGTTTGTCGATATCTTCCAGAGTGCCTTTGCCTTCGGTGATGCGGTCGAGGATCTCGAGCATTCTTCTGGTACCGATGCGGCAGGGCGTGCATTTACCGCAGGATTCATCGACCGTGAACTTCAGGAAGAACTTCGCGATATCGACCATGCAGTTATCTTCGTCCATGACGATGAGTCCGCCGGAGCCCATGATAGAGCCGATCTCGGCAAGGTGTTCATAGTCCATCTGGACGTCGATGTGGGAGGCGGGGATACAGCCGCCGGACGGGCCGCCGGTCTGTGCCGCTTTGAATTTCTTGCCGTTCGGGATACCGCCGCCGACTTCTTCGATGACGGTGCGAAGGGTGGTGCCCATCGGGATCTCGACAAGACCGGTATGTTTGATCTTGCCGCCGAGGGCGAAGACTTTGGTGCCTTTGGACTTCTCGGTACCCATTGCCGCGAACCATTCCGGACCGTTCAGAATGATCTGGGGGATGTTGGCCCAGGTCTCAACGTTGTTCAGGATGGACGGGCTCTGGAACAGACCCTTTTCGGCCGGGAACGGAGGACGGGGACGCGGCTCACCGCGGTTGCCTTCGATGGAGGTCATGAGAGCCGTCTCCTCACCGCAGACGAACGCGCCGGCGCCGAGGCGGATGTCGATATCGAAGTCGAACCCGGTCTCCATGATGTTCTTGCCGAGCAGGCCGTACTCGTGGGCCTGGTCAAGGGCGATCTTCAGACGCTGGACCGCGATCGGGTACTCTGCACGGACGTAGATGTAACCCTGATTCGCGCCGATCGCGTAGCCGGCGATCGTCATGGCTTCGAGGACCACGTGCGGGTCGCCTTCCAGGATGGAACGGTCCATGAACGCGCCGGGGTCGCCTTCGTCCGCGTTACAGCAGACGAACTTCTGCGGGGCGTCATAGCCTTTGGCGAATTTCCACTTGAGGCCCGTCGGGAAGCCGGCGCCGCCGCGTCCGCGGAGGCCGGAGTCCAGCATGACCTGGATGACGTCATCCGGCGTCATCTCCTGCAGGACTTTCTGCAGAGCGACATAGCCGTCCATCGCCAGATATTCATCGATGCTCTCCGGGTCGATGAGGCCGCAGTTCTTGAGCGCGACTCTCTTCTGGACCTGGTAGAAGCTCGTATCGTTCAGAGAGGTGATCTGCTCCTGAAGGACTTCATCGTTGTGAACAAGGCGCTCGACGATCCGGCCTTTCAGCAGGTGCTCCTCCACGATTTCAGGGATGTCGTCGACCGTAACACGGCTGTAGAAGACATCGCCGGGGTAGATGACCATGATGGGGCCGAGTTCGCAGAGACCGAAGCAGCCGGTCTGGACGATCTTGACTTCATCCTGGAGGTCTTTTGCCACCAGTTCTTTTTCCATGGTCTCCTGTAATGCTTTGCTTCCGCTGGCGGTACAACCGGAACCGCCGCAGATCATAACATGAGATCTTATCATAATAATGCCCTTCCTTTCCGTCAGACCTTCGCGGCGCCGATCGTGTACTCGGTGACGACATTGCCCTTGACGAGATGCTCTGCCACGACGCGTTTCGCCTTGTCCGCAGTCATCTTGACGTAGGTCGTCTTCTCATCGCCGTCAAAGATCTCGACAACGGGCTCATACTGGCAGATGCCGATGCAGCCGGTCTGTTCGACACTGACTTTGTCGCCGATGCCGGAGCCGTTGACCTCTTCGACGAAGGTGGAAAGGACCGGACGCGCACCGGCGGCGATGCCGCAGGTCGCCATACCGACGACAACGCGTACGGCGCCTTCCTTTTCACGGAGAGCGATCTTCGCTTTTGTTTGTTCACGGATACGAGCGAGTTCTTCCAAACTCTTCATAAGCGTTCTCCTTCCTTGATAGCTTCATACTGTTCTTCTAAATAAGATTGCAGCCACAGCAGGACGTCCGGTTCGTTGACGGGTACATCGCCCAATGTTTCCCTGACTTCGCGCATGTCCAGCTCAACGGAGCCGCCCGCTGTGTGGTGATGATAGATAAAATCGATGTTCGGATTGCCCTGGATGAGGGTGATGAGGGTCGAGACCATGTCCCCCAGCGGCACAAAGTTGATATTGTGCATGAAGAACAGAGCGGTGAACGTGGTCCCGTGTCCTTCGGCCGGCGCTTCCACCGACGAGATCTCGAGATTCCCGCCGGTCATCTCGGCCTGCATTTCGAAGAGCGGGACGCCCATCCCGACTTTGCGGGTGGTCCGGCTCGTAAAAAACGGGTCGCGGAGTTTTTCCAGCGTCTCTTCGTCAAGGCCGCAGCCGTTGTCCCGGATGGTGATGGTCATGGCAGGGTAGTTTTCCTCGATGTCGATGCACATCGTGTCGGCTCCCGCCGCGATACCGTTCATTGTGATGTCCAGGATGTTCAGAGAGAGTTCCTGCACGCCTCAGCCCCCTTTCAGATAGCGGAAGACCGCTTCTGCCGGGGTCCCCTCGTCGTCGACCTCGATCGAGAAGACCGCCTCCTCCGGGACCGCGTCGGGACGGTGGGCGTCGGATCCGTAGATCACTTCCATGTCCCTCAGTTTCGGATGCTTTTCCCGGTAGGGTTCGATGTTCGCGGGGTCGTTGAACTCCGCGAACCGGTAGGCCGGTCTGTCCGGGAGATCGCCGAGGATGGCGATGAGCCCGTTCGCGGGGCGATCGACGTGGGCCGGGTAGCAGACACCTCCCATGGAGGTCGCCAGCTCATAGGCCTCTTCCAGTGTCAGCGTCGTCGCGTTGGTCAGGAAATACGGTTCTTCTCCGATGACCCTGTCATTGGCGTCGACGATCAGCTGATTTCCGAATATGTGTACTTTGTTCGGGATGAGGACCCGGTGTTCATAGACCTTTTCCTCAAAGGCTGCCGCCTCCTCGCAGGTGAGAAACAGACAGACGACGTGGATGTCTTCCGCGGTCGTCAGTTCCATGCCTGCCAGCGGGGACAGGCCGTAGGCCTCCGCCGCTTCGAAAAAGGCCGGACAGTTCCGGGTCGCATTGTGGTCCGTCAATGCTGCCACATCGACCCCCGCCAGTTTGTGGAGCCCCGCCACCAGGGCGGGCACCATCTCGTCTTCCCCGCAGGGAGACAGACAGGAGTGGTTGTGCAGGTCGACATAAACCTTTCTCATAAGAGTTCCGCCATTCTTGCCACGGTGTCGAAAGAACTCTGTCCGGTGCACAGGATGTTCACGTCCTGTGCCATGGCGACAGCCGCCACTTCGTCCGAGACCTCGGCACCTTCGGTGACGATGACACATGCCATTTCGAGAAGCACTGCCACCGCCGCAATGTTGCGGTTATTGAGGATGGTGATCCAGGCGCAGCCTTCCGAGGCATTGCCCATGACCCAGGATGGCATATCGCCCACATAGCCGGAAAGGACTTCCGTTTCCGGATGCGGGAGCGCGACCGGGGTCAGTCCCATACGATCGACAAGTTCCTGTACGGTCATGCGTCATCCTCCTTTTCCACGTTCCTGACGCGGCTCAGCATCACACAATCGTCTTTGCATGCCGTTCCCCGGACGATGTCCTCCGCCAGAGCCCGACAGGTCGGAGCTCCGCAGGCGCCGCAGTCCAGTGAGGGAAGTTCCTCGACCAGCTGTTCGATCTGCATGCGCTTCAGAAGCGCCTGTCGGCGATCTTCATCCAGTGCTGCCGGCGGCTCGTAGACCAGCATCTCTTCCAGGAAGTAGTCTTCCGGGATCTCGATGCTCTCCTCCTGCTTCGGCCGGGAGAAGTCCCAGTTCACCGCTTCCGGCATACCCTTCTCGACATAGAGGAGACGGGACCGGGCAACGAACGGGTTTTCCACTGCGAGCACGCCGCCGACACAGCCGCCCGGACAGGCGTTGAGTTCGATGAAGTCGAGGTCCGGTAACGTGTCGTTGTCGATGCTGTCCAATACTTTGATGACATTTTCGATGCCGGACGCTGCCAGATGGCGGTGCTTCGAGAGCGCTTTCGCCTCTCCTCCGGAGCCGGCCCAGCGGATGCCTATCTGGCCGGTCCTGGTGCGCGGAGGCGGTGCATCGCCGCGCTTCATGATCAACACGAGGCGTTTGTAGATGTCCGACATGCTGAGGACGCCATCCACCAGCCGACGATCTTCCGCTGCCTCCTGCTTCAGGTACGAGACCTTGGCGGGACAGGGCGAGATGAAGAAGATGCCGATGTCTTCGTCCTTCAGTTCCGGGTGTTCTTTCTTCGCCAGCGTGCGGGCCAGTTTCGCTGCCATATCCACCGGCGGGTGGAGCGGCAGGACATTGTCCACAAGATCGGGATAGCGAATGGAGATGAGCCGCCCGATCACGGGACAGGCAGAGCTGATGACCGGTTTCGGAACGTCTTCCCGCATGATGTAGCGGCGGGAATATCCGGAGACCAGTTCGGCTGCCTGCGCCACTTCGAAAATGTCATCGAAGCCGATCTTCAGGAGGCCGTCCAGCACATAGTTGATGTCATCGAGATGGTCGAACTGCCCATAGAGTGCAGGGGCGGGCAGCGCGATCTTGAATTTGTAATCCTGAATGCATTCGAAGGGGTCGCTCTCGGCGTGTTTTGCCTGATACCCGCAGGTCCGGATGCATTCACCGCAGTCGATACAGAGCGTAGTGGTGATCTGCGCGTGTCCGTCCCGGATGCGGATGGCCTCCGTCGGGCAGCGCTGCAGACAATGGGTACAACCCTTACACTTTTCCAGAGTCAATGCGACGGAATGACGTACATTTGCCATATACCGCATGCCTCCTTCCAACGTACTTACGCTACGTATACTTTCATATGGATGGTCGTACCGACACCGACTTCGGTCTCGATCTCCATCTCATCGGTGTTTTTCTTCATGTTGGGCAGGCCCATACCGGCACCGAAACCGGCTGAACGGACTTCTTCCGAAGCCGTGGACCATCCTTTCTGCATGGCTTTCTCGACGTCCGGGATCCCCGGACCCTTGTCCGCCAGCACGATGTCGATCTCGTCCAGTCCAATACTTACATCCGCGGTCCCGCCGTCAGCATGGATGACCATGTTGATCTCGCCTTCGTATACGGCGATCGCGATCCGCCGTATCACATCCTGCGGGAAGCCCAGATTACGAAGCTCTTTCTTGATTTTCATGGAGGCCTCTCCGGCCGCCGCGAAATCGTTTCCGTCAACGTCGTAGTGGAGCGTTACCAGTTCAGACATAGGAATGCCCTGCAGGGTTCAGACCGTTGGTGTACAGAATGCCACTCGTCTCGTACATCGTGAGTTCCGTAGTCAGCAGAACCAGGTCGTTCTCCTCTGCCATTTCTTTCATATTGTCGGTCGGCTGTTTTCCGCGGACCATGATGATACAGTACATGTTCATCATGGCGGCCGTGCGTACGATCTGCTCATTCACGAGCCCCGTCAGCAGGACACCCTGGTCCTGAACGTAGGCGAGCACCTCGCTCATCATGTCGGAGCCGAAGGCCGAGGACACATCCTCGTCCAGCTTGTCGGCGCCGCTCAGCACATCCGCGTCCAGCAGTCTGACGATCTCTTGGATCTTCAAAATACCACCTCGGGGTCTTTACCGGTATTTATTCAGGACATCTTCTACCTGGTCAGGGGTCATCCGTCCATAGACATCTTCGCCGACGATCATGACCGGAGCCAGACCGCATGCGCCGACGCAACGGCAGGAGACCAGAGAGAATTTGCGATCGGGGGTGCATTCTCCTTCTCCGATTTCCAGGACTTCCGAGATCTTGTCGTAGATCGCCTGTGACCCCTTGACGTAGCACGCTGTGCCGAGGCACACCGAAACTTCGTTTTCTCCCTTCGGGGCCAGCGCAAACTGCGCATAGAAGGTGGCGACTCCGTAGATCTTTTCGATCGGAACGTCCATTGCGTCGGAAATGATGCTCTGGACTTCGATGGGAAGATACCCATAGATCTCCTGGGCTTTCTGCATGACTGGCATGAGAGCGCCGGGAGTGCCCTTCATTTCCTCAATGGCGGCCAGCAGCTCCGCTTCCTGTTCCGCGGTGCCGAGGAATGCCACTTTGGTTTTCGTTTCCATAAACTACCTCCTTCATTTGTTTTCCATTTTATTGCCTGACTGCGATGTCCTCTTCTTCTCCCAACGGACCGCGCAGAAATGTAATTCCACCTTCAGAATAACATAAACATTTCTGTGTTGCTTGACATTTTTTGCTCAACGGAAAAGGCAAACAGATGTCGAACATGAAAATGACCGCTGCGCAGTTTTTGGCTCTGTTTCGCTACTTTTGGGCGATACACTTCCATGCATGCTAAACGGTTGTCATGATTCACACTTTCTGTTTGTTGTTATTTCTTTAACAAGGTACAGTATATATTTTAATGATAATATTCACATTGTCAACTTAAGTACAATTTATTTAGACAAAGGAATGAGTTTGTAATATTTGTTATGACAATATCCTGTCATTCCCCTGTTTTAGTTAAAAAATAAACGGTGTATAGCGATAAGGCGATTCGTCCCAAAATGGTACAAAGCACAAAAAAAGTTCTGTGTCGAATGACACAGGACTCGGTTTTGTATGGTGTTGTCGACCGAGCTTACAGGAGCTCGATGATGCACATCTCTGCGGCATCTCCGCGACGCGGGCCGGTCTTGGTGATCCGGGTGTAACCGCCGTTGACGTCAGCATACTTCGGAGCGATCTCGTCGAAGAGCTTCTTCGCGACATCTTCCTTGGTGACATAGGCA
>JAZOTY010000100.1:0-12039 GCA_045657845.1 Acutalibacteraceae bacterium | reverse complement strand
TCCGACGGCCAGAGTCCGTAGACCGTGATGCCGACGCGGACCATGTCGAAGAAGTCGTCGTCTTTTTCCATGCCGGCGGCGGAGTTGCACATGTGGCGGATGCCGAGGTCGAGCCCTCTCGCCTCCAGGTCCGCGACCGTGCTCTTGAAGAGGGCGATCTGTTCGTTCATGAACGTCTTGTCCGCCCAGTCCGCTTTCGCGAAGTGCGTGAAGATGCCGTCGACGGAGAGGTTCGGCAGCAGGAAGATGCCCTCGATGGTCTTGAGGAGCTCTTTCCGTTCCGCGGACCCTTCCTCATGCGGCACGAACCCGATGCGGCCCATGCCGGTGTCGAGCTTCAGGTGGATGTGCGCGGTCTTGCCGATGGTCCCCGCGACAATGGACAGCATGACGGCGTTGCCTTCCTGGAAGACCGTCAGGGTCAGCTCGTAGTCGATCGCGGTCTTCAGCATGTCCGGGAAGACATAGCCGAGGACGAGGATGGGTTCGGTCACACCGTGCTCCCGCAGCTCGACCCCTTCTTCCACCGTGGCGACCGCGAACGCGTCGACCCCGATCTTCTGAAGGGCTTTCGCGACCATGACGGCACCGTGGCCATAGGCGTCGGTCTTGATGACGGCCATGGTCTTCGTGTCCGGTCCGGTATGGTCCATATACCACTGCACATTGCGGCAGATGTTGTCGAGGTGGATGCCGGCGTAAACACGCTGGGGCAGCGGCAGGTCCGCGGCCCGGACGGTCATCTCCGGCTGGTAGTTCACGACTGTTTTATCAAACGTCACGTCGGTTCTCCTTCTATGAGTTCGTCTATGTTATAATGTTCTATAGTATTTTAGTATTTCTTGATATCTTATTCAAGAGAAAGGACGTTCCATGGCACAGCATACCATCGAGCCCATCGCCTACATCCATACGAACCTCACCGGCAAGTTCGGACTTCCCCGCCAGGCGGGCGTGGTCCCGGAACTGACCGGCGTCATCACCTTCGAGCCGGACTACCGCTGCGCGGACGCGCTGCGCGGCCTTGAGGGCTATTCCCACATCTGGCTCCTCTGGGGCTTTTCCGAAAATGACACGGAGGGCCTTCACGGGTTCTATGGCGATGCACCGTATGCCGCCACGGTCCGGCCCCCGCGGCTCGGCGGCAACCTGCGCCGGGGCGTATATGCCACCCGCGCGCCCTTCCGTCCCAACGACATCGGCATGTCTGTCGTCAAGCTGGAATGCATCTACCTGCCGGCGACCATGATCGGTGATGAGACCGACGAGAGATACAACCCGGGCCGGGAACTCATCCGGTACAAGACGGTCCTGCCGGAGGGCCCGCAGATCGTCGTCTCGGGCGTCGACCTCATGGACGGGACGCCCATCTATGACATCAAGCCCTATATGCCCTATTCCGACTCGATCCCGGAGGCGTCCTCCGGATTCACGACCGGCGCCACCGACCTCCGGCTGAAACTGGTCAACGGGGACGAGCTCCACACGTTCGCCGTCGCGGCAGGCCTCGACGAAGAGATGGAGGCCGAACTTGTCGGCATCCTCGGCAACGACCCCCGACCCCCGTACCAGAAAGATCCGGAACGGGTGTACGGTCTCACTTACGGCGGTCACAACGTCCGCTTCCGGATCGACGACAAACCGGAGCCGCTGCCTTCGGAAGTCACCGTGCTCGAAATCGAATAAACGCCAGACAAACGAAAACGAGGCACCGGTCATACCGGTGCCTCGTTCGGTTTCCGTCAGCGCAAGACTCATTTGAGAGGGATGCCCATCTTTGCGAAGTTGCTGAGCTCCTCTTCATCGTCTTTGTAATACTCTCTCAGGAACGCGCCAACATCCTGATTCAGTTTGTGGATATGCGGCAGATGCTGCTTGATCGAGATATAGTAATAGTGGCTGGTGCCTTCGGGGCGGCAGTGGATGATGCCGGCATCCTTCAGCACGTTCAGGTGATGAGAGACCGCGGGACGGGACAGATGCGCATTTTCCGTGATCTCGTTGACGCGAGCGCCTTTTTCACCGGACGCGATGAGGAACAGCAGGATCCCCTGTCTGGTCTCATTGCCGATCGCCTGGAAGAACTTCGAATTGCGTTTGAAGTCTTCGTAGATCGTCATATACTCGTCTTGGTACTTCATGTAATCTCCCTACTTCCGATACAACTTTTAACTATCCTTACAGTGCAAGAAATGTTTAAATGTTTCGACTTATCTTACATTATACACATAATTTAACACGCTAAAATCAACTTATCAATATTTGAAAAGAAAATACATACATAGCGAGATTCGAGAGGGGTGAGCCGAAACTCATTGACACGGCGTTTCACGATTGTTTATAATGGATGAAACATATCATCAACCGCAGCGATACATCCGTGCAGAAGGTGGAAAAGCTATGGCAGAAGAGATCAAAGTCAAGCAGGGCAAGAGCACCAAAGTCAAGGAGACGCTCCGGGTCATCAAGTATGCGCTTTGCGCCGGCAGCGCAGGCATCATCGAGACCCTGTCGTTCACACTCCTGAATGAGACGATGAACTGGCCGTACTGGCCGAGTTACCTCATCGCCCTGGTCCTCTCTGTCCTCTGGAACTTCACCCTGAACCGCAAGTTCACCTACCGGTCCGCGAACAATGTTCCGAAGGCCATGTTCCAGACCTTCTGTTTCTACCTGGTCTTCACCCCGCTGACGACCATCGGCGGCAACTTCTTCGCGGAGAACCTCGGCGTGAACAACTACGTCGTCCTCATCGGCACCATGGCGCTGAACTTCATCACCGAGTACCTGTACCAGCGGTTCTACGTCTTCCGCGCCACCATCGACACGAACGACGTCGCGGAACGCGCCGGCGAGAAACAGCTCTCCGAAGCAGAGCGCAAAGCCCTTGAGGCAGAGGCTCAGAAAGAGGCTGACGCGTAAATCGCCAACCCCATCGATCAACGAAAAAAGGACCTCCAAAACGGAGGTCCTTATTTGTTTTGCGGTTCGGCGGCTTAGAAGAAGCTCTTGTCGGCCTTTTTCGGGTCGGCAGCTTTTTCGTGTTTGCCGGTCCAGACCTTCTTGCCGTTCTCCAGCTTGAAGGTGTAGTCCATGCCCATGTTGATGACTTCGACGACACTTCTCTTGCCGGCGCCGGTGACGGGGAACGGATAGCGCTCCGCGAAGCGGCGGTACCGGATGTGGTCGTGGATGTCGGGGAATTCTTTCTTCATGCGGGCGTCCAGAGCACGGACGATGTCGTGCTTATGGTCCTTACGCAGCGGGCTGTACTGGAAGTTGACGATGAAGTAGGTCTTGCCGTTCTCTTCGGTCGTGGTGACCACGGTGGAGAGAAGGTTCTTGACGTCCTTCTGAGCTTCGTCCGCGATCTTGTACGGGAAGACGACCGTACCGTCTTCCAGAACGACCTGGCTGTCGACACGATCCTTCATATGGATGGCGCCGGTCCGGTCGATGTAGCCGAAGACGTTGCAGGAGACCCAGTCGATGCCGTACTTGTCGGTGATGACAAGGGCCTTGGTCTTTTCCCAGTCGTTCTTATAGCGGGCCATCGTGGTGGCAGAGTTCGCGACGATGATACCGTTCTCGTAGTAGTCGCACTCTTCATATTCGCCGTCTTCGTTCTTTCTGAGGACGCAGCAGTGTGCATAGGGAACGGGCATCATACCGTAGGCCTCGCCCTTCAGGGTCGGAGCCTTCAGGACCTGGTTCATACGGTGGAACAGAGAGTAGTAGATGCCGCCGTGTTCGGTGTCGCCGCCGCCGAGGCCGACCGTGACGATCGGAAGGCGGATGGGGCCGGTGATGTTGACGCCCCAGCCGGCGTGTGCCTTGCGGAACCAGGTGTTGATGAAACGTTCTTCACCGGCGGTGCAGCCTTCACCGACTGCCATGATGGCAAGGAGCCAGGGCATCTTGCGGCTGCCGAGTCTCTTCTCGATGAGGTACTGACGGGCCGCCTTCAGAAGGAAGTTGGTGGTGGCCAGGCAGAAGTTCGGCTTGCTGACGACGAGGTACTCCAGGAAGTCATCTCTGTCATACTCCGGCTCAAAGGCGATGGACCAGCCCGTGAAGAAGGAGTCGGAGATCATGGTGATGAGGTTCGTGTCGGAGTCAGTATGGATGAGTGCCAGACCGCGAAGGTTCTTGGCAGAGGGGTTGCCGCAGAGGTCGGGATCGTGGAAGATGCCGACGGTGGTCAGGGAGCGGTTCCGGTGCACTTCACGCTTCGGGAAGCCGATCTTGGTGGAGCCGGAGGTATAGGTGACCAGGAACTCGGTGTCGAGATCGTTGTCGTCGACGACCTTGCCCTTGAATTTCGCAGCCTTGTCCAGGAACTGGAACCAGGTCATATGGTTCTTCTTACTGGCAGCGACATAGTCGACCGCCTTGTTCTCATAATGATAGTATTTGTCGAAATCCTCTTCATAATCCTTGCACTTCGACGGGTCTTTCGGAAGATAGTCCGCAAGGGAGATGACGACGACATTCTTGAGGTCAGACTTCGTGACGATGTCTTTGATCTTGCCGTACTCATCATCGGTGACGAACAGGACTTTGTTGCTGGTCTCTTTGAGGATGACCTTGATGAACTTCGGATCGTAGTGGCCGCCGAAGCAGTTGAGTTTGGCACCGATCTTGTTGGCGCCCAGCATCAGGAATGCAACGGCAGGTACGTTGGACAGGCAGCAGGGGATCTCGTCGCCCTTTTTGACGCCGAGCGCGAGCAGAGCTTCCGCTGTCTTGTCGGCGATGTCAAAGGTCTCTTTCCGACCGATGACGTTGCCTCTGTAGAAAACCATCTCGGCTTTCGCTTTTTTCTTCATCCAGATCTCTCGGATGCAGCTGTACCAGGAACGGTTATACTCTTCCTCGATCATCTTGAGACCGCGGTGACCGTTTTCGCCCCATTTGGTGCTGAACATCCGGTAGGACGGAAGGTTCTCACGACCTTCGAAGAGGTCTTTCATCTCTTCGACATGGTAGACTTTGAAGCCCTGGTTGGCTTCATCGAGGATGTTGAACTTTTTTTCTGTGCTCCCCATTATTGTTCTCCTTTGTTTTCATTTCTTTTGCAAAGAGGTTGTTCATACAACCCCTACTATACCACATGATGTGAATAAATTGTAACTATTTTTTTGCATACAATGTATAGGAGCGCGGTCGAACGGTATTTTTTGTCACAGTTGTTCGACTTTTTTCGGTCAATATGACACACTTGACGCGGACTTCGTTTTGTTTCATTATTATAATCGACGAAAAACACGAACGGGAGAACCCCCTATGATAAGAAAAAACATTCATTCCATCCTCGTGTCAGGGCTTTCCATCCTGCTGGTTTTGCTTCTGACTGCCGCTTCCGCAGCCGCCCTTTCAAGCTCTGCGAAATTTGCCCGGGGCACTACGGTCTCCTCTTCTTCGACCACACGGTCGACCACAACGAAGATCGGGAAAACGAAGTTTTCGGACCTCATCATCCTGAAGCAGAAGGACGGCACCTGGTGGGCCTGCAATAAACGCAGTAAAGAAAAGACGGACTACACCGGTGTGGCGCCGACCGCCGAAAACGGCTGGTGGTACTGCCGCAAGGGCAAAGTCGACAAGACGTTCACCGGCGTCGCCGAGAACCCCTTCGGTCTCTGGTACTGCAAAAAAGGCCATGTCGACCTCGACTTTGACGGGTATTTCGTACGCAACTCCATGCAGATCTACCGCATCAACAGCGGAGCCGCAAGCCTGTACACGACCGACCTCGAACTGGAAGAGTACGGCATCGAAGACGGCGTCTACAAGGACGGCTCCAAAGAGGCCAACAAGATCATGGACCTCACCGAGCACCTTTTCCGGGAAAACATCTCGAACGCGGCGGAACAGGGCGTCGTCCGCACCAAGGGCCTTGACTGGTTCAAGAGCGCCATCCTCCTCGCCTGTGCTCTCGCCTTCCTCGGATATCTCTTCTATCACCTGAGAAAGGACAGAAAACGGCAGGGCGAAGATGACCCTGACGACACCGATCTTTTCTAATTGTTTTCGATCATAAAAAGAGCGGCCTCCTGCGAGGTCGCTCTTTTTGGTTCTTTTCTTACTTGGCGGCTTTGCCCTGGTTGGCAACGGCGTCCATCTTGGCCTTCAGTTCCTCTTCGGAGATGAGGTAACGGTGGCTGATGGGTTTCAGGGTCTCTTCGTCGAGCTCATAGTACAGCGGGATGGCGGTCGGGATGTTGACTTCGAGGATCTCCTCGGGAGTCAGCTCGTCGAGGTACATGACGAGAGAACGCAGGGAGTTGCCGTGCGCGGCGATGAGGACGGTCTTGCCGGCTTTGAGGTCCGGAACGATGACGTTCTCGAAATACGGCACCACGCGGGCGATACACGTCTTCAGGGACTCGGTCGCCGGGAGTTCGTCAGCGGGGACCGTTTTGAACATCTTCTGGTTCTTCGGGTTGCGCTCGTCATCGTCAGCCAGTTCGGGCGGAGCGACGTCGAAGGAACGTCTCCAGATCTTGACCTGGTCGTCGCCGTACTTCGCGGCTGTCTCGGCCTTGTTGAGGCCCTGGAGCACGCCGTAATGTTTCTCGTTCAGCTGCCATGCGCGGATGACCGGGATGTACTCCTGATCGAGTTCCTGCAGCACGTTGTTTGCGGTGTGGATGGCTCTCTTGAGGTAAGAGGTGTAGCAGATGTCGAATTCGAAGCCTTCCTCTTTCAGCAGCTGACCGCCGCGTTTGGCTTCTTCGACACCGGCTTCGGAAAGGTCGACATCGGTCCAGCCGGTGAACAGGTTGGCCTTGTTCCACTCGGACTCACCGTGTCTGACTAATACCAGTTTATAGCTCATGATTTGCTCCTCCTTGGTTGGGTTGATCTGCGGCAGACCATGTGTTTGCCGCAGACTTTTACACTATCATTATATAGGATTCCTATGTTGAAAGAAAGCACTATTTCACTAATTTCGAACAACTGGCTACCGTGCAAAAAAGGGTCCGGACGCAGGCGCGTTCGGATCCTTTTTCTGTATTTCTTCAGGGGGTCATCTTCCCTTTTTGGAGCTTTGCAGGTAGGGCTGGAGTTTGTCGGTGAGCCTCGGCAGGAAGACGAGGACGACGAACTCGACCGGGATGAGAATGGCGATCTGCAGAACGCGGGAGGCCATCATGCCGGTGTAGGGCGAGCCGTAAAGAAGACTCAGCCAGTAGGACTGCAGCAGCATGCCAAAGGCGAGCTGGTCGAACAGTGTGGTGGCGGCGCAGACGCCGATCCAGGCTCTCTGGTACTTCTTCGGGTCGTCGATGACCTTCGCCATGTACTCCGGCACATACTTGAGCATGACACCGTAGAGGATGCCGCGGAGGATGGCCGTCACGGTCAGCGGCGGGAAGAAAGCGCCGGTGGGCACCAGCAGAGCGCCGATGACATCGGCGACAGCGGCGGTGACGGCCGCTTTGAACGGGCCGAGGAGCATACCGGCGACGACGATGGGCACGAAGCCGAAGCCGATGCGGGTGTTCCAGAGGTTGATGGACCCGAAGCGGGACAGGACGATGTCGAGGGCGACCAGCAGCGCCATCGTGACTAACTGCTGTGTGTTGATCGACAGTTCTCGTTTCCAGATGGGCACGTTCATACGATTCCCCTCTCTCGTGGCAGTGTTGTTCATCATAGTTGTTCCTTCTTTCTCGAGTTTTGGACCTGAGAAAGTCAAAGCGCGGCATGCAAAAGTACAAAACGCTCCTTTTGCAGCCACTGCTACAAAAGGAGCGATATTTGCTCTTCTCGTCGGCAGCGGACGCGAATAAGAACCGCGGGGCACTTCCCCTTCGTCTGTGGGCGAACTTCCCATCCCACAGCACTTTACGCTCTTATCCTACTCTGACAGACCAGATATGTGATTTCTGACGGGGTCTCCCCCGTTTTGCACTATTATCATACAGGAAGTGGACGTTCCTGTATATAACCAATTCTGCGAATTAGAAGCTTTATTTTGCTGACGTTTACTCCGCCGCTTTTTCCGCGGCTTCCACAACGTGGCGGATGAGGACCGCCGTCGTGCCGGAACCGACACCGCCGGGGACCGGGGTGATGGCCTCCACGATGGGTTCGACTTCGTCAAAAGCTACATCGCCGACGAGTTTGCCCTTCTCTTCGGACCAGTTGATGCCGACGTCCAGGACGATCTGACCGGGGGTGAAGTAGTCCGCGGTGATCATCTCGGCACGGCCGAGGCACGCAATGACGATGTCCGCCTCTTTGACGACGGAGGGCATGTCCTTCGTCCGGCTGTGGCACACGGTGACCGTGGCGTTGTTGGCCATGAGGAGCATGGCGACAGGTTTGCCGATGACAAGGCTCCTGCCGATGACGACCGCGCGTTTGCCGGACATCTCGATGCCGTTGTACTTGAGGATCTCGATACAGCTCTCGGCCGTGCAGGGCGCGAAGCCGGCGCCTTTGCCGGAATAGATGCTCGCCATGGAGCCGCGGGTGATGCCGTCAACGTCCTTTTCCGGGGCAAGGGCTTCACAGGCCTCGTTCTCGTCAAGGTGTTTCGGCAGCGGACGGAACATAAGGACCCCGTGGACGGCGTCGTCTTTGTTCAGGCCGTCGATGGCGGCGAGGAGTGCTTCCTGCGTGACGTCTTCCGGCAGGAGGACCTGCTTGACGGCGACGCCGTTCTTTTCGGCTCTCTTCAGAGCGCCGCGCTCATATGCGAGATCGTCTTCCCGCTCGCCGACACGGAGGATGGCGAGACACGGAGTGACTCCTTTTGCCTTCAGCGCTTCCACGCGGGCGGAGGTATCCAGATCCAGCGCGTCCGCGGTCGGCTTGCCTTTCAATACTGTGCTCATCTCAGACCTCCGTAAACCAGCTGGAATGCTTCTTCCGCCATGGGAACGTACTTTTCTACGAGAGCATCCAGTTCCTCATTCATATTATCCGCGTAGTCCCGGTCTTTCATGAGACGGGTGTTGATCGCCACGTTGAGGGCGGCGGAGCGGATGGCGGCTTCCGCCATTGCGGCGGCACAGCCCGCGTCAGAGATGACGAGGCGGCTGCCCTTTTCGGCGTATTCCGCGATGAGGTCCATTGCCTCACAGGAGAGACGGAGGATGTTCATGGGCGGTTCCGCGGCGGCGTGGAGGCAGCGCTCGAGTTCCTCATCTCTGCCGGGGGCGTCCTTCGGGATGCCGTAGGCTTTGGAGAGGGGCTCGAAGGCTTTGGCGTCCTCGTCCATCTGGGCGAGGAGTTTCGCGCGGAGTTCTTCGGAGGCCGCGTTCAGTTCTTTGATGCGGTCTTCGACGTCAGCATACTTTTTCTTGCCGACGGTAAGGCTTCCGACCATGTTGCCGAGGGCAACGGCCAGAGCGCCTGCCAGCGCGGCCGCGCCGCCGCCGCCCGGTGTGGGGGCAGCGGAGGCGAGCTTTGCTGCAAATTGTTCCAGGGAGTTGTTTTGCATGTCCATGGGAGTGTTCCTTTCAGAAAGTCCTTCTTAGAAGAGGCCGGTGATGACGCCGTTCTCGTCGACGTCGATGCGCTCCGCTGCCGGGACTTTCGGCAGGCCGGGCATGGTCATGATGTCACCGGTGAGGGCGACGACGAAGCCGGCGCCCGCGGAGACCTTGAGGTTGCGGACCGAGATGCGGAAGCCCTTCGGGGCACCCTTCTTGGTCTGGTCGTCCGTGAAGGAGTACTGGGTCTTGGCCATGCAGATCGGCATCTTGTCGAAGCCGAGTTCTTCGAGCTGCTGGAGCTGCTTCGGAGCCTTTTCGATCAGGTCCACGCCGTCGGCATGGTAGATCTTCGTGGCAATGGCCTCGAGTTTTTCCATGATGGAGGCGTTCTCGTCGTAGCAGAACTTGAAGTCGGAGGGCTCTTCGCAGAGACGGACGACTTCTTCGGCCAGGGCGATGCCGCCTTCGCCGCCTTTTGCCCAGACTTCGGACAGAGCGACGTTGACGCCGAGTTCATTGCACTTCGCTTCGACGAGGTCGAGTTCGGCCTTGGTGTCGGTCGGGAACGCATTGATGGCGACGACGACCGGGAGACCGTAGACGTTCTTGATGTTATCGACGTGCTGGAGCAGGTTCGGGAGACCGGCTTCGAGCGCTTCGAGGTTTTCGTTATTGAGGTCGGCTTTCGCGACACCGCCGTGGTTCTTGAGGGCACGGACGGTGGCGACGATGACGACGGCGGAGGGAGCAAGGCCTGCCATGCGGCACTTGATGTCGAGGAACTTCTCGGCGCCGAGGTCGGCACCGAAGCCGGCTTCCGTGATGGCGTAGTCGCCGAGTTTGAGCGCCATCTTGGTGGCGGTGACGGAGTTGCAGCCGTGGGCGATGTTCGCGAACGGGCCGCCGTGGATGAACGCCGGAGTGCCTTCGAGCGTCTGAACGAGGTTCGGCTTCAGAGCATCTTTCAGGAGAGCGGCGCAGGCGCCCTGGGCTTTGATGTCAGCGACGGTGACGGGCTTGCCGTCAAAGGTGTAGGCGACGACGATGCGGGCCAGGCGTGCCTTGAGGTCGGTGATGTCAGACGCAAGGCACAGGACCGCCATGATCTCGGACGCGACGGTGATGTCGAAGCCGTCCTCACGCGGGACGCCCTGCATGCGGCCGCCGAGGCCGTTGACGATGTTTCGAAGCTGACGGTCGTTCATGTCGACCGCGCGCTTCCAGGTAATCTGCTTGACGTCGACGCCAAGTTCATTGCCCTGCTGGATATGGTTGTCGAGCATGGCCGCGATGAGGTTGTTGGCTGCGCCGATGGCGTGGAAGTCGCCGGTGAAGTGGAGGTTGATATCTTCCATGGGAACGACCTGGGCATATCCGCCGCCGGCCGCGCCGCCTTTGACGCCGAAGACCGGGCCGAGGGACGGCTCACGAAGAGCGACGACGACGTTCTTTCCGATCTTTCTCATGCCGTCCGCGAGACCAACGGTCGTAGTGGTCTTGCCTTCGCCGGCGGGAGTCGGGTTGATGGCGGTGACAAGGATCAGCTTGCCGTTCGGTTTGTCGGCCTTGTCCTTGAGGAGTTTGTAGTCGACTTTCGCTTTGTAGTTGCCGTACATTTCGAGATATTTCTCGTCGACGCCGGCGCGCTCCGCGATGACGCGGATGTTTTCCATTTCACATTCCTGGGCGATCTGGATATCGGTCTTGAATTCAGCCATGGGATAGTTCCTCCTTGAAAATATCTTACAATTAATTATATATGAGCGCTTGTAAAATACAAACTATAAATACCTTATTTTTGCGGGGCAGACACGGGCGATCAACTGGCGGTCTTTTTCACGGTCTCGTTCGGGACCATGCGGACGGGCGCCGGTGTCGCGACCTGCTCCGGGCCGTGGGCGAACCACATGAGAGCTCCAAAGCTGCAGCCGCCGACGATGTTGCCGAGGGTGACCGGCAGCAGGTTGTGGACGAGGAAGCCCCACCAGGTCAGGGCCGAGACATCGAGCCCGGCTGCCGCGGCAGCTTCCGCATAGGCCGGAACGTTCTTCGCGAGGAGACCGGCCGTGATGTAGTACATGTTCGCCACACTGTGCTCGAAGCCGCAGATGACGAAGAACGCGATGGGAAGGTAAGCACCGATGGCTCTGCCGACGGTGTTCTTGCTCATGAGGCTCATCGCCACCGCGATGCAGACCAGCACGTTGCAGAGGATGCCGAGTACAAAGGCATTGCCAAAGGTCAGGGCACATTTGCCGGCGGCGACCTTCATGGTATAGACGGCGACGCCGTTGCTGTTCAAGCTCAGGGGGCCGCTGTAGGTGCAGGCCATAGCCAGCAGCAGGGCTCCGATGAAGTTGCCGACGTAGACATAGAACCAGTTGCGGAGCATGCCCTTCCAGTCCACTTTTTTCTCGAGGACCGAGATGGTGATGAGGCAGTTGCCGGTGAAGAGCTCTGCCCCGGTCAGGATGACCATGATCAGGCCGAACGGGAAGAGCAGTCCGGAGACGATCTTCGCGACACTGGGGTTCGTGAGGGCGTGGCCGGCGGTGTTCGTGACCGCGGCACCCATGCCGATGAGGAA
>JAZOTY010000099.1:0-44021 GCA_045657845.1 Acutalibacteraceae bacterium | reverse complement strand
GTGTCTGATTATTGCCAGGAGAAACGTTCAGCAGGCGGGATGGTGGACGCCGCAGGTTCGGAGTTCGGGCTGCCAATGCCCGGGCTCTCGAACCGTTCACTGCACCCGCCTGCGTCGAATGGTGTGCGCGGGCGCACAAATATCAGTTTGTCGAACTTGGCAAATACCAGTTTTGTGAACTTGGCAAATTCCAGTTTGACGGGGTGCGGCCTGTTGGAAGTACAAATTGAATAAGAAAAGGCTTCCCGATGGGAAGCCTTTTTCATTTTGTCTTGTTGGCAGCGTATTTATCGGCCGCCGCCTCCGATGCCGCCGCCGGAGAAGCCTCCGCCTCCACCGAAGGAGGAGAAGCCGCCTCCACCGCTCGACGCGGTGTTGATCTCCTGTGCAGAGCGTCCGGCCATGTAGCTGTTGTACGCGGTGTTGGAGAAGCGGTTCATCCAGTGCATCATCCAGATCATGTCGTACGCATCCCAGCCGGCGCCATAGTAGCCGTACGCCTGCGGATTCGTGAAGAAGTCGGGCACCAGTTCCTTGAACTGTTCCGCCACTTCGTCGGCGATCCCGAACAGGGCCGCGTAAGTCAGATAGTCGCCCCAGAGGCCGACGTCTCTCGCTTCCCGTTCGTTGATGATGGTGAACTCTTTCAGGAACTTCCGGAATCCCAGGAGTTCGAGGAACTTCTTCCGGCCGGTCTCGCTGAGGACCGTTCGGTGAGAGGTGAAGAGGAGCTTCTTCTCCGTCACGTCCTCGACGCGGTGAGAGGCCTTCGCACTGCGCATGCCCTCATTGAGCGAGTTCTCAAAGAAGTCTTCGAGACGCTCGTAGTTTGCCTGCGCATAATGCTTGAGTTCTTTTTCCTGGAGGATGTCGTCGTCCCCGGCTGCCGCGTGAAGGATGCGCCAGAGCTGCTCTTCCACGCCGGTGATGACGCCGTTCGTGGCTTCCGCCGAACCGGGCAGGAAGACGATGGACGGGGTCATCTTCTCGCCGAGCAGACCGCCGAGACGCTTCTCGGGTCTCTCTTCGACGCGGGCCCAGCCGTTCTTCATCCATTTGAGCAGGTACGCCTCGATGATGGCGCCTTTGCCGGGCAGTTCGTCCATGGTGTCAAGGGCGAGGTATGCCTCCGGAAGGCTGCCGTCGAGCGGGATGTCTCTCGAGTAGAGGACGTCCTTTTTCTCTTTCCGGGTGATGTCCGACGCGATGCGGGACAGGAGCCCGCTCTTGTTCGAACTGTACCCCATCAACCCTTTTCCGATGCCGAAGATAAAGAGAAGCAGCGCGATCGCGGGAATGAAGAACGCCATGAGGATATCCCGTGCGCCTCCGTTCCCGTCGAACAGGAAACCGATGTCTTCATCGTTCGACAGGTCTTCAAAGATGGACGAGGACGAGTCTTCCAGGCTGGACGCCGCGTTGCCGCCGGACGTACCGTCATCGTATGCTTCGATGTTGTAGTCCGAGCCGACAAAGGCCTGTTCGACCAGGCTGCGGAACGTCTTCCCGGTCTCGACTTCCGGATAGAAGATGTCTTCGTTGAAGCGGCACATGACGTTGCAGAAATTGATCGTGCCGCCCTCGTCCGACTCCACGATGACACGGCCGTCTTCCAGACGGGTGGTGCCCATGAGGCCGAACGCCCAGAACTTGGTATTCTCTGTGGTCAGCTCCTCCACGTCCTGCGTGTCGATGGTGACCGAGACGTGGTCGGGGGCGGGATCCAGCGCCGAGTTGATGAACCGGATATGGAAGCCGTCAAAGCCGTCCGAGTACTTCTGGACGACGTTGGTCATGATGTAAGAGACCTGGTACTTGTTCCGGCCGCTGCCCGAGACGCCCCAGCAGAGTTCGACTCCGCCGTCGGAGCGCTGCGCGATGCCGCACTTCCGGTACTTCATGGTCCGCTTGTCGGCGGTGCTCATGCCGGATCCGACATCCCAGTCTTCCCCGACATAAGTGTACTCGACGTCGTTCGTCAGGTCTTTGACCTGCATATTGCGGATGCTCATCTGACCGAGGTTGGTCTTCGGGACGAACAGTTCCGACCAGTCGTCGTCGAGTTCCACGTCCCAGAGTTCAATGACCTGCGCGTCTCCGTTGTCGAGGAGCGTGACATTGACGTCGATGGAGTAGTACTCTCCCTCACCGGTCCAGGCAAAGGACGGGACGACGGTCAGGACCGCCAGGAACAGCACGCCCAGAAGAGTACTCACCACGCGTGTCAGTTGTTTTTTCATATGGTTTCCTCAAAAACGTTTTGGGGCGATTTACCGTTTCATGTCGGGCATGTCTTTCTTGGCCTCTTCGGTCTGGAGATAATCCTTGACCGGGAAACCGAGCATGCCGGCGACAAGGCTCGTCGGGAACTGACGGACGACACGGTTGAACTTGGTGACAGTGTCATTGTAGGTCATGCGGGCCAGACGGACGTTCTCTTCGTACTGCTTGACGCCCTGCATGGTCTCGATGTACATGGTGTTGGCCTTCAGGTCCGGATACTGCTCCGCGACCGCCATGAAGCGGGCCATGGCCTGGGTCAGGAAGTTCTCCTGGGCTTCGGCATCGGCTGCCGTGCTGTTCGCCGTGATGGGCTGACGGTGCGCGATGACGTCTTTCAGGGTGTTGTATTCGTGCTCATCATACTGCTTGGTCAGGTCTGCCAGAGCGTTCAGGGCATCCCAACGGGTGTTCTGCTGGACGCCGATCTGCGACATGGCGTTGCCGC
This sequence comes from Acutalibacteraceae bacterium, assembly GCA_045657845.1. GTDB lineage: Bacteria > Bacillota > Clostridia > Oscillospirales > Acutalibacteraceae > RUG420. The sequence continues at coordinate 41,293 of JAZOTY010000099.1, read as the reverse complement.
ACAGCTCATCGATGGAGACGAGTCTGCGCTGGACCGAGATGACCCAGATAATGATCAGGGCAACGAGTGCGAGCGCGATAATGGCAATAATGATTCCTACAGACATGGTTCATTCTCCTTTTATGAAAGTATTTGACGATGTCCGGGCAGGCGATGTACGGACGACGCCTCCTGCCTCATTTTAATGATATAAGAAAATGCTTAAAAATACTAGAAAAAATCGTAATAAGAAAAAGTGAAAGCCAAAAGCCCGGACAGAGCTTTTGGCTTTCTTTCATCATTCACTTGCGTGTATTCCGTTCAGCTTCAGCAACCCCGCGTCGAGCATCTTCTGCAGGGCCATCATGCCGCCGAGCTTGGCGTGCGGGAACGTCAGCCCGCCCTGGAAGTAGATGGCGTACGGCTCTCGCATGGGGCCGTCGGCGGAGAGTTCGATCGACGAACCCTGGATGAAGTCGCCGGCCGCCATGACGACGAGGTCGTCATAGCCGTCCATGGGAGCGGCCACAGGAGTGACGTAGCTGTCCACCGGGGCGGCGGCCTGGATGCCGGCGGTGAAGGCGAGCATCGCCTCCTCCGAGCCCAGTTCGATGGACTGGATGATGTCGTAGCGCGGCTCCGAGGAGGCCGGTACGACGTGGTAGCCGAGCTTCTCGTAAGCGGCTGCCACGAAGATGGCGCCCTTCACCGCCGATGCGACCACCGTCGGCGCAAAGAAGAAGCCCTGGTACAGAGCGGTGTTCACCGTGAGGGACGCGCCGATGTCCTGGCCGAGGCCCGGCGCGCTGAGCCGGTAGAGACACCGGTCCACGCAGGCTCTGGAGCCCGCGATATACCCGCCGGTGGGCGCAATGCCGCCGCCCGGGTTCTTGATGAGCGACCCGACGACCATGTCCGCTCCCACATCGGAGGGTTCCACCGTCTCGGTGAACTCGCCGTAGCAGTTGTCCACCATGACGAGGACGTCCGGTTTCAGCTCTTTGACGAACTTGATCAGTTCGCCGATCTGCGCGACCGAGAACGTCGGGCGCATCTGGTAGCCCTTGGACCGCTGGATGGTGACGAGTTTCGTCTTCCCGTTGACCGCGGCGCGGATGCCGTCCCAGTCGAACGTGCCATCCTCCAGAAGGTCCACCTGGCGGTACGAGACGCCGTACTCGGCGAGCGAGCAGGCGGACTCCCGGATGCCGATGACCTCTTCCAGAGTGTCGTAGGGCTTCCCCACCGGGCTCAGCAGTTCATCTCCCGGCAGGAGGTTCGCCGACAGCGCCGTCGCCAGCGCGTGGGTGCCGCAGGTGATCTGCGGGCGCACGAGCGCCGCTTCCGTATGGAAGACGTCGGCGTAGACTTTCTCCAGTACATCGCGACCGAGGTCATCGTGGCCGTAGCCCGTGGTCCCCGCGAAACATTCGGCGGACACCCGGTTCTTCTGCATGGCGTGCAGGACCTTGTACTGGTTGTACTCGGCGATCCGGTCCAGTTCCTCGAAACGGTCTTTCAGGCCGGCGAGGATATCTTCGGAAAACTCTCGCACCTCTTGCGAGATGCCCATTTCCTGATAGAGATTCATTCGGTGGATACCGCCTCTCCGGAGTGCTCACCGGGGTTCTGGATGGGTTCTTTGTCGACGAGTTCTTCCATCGTATGCCAGCCGAGCACGGCGCACTTGACACGGGACGGCATATGGGAGATGTCGCGAAGAGAACCGGCTTCTTCCAGCTCTTCGATCTCCTCTTCCGTCGCCTCTTTTTTGATCATCCGCACGAAGATGTCCGCGAGTCTCTTCGCCTCGTCCTTGTGCTTGCCGATGACCAGGTCGAGCATCATGTCGGCGGACGCCATGGAGACCGCACAGCCGTCTCCGTTGTAGGAACCGTCTTCGATGATGCCCTCGTCATTCATCCGGAGCTGCAGGACGATGTCATCGCCGCAGCTGGGGTTCAGCCCTTCGAGGATGAGGTTCGGGTCTTTGAGGTTGTATTTGTGCATCGGATGCAGGTTGTGATCCGTCAGGATCTCATTGTAAAACGCGTTAATCGCCATAGCCCATGGCCCCCCTGATCTGAGACAGGATGTCGAGGAAACGGTCGACTTCCTCCTCGGTGTTGTAGAACATCACGCTGGCTCTCGTCGTGGACGGGATGCCAAGGCAGATGTGCAGCGGCTGCGCGCAGTGGTGGCCGGCACGGACCGCGACGTTGTTGTCCGCGAAGATAGCGGAGATGTCATGGGGATGGACCCCGTCGATCTTGAACGTGATGATGCCGTGGTGCTCTTCCGGTTTGTCGGAGCCGAGGACCGTGACATGCGGGATCTCTTTGATGCCGTCGAGCATGCGCTTGCAGAGCATCGTCTCTCTTGCCTGGATGTCCTCGAACCCGATGGACTGGAGATACCTGATCGCCGCTTCCAGCGCGACAGAGCCGGAGGCATTGACGGTGCCCGCCTCGAATTTGTGAGGCAGTTCCGAGTAGGTCATGCTGTCGTAGCTGACCGTGGAGATCATCTCGCCGCCCGTCAGGAACGGAGGCATGGCCGCGAGGTGCTCCTCCTTGCCGTACAGGACGCCGATGCCCATGGGCGACAGCATCTTGTGGCCGGAGAACGCGAGGAAGTCGACGTCGAGGTCCTGGACATCCACCGGCATGTGGGGCACGCTCTGGGCGCCGTCACAGACGATGTACGTCCCGTTGTCATGGCACAGTTTCGCGAACGTCTTGATGTCGTTCTCGCGGCCCATGATGTTCGAGACCTGGGTGATGGCGAAGATCTTCGTCTTCGGCGTCAGGGCTTCGGCGACCATCTCCGCGGTCACTTCGCCCGTGATGTCGACTTCGAGGTATTTCACCGTGGCGCCGGCCTTTTCCGCGGCCATCCGCCAGGGCAGCATGTTGCTGTGGTGCTCCAGGATGGAGACCAGGATCTCATCGCCCGCTTCGAGCACCATCGGCGCGAAGCTGTAGGCAACGAGGTTCAGGCTCTCGGAAGCGTTGCGGGTGAAAACGACTTCCTTCGTGCTCTTCGCATGGATGAAGTCCTTCACGGTCTCACGGCCGTGTTCATAGGCACTGGTCGCGCGCTCGGAGAGTTCATAGATGCCGCGGAACGGGTTCGCATTGGAGTCCACATAGAACTGCCATTCCGCGTCCAGCACGCACTTCGGGGTCTGCGAGGTCGCAGAGTTGTCGAGGTACGCGAGGTCCATGGCTCCGAAGAACGGGAAGTCGGCCCGCACTTTGTTTACATCGATCATAATATGCTTCTTCTTTCTACCGCTCGGGCGATTTACAGATTGTTGTTGAACTCTACCAGTTCCTCGACGGTCTTCTCGTCGGGGATCTGCCGGATGGTGGCTTCCAGTCTGGCCTTGGCCATCATCTCATAGATCTCTTCACTCGGGATGCCGCGGGATTCGAGGTAGAAGATCAGGTCGTCCGCGAGGCGGCCGACGGTGCAGCCGTGTTCACCGGAGACGTCTTCCTCACCGCAGAGGATGGTCGGAACGGTCTTGTTGGTGACACCGTTGTTCATGAGAAGGACGTTCTCGTTCTCTTCGCCCTGGGACTTCACAGCGCCCGGCTGGAAGTCGATGGTGGTCCGGAAGACCTTGAGACATTTGTCGCGAAGGACGCCGGAGGTATAGATATCCGTCTCGCACTCTTTTCCAAGGTGATTGACGTAGTAGTTGATGTCCATGACGTGGTCATCGGCGGTGAGGTAACCGCTGCGGATGAAGCAGGACGCCTTGTCGCCGTTCAGCTCCACATGTCCGCCGAGGTCGTTCTCTTTGCCGGTGAAGGCGATCTGGATCGCTTTGAAGGAACCGGTCTCGTCGACGTCGGCACCGAAGTCATCGATGATGTGGTAGCCGGTCGCGGCGCGGTGGATCTGGACGAGGTTCACTTCCGCGCCCTTCCCCACTTTGACGCGGGTCTGGAAGGCGGCGTAGCCGGCGGCATCGGCCGCGGACTGCACGTCCATGATGAGAGGGACTTTCGCGTTGTCGCCAACGACGACAGCGAATTGATCGAAGGTGCTGGCACCGTCGGCCAGCTCATACTTGATGCGGACGGGTTCTTCGACCTCGACGCCCTCGGCGACCGAGAAGCCTTTGACGGCAGCGTCCGCCAGGAGCGCGTCCACTTCGGGACCGGCGCCGCATTTGACGTCGGCCGCGGCAGAGACATCTGCCAGAGCGTCAACGCCCACGGGCTGCAGGACTTCCGGAGCACCTGCGGTCCCTTCCACCGCGAATTCCACCGTGCGCTCGTTCATCTTGAGCCAGCGCCAGGTGATCATCTTCATGCGGTTCAGGGTAATGCTTTTTACTTCAGCCATACTATTATCTCCTTTCCCGCACTCAACCGATGGCTCCGACCATTTCGAGTCGGATGAGGTTGTTCATTTCAACGGCATACTCCAGGGGCAGCTCCTTCGAGACGCTCTCCGCGAAACCGGAGACGATCATGGCGCGGGCGTCCTCTTCGGAAATGCCGCGGGACATGAGATAGAAGACCGCTTCGTCAGAGATCTTGCCGATCTTCGCTTCGTGGCCGACGTCCGAGTTCTGGTTCCGGACATCGATCGCCGGAATGGTATCGGACCGCGATTTACTGTCAAGCATCAGGGACGTACAGCCGACGATGGACTTGGACTCGTCCGCGTTCGGGGCAATGACGACCGACGTTCTCGTGTTGGAGATGCCGCCATCCTTGCAGATGGAACGGGTGTTGACGGAAGACGTCGTATGCTTGCCGATGTGATTGACCTTCATACCGGTGTCGAGTTCCTGCCCGGCGCCGGCAAACGTGATGCCGGTGTAGTCCATCTTGGAGTTGTCGCCCTTCAGGACGGTCATCGGATACAGGTAGGACGTGTGGGAACCGAAGGAACCGGAGACCCACTCCATCGCGCTGTTTTTACCGACCGTGACACGCTTGGTGTTGAGGTTGTACATGTTCTTCGACCAGTTCTCGATGGTCGAGTAACGCATCTTGGCGTCGTCGCCGACGAAGATCTCGACACAGCCCGCGTGGAGGTTCGCGACACTGTACTTCGGCGCGGAGCAGCCCTCGATGAAGTGGAGCTTCGCGCGGTCGTCGACGATGATGAGGGTGTGTTCGAACTGGCCGGCGCCCGGCGCGTTCAGACGGAAGTAGGACTGCAGCGGGATCTCGACTTCGACTCCCGGCGGGACGTAGACGAAGGAACCGCCGGACCAGACGGCGCCGTGGAGGGCGGCGAACGGGTGCTCGGTCGGCAGGACCAGTTTCATGAAATGGTCCTTGATCATATCGCCGTAGGGGCCGTGGAGCGCGCTCTCGACGTCGGTGTAGATGACGCCCTGAGCCGCGACTTCGGCGCGGATGTTGTGGTATACGAGTTCGGAGTCATACTGGGCGCCGACGCCGGCGAGAGACTTTCTCTCCGCCTCGGGGATGCCGAGCCGCTCGAACGTGTTCTTGATGTCCTCCGGAACATCTTCCCATTTGCCCGCCATGCCGGTCTTCGGCTTGACGTAGGTGACGATGTTGTTGAGGTCGAGGCCGTCGATGGAGGGGCCCCACGGCGGCATCTTGGAATGGTTGAAGATGTCGAGGCACTTCAGTCGGAAGTCACGCATCCATTCCGGGTCATTCTTTTCTTCGGAGATCTGCAGGACGATGTCTTCAGTCAGACCGGTGTCGACCCGGTAAAAGTCGATCTCCTCATCGCGAAAGTCGTAGAGGTCGCGCTGTACGTCCTCGACGAACGTTTTCTCTTTTGCCATTGTTGCTACCTCTCTGTGATTATTCGGCGTCCGCTTCGATGTACTTCTCGAAGCCTTCGGTGAAGATCTCGTCGATGAGTTCCTTGCCGCCGCTCTTGACGATCTTTCCGTCGACGAGGATGTGGGTATGCGTGACATCCAGCGCCTCGAGGATGGCGGCGTTGTGCGTGATGATGAAGAGCGATTTGCCCGGCTTTTTCTGGAACTCCTGGATGCCCTTGGAGACGACGCGGACGGCGTCGACGTCCAGACCGGAGTCGGTCTCGTCGAGGATGGCAAGGTCCGGGTCGAGGATGAGCAGCTGGAGGATCTCCGCTTTCTTCTTCTCACCGCCGGAGAAGCCGACATTGAGGTCGCGGTCCGCGTAGTCTTCCGGAATGGTCAGGATGTTCGCGATCTCCTTGACCTTTTTGCGGAAGTTCCACAGTTTGACGCGCTCGCCCGTTCTCATCTCGATGGCGTTGCGCATGAAGTTCGCGACGGTGATGCCGGGGACTTCGATCGGGTTCTGGAACGTCATGAACAGGCCCGCTTTCGCGCGCTTGTCCGCGGTCTCCTCGAGCAGGTCGAGGTCGCCGTAAGTGATGGACCCTTCGGTCACTTCGTAGGCCGGGTGGCCCATGATCGCGTTGCCGAGGGTGGATTTACCGGCACCGTTCGGGCCCATGAAGACATGGGTCTCGCCCGGGTTGATGACAAGGTCGATCCCGTGCAGGATCTCTTTTTCGCCGACGCCTGCTTTGAGGCCTTTGACGGTTAATGTAGCTGACATAATATACCTCCAACAGTGTGCGGAAAGGCACACCTTTACTTTAATTCTTTAGTAGTATAGTCAACTTATAAATCGCGCGCAATGTTTTCGGGCGAAACTGTCACACAACTTTTTTTGTGGGACAGTAAATCGCGCAAAAAAAGAAGACCTCTCGGGGAGAGAGGTCTTGACCGTTCTTATTTCAGCCATGTGATCGGGGTCATGACGTAGTCGACTTCCTTGTCCTTGTAAAGGATGGTGGTCTGGACGTCGATCGTGATGTTGTCGACGTACTCCTGCACCTGCTCCGGGGTCTTCCCGGCTTTGTTGACGACCAGCCGGACATTGTAGTCCGCGGTGCCCTTGTCGAGCGGACTTGGCGATTCACCGTGCCACGGTCCCACGACCAGCATGGGGTCATCCGGAAGCTTCTCGTACCGGTACCCTTCCGCGGTCTGTACCCAGCGCTGTCCCGGGTTCACGAACCAGTCGATCATCTCGAGTTTTTTGTTCGAGGACGTGCACTTGTCGGTCAGACGCATGGTCAGTTCATAGCCCTGCCATTTGTCCGGTTCGGCGAGGATCTTGTCGATCATCTCCTGGTCCTGCATCGACCAGGTGGCCTCGACGAGGTTCTCAACGGGTTGCGCGCTTCGGATGCTGCCGGAGATGTTGACGACATGGTCCGGCACGTTCGTGGTCTGCGGCCAGAAGATCTTGAGACAGATGGCCAGCGCTACCACAGCGATGATCGCCGGGATGGCGGCCCACAGCCACCGATAGGAACGCTTTCCTTCTTCCATGCGCCCACCTCCTTCATACGGCGGTCTCCCCGCCAAAACTTATTCTCTATTATACGCAAAACATCCGGAAACTCCAACCCCTTTAATAGATTATTAATAAAGAGCTCTGCGGGTCCGCAGAGCTCTTTGGTTTTGGGGTCATTCTTGATAGGCGTCTTCCACGTCCTGCTCGATGGCTTCCGTGGTCAGCCAGGCGTCGATGCCGCCGGCGCCGGTGTCTTCGTCGATGCAGTCATCTGCCTTGACGGCTTTGACCGCTTTCGGGGCATGGTCCACCGCGGTGGCGTCGCCGATGCCGAGGGCCTCCCCTGCCACACCGAGTGTCGAGATGATGTTCGAGATGTCGGAGGGCATGTAGATCTTGGTGGCACGGCCGTCGGAGACGTCTTTCAGTGCCTCGATGCCCTTGAGTTTCAGGACCGGCTCCTGAATGCCGACGTTGTTCAGCTGGGTCAGACCTTTGGCCTGTGCCTCATAGACGAGTTCGATGGACTTCGCCTTACCTTCCGCCAGGGCGATCTGCGCGTCGCGCTCTGCCTGGGCGGCGAGGATCTTCGCCTGTTTATCGCCTTCCGCGCGGGAGACGACGGCTTCTTTATGTGCCTGAGCTTCCAGAACGGTCTGACGGCGTTCACGCTCCGCGCGCATCTGCTTCGTCATGACTTCTTCGATGGCTGCCGGGGGCTGGATGTTCTTGAGCTCGACTCTCGTGACCTTGAGGCCCCAGGGGTCGGTGGCTTCGTCCAGGACGGCTTCCATCCGCTGGTTGATCTGGTCTCTGGACGTCAGCGTCTGGTCCAGTTCCATTTCGCCGATGATGTTACGAAGGGTGGTGGCAGACAGGTTCTGAAGACCGGCCAGCGCGTCTTCCACGCCGTAGACATAGAGTTTCGGGTCGAAGACCTTGCAGAAGACGACGGAGTCGATCTGCATGGTGACGTTGTCCTTCGTGATGACGGGCTGCGGCGGGAAGTCCAGCACCTGTTCCTTCAGGGAGACTTTGGCCGCGATGCGGTCGATGAAGGGGATCTTCAGATGGATGCCCGCTTCCCAGCGTTTATGGAACTTGCCGAACCGCTCGATGACATAGGTCTGTGTCTGCGGAACGATGCGGATGTTCGTGACGATCAGGTAAATGACGACGATGGCGAGTGCCAGGTACAGAATGGATTCTGCCATATCATTCACTCTCCTTTCAGAGCAACGGAACGATGGATTCTCACTTGTCAACCTGTTGACACCCTAAGCCTAACAGCCGCTGCTTAAAACAAACCTAAAAAGTTGCGACACGTTGGCGATTTATTCTGCCGTCTTCTGACTGACCAGCTTGCCGTTTTCGATGGTGTAGGAATTGCCCTTCCCGTCTTCCAGGGTCCCGGAGAAGTGGAAGTTCACGTACCCGTTTTCGATGTACCAGATACCGTTTTCGTTTTCCGCGATGCCGGTGAAGCCGGTGTTGACCACGCCGTCCTTGACGAGCGCCCACCGGCCCGGCGCCGTCTCCATGACTTCGCCGTACCGGTCACTGTTCGCCTCGACCAGTTCGTCGACATGTGAGGTGACGTTTTCCGCGCTTTCTCCGGAGATGATCTCGTTCCAGTTCCAGCCTTCTCCCTGGTCTTCCGAACGGACCGCATAGACGATCAGACCGGCGATCAGCCCCGCGATCAGCAGGATGCCGAGGGCGGCGACCAGGATGGCGAAGCCGATGGTCTTCGTGAAAGGCTTTTTGTAGGGTTTGCCGCACTTCGGGCAGGTGTGCGCGTCATTCGGGAACACCGCGTGGCAGTGCCTGCAGACCGCTTCCCCGGTCGCGCCTGCCCCGGCGCCGCTGGCGACGGCTTCGATCTGGTTGATCTGGTCCTGCAGGACGACCGCGCCGATAAAGCCGAGGCCGAAGATCCCCAGCAGCAGCGTGACGATCGAGTTGTCTTGAAAGATCTCGAACGGTTCACCGATGTTCTTCAGTTTTTTGGACGTCTTATAGAACCAGTAGAGTTCATAGTACGGAATGAACATGACGAGCAGCGTCTGCAGGGCGGGGCTGTGGTGCGGTTCGCTTCGGTCGCGATTGGCGTACTCCGTCGTCTGGTAGACCCAGTACAGGAAGTAGATCCCGAACGTGACCACCATCAGCAGGACCATGCCGACGAGGTTGCGCATGTGTTCCGGTTTCTTCCAGTGTCCGCTCTGGTATGCAGGTGTCTCGTAATGTCTGGTATAGGTTGCGGTGTTCATATTGTCTCCCCTTTGAACAGTGTTCCCATTTGTATTATTACACTGAACATGAGGAAAGTAAAGAAATCGGTTACTCCATCGACAAAAAAATCTCAAGTTTGATAGAAGAATTTTAACAAAAGTGAAAAAAGGGCCCTGCCGGTCGGCAGAGCCCTCTGGGTGTTTTTCTTATGCCTTTTCCCCGTTGAGTGCGGCAAAGGCTTTCTGGTTGTTTTTATAAAGTGTCTTGAACACTTCGAAGTTCCGGTCGTGGACCGCTTTGTTTTCCGGGTTCGGAACGTAGGTCTTGTTGGCAGGGATGAAGTCTTTGACCTTGTCGATCGACTCGATGACGCCGAGGCCGACGCCCATGATGGCGGCGGCGCCGACCGCGCCGACGTTCTGCGGCGAGCGGACCGTTTCGACCTTCCGGCCGGTGACGTCCGCGAGGATCTGACACGTGACCGGCGACAGCGCGCCTCCGCCGACGAAGCGGATGGTGTCGGAGGTCTTGACTTTCTTCGCCTCCTGCTCCAGCATCCAGCGCTGGTGGTAGCAGACGCCTTCCACGACCGCGCGGATGAGTTCCCGTTTGCCGGTCTCGAGTTTGATGTTGAAGAACATGCCGGCGGCGTTCGGATCTTCGAAGGGACAGCGGTTGCCGTGGAGCCAGGGCGTGAAGAGGACGCCGTTGGAGCCGGCGGGCACCGTCCGCATGATCTCGGTCAGATAGTCATAGAGGCTCGTGTAAGCCGCCTCGAAACCTTCCTTCTTCTCCGTGACATCGTGTTTGTCGAGGTAGATGTCCACCTCGTCCAGTGCGAGATGGTCCTTGACCCACTCGACACACTTGGCGGCGGTCTCCATCTCGGCAAAGTAGTTGTAACGGCCTTCCTGCGCACCGACGATGGCGGCGATCATGGCGGTGACGTCGACCTTCTGCTTGTCGAGGACCGTGCCGACCCAGCCGGACGTGCCGGAGTAGACGTGCGTGTCACCGGGCAGGACGGAACCGGCGCCGACACAGATCAGGGACGCGTCTCCGCCGCCGCCGAAGACGGCGATCCCGGGCACGAGTCCCAGGTCCCCGGCCGCTTTCTCGGTCAGAGGCCCGACTTCATCGGTGGACTTGATGATCGGCGGCAGGTGCTCCATATCGATGCCCATCATGCTGCAGATCTTTTTGCTCCAGCCCTGATGCCCCTTGCGGGTGTCGTAGAGGAGCGTCGAGAACGCGGAGTCCTCGGTCATGACACATTTGCCGGTGCAGCGGGCGATGAGATATTCCTTGACGTCGAGCCATTTGTAGATCTTATCGTAGACCTCGGGTTCGTTGTTCCGGATCCAGAGATATTTGAAGATGGGATCTTTGACGGAGGAAGACACCGCGTGCGTGTAGTAGAAATACGGCAGGAACTTGAACAGGTTGGCGCCGGCGATCTGCGGACCGTAGGCGATGGTCTCCTTCAGTTCCTTTTTGGCGCGCTGGTCCATGTAGGACATGGCGGGCCGGAGCGCGTTGCACTCCCTGTCGACCACGACGAGGCCCTGCATCTGGCTGCAGAACGAGATGCCGTCGACCTGTTCCGGTTTGATGTCGGTCTTCGCGAAGATCTTCTTCGTGGTGACGCACATCGCCTCCCACCACTCATCGACGTTCTGCTCGACACCGCCGTTGTCGAGGACGGTGAGGCCATAGCCCATGGAGGCAGACTCCAGGAGCGTGATGATCTGGTCGATGCGGAAGAGACAGGTCTTTACGCCGGTGGTGCCGATGTCATAGGACACTACGTATTTTTCCATGTTGAAAACTCCTTCTGTCGATCTCATTTCCCAAGTTTCTTTACATCATCGTGAGAGAAGGTGAAGGCGGACTCGAGGAATTTCAGGAGTTCCCGCACGACCTTCTCGTCATTTTCAAAGATATCGTCTCCGCAGTAGACTTTGAAGCGCTCCCGGTAGTAGTCGCAGGTGTAGGAGAACTGCAGGGTCATCAGGAGGGAGTCGAAGAAGAACGCGAACATGCGCTCGTCCATGTCGCTCCGGATGTACCCCTCCTCCTTCGCCCGTTTCAGGAACCCGGCATAGGCTTCGTAGGAGATGCCTTCGATCTTGTCGGCATAGTAGCGGACCTGCTTCTCGTCAGACATCTTCGTGATCTCATTGTAGAGCTTCACGTAACGGGACTCTTTGCCGGACGTCTTCTGGATGGCCCGGATGAGCTTCTCCGCGCGGTCGAGGATCTTGTCGTCGGACTGCAGGACCTCTTCGATGACCGCGTGCAGTTCGCTGATCGCCTCTTCCAGACACAGGATGAACAGGTCTTCTTTGGTCTCGAAATATTTATACATGAGGCCGATCGAGATGCCGGCCTTTTTGGCAATGATATTGATGTTCGCATTCTCGAATCCAAGCTCGGAAAACTCGTCGATCGCGGTCTGCAGCACTTTGTTGCGGCGCTCCGGATCTGCACGGTCGAACGCGGGTTTACAGTGTTTTGTCTCCATAAAAACCTCCAAATCTCGCAAAGGGGTGAGCAATTGCTCATTGTCATTATAATACATCGCCCAAAAACTTTGCAAGGCACGGTTAGAATCTGTGGAAATAGTGCATAAAATTTCGTTTTTTGGCCCGTTTGCTCTTCCCTTTGACTATCAAGTTTGATATACTATTGTTGTTAAAGTGTGAGCGGTCGCTCACCCCACTGAAAATCCAAATGGAGGAAAGTAACTATGGATACCAGATTCGCGATCTCCCAGTATCCGGATACCGACCGGATCAACGACGAGCTCAACCATCTCATCAAGAGCCCCATCTATTCCATCAAACCGGAAGTCCTGGCTCAGTACGAGTCGGAATACTATGGCAAAAAGTGCCGGAAGTCCAAGGAAATGATCGATGAAGCCAAAACGGTCATTCCCGGCGGCGTCCAGCACAACCTTGCGTTCAACTATCCCTTCCCCCTGGTGTTCACCAAAGCGGAAGGCGCCAAACTCTACGACATCGACGGCAACGAGTACTACGACCTGCTCCAGGCCGGCGGTCCGACCATCCTCGGTTCCAACGACCCCGTCGTCCGTGAAGCCGTCATCGACCTCCTGAACACCTGTGGCCCCTCCACCGGTCTGTTCCACGAGTATGAGTACAAACTCGGCAAAAAGATCGCCGACAGCGTCCCGTCCGTCGACATGTTCCGCATGCTCGGTTCGGGCACGGAGGCCTGCATGTGCGCCGTTCGTGTCGCCCGTCTTGCCACCGGCAAAAAGAACATCCTCAAAATGGGCGGCGCCTACCACGGCTGGTCCGATCAGCTGGCGTGGGGCATGCGTGTCCCCGGCACCAAGAACCTGCAGTCCAACGGCGTCCCGATGTTCGTCTTCAAGCACACCCAGGAATTCTTCCCCGGCGACCTTGAGGACCTCGAGAAGAAACTCTGGCTCAACAAGTTCAACGGCGGCACCGCTGCGGTCTACATCGAGCCCATCGGCCCCGAGTCCGCGACCCGTCCCGTCTCCAGAGAGTTCGTCAAAGGCGTCGAGACCCTCTGCCGCAAGTACGGCGCGCTCCTCGTCTGTGACGAAGTCGTCTCCGGTTTCCGCATCGGCATGGCCGGTGCCCAGGGCTACTACGGCATCGACCCCGACATCACCATCTTCGGTAAAGTCATCGCCGGCGGCTATCCGGGCGCAGGCGGCATCGCCGGTCACAGAGACGTCATGAAACACCTCGGCGCAGGCCTCGACTCTTCGGGCAAGAAGGTCAAGAAGGCGATGTGCGGCGGCACCATGGCAGCCACCCCCATCTCCTCCATCGCCGGTTATACCGCCATCTGCGAGATCGAAAAGAGAAACGCCTGCCAGGTCGCCGGCGAGAGAGCCGACCAGCTGGTCGCCGGTCTCCAGAAGAGCATCGACAAGTACAACCTTCCGTTCATCACCTACAACATCGGTTCGGTCTGCCACCTTCATACCGTCGGCACCATGCAGTTCGCGATCGACTGGGGCAAGCTCTGGGAAGTTCCCGGCATCCTCAACGAGACCAGCATCCGTCAGAAGGAAATGGAACACATGGGCGCCGCCTACATGGCAGAGGGCATCGTCACTCTCGCCGGCTGCCGTCTGTACACCTCCGCCGCTTACACTCCGGAGATGATCGACGACGTCATCGGCCGCTTCGACAAAGTCATGTCCAACTGCGCGAAGCTTGACATCCCGAAGAAGAAATAAGAAAGGCGTAAGGTGAACACTTATGGCCATTGAAAAAAGAACCGCTCAGGAACTGGTCGTCAAGGCCGGCCTCGAGCTCATGGAGAGCGGCCTCATCGCCCGCACCTGGGGCAATGTCTCGGCCCGCATCTCTGACAACGTATTCGTCATCACCCCCAGCGGCATCCCGTACGAGAAGCTCACGCCGGACGACATCGTCGAGGTCACCATCGATGAACTCGAGTACGATGAGAACGGCCTGAAGCCCTCCTCCGAGAAAGGTGTCCACGCGGCAGCTTACAAGCACCACCCGGAAGTGGATTTCATCATCCACACCCATCAGATCGCGGCCTCCGCGGTCAGCGTGGAAGAGAAGGACATCACGGTCCCCGACGCTTTTAAAGACGTTCTCGGGCCGGTCATCCCCAACGCGGAATACGGCATGCCCTCCACCGGCAAGCTGAAAGACGCGGTGGACGCCGCCATCGCGGCGAACCCCGCCAGCAAAGCCATCCTCATGCGCCATCACGGCACCGTCTGCCTCGGCACGGACTATGACAGCGCGTTCCGGGTCGTCAATACTCTCGAAGACTTCTGCAAAGAGAGAGTGGCAGCGGCCGTCAAAGCCGCCTGTCCCCCGTCGGACTGCTGCTCCTGCAATACCATGGAAGACCTGGCCTGCGCTTATACGGCCACCCAGGTCCCCGCGGAAAACCGGGACATCGCGCTCGTCGACCTCGGCAGCTCGGTCCGGGACGGAGACACCTTCACCCTCTTCGTCGACGGCGGTGAGAAGTATGAGTGCTCCGTGGAGACCGGCAAGGGCGTGAGCGGCATCGCTCCCCGCATTTCCGAACTCCACGCGGAGATCTACAAGCACACCGACGACATCATCGTCCGCAACTACCAGACGCCGGAAGCGGTCGCTCTCAGCAAGAAGGGCGAGATCCAGAAGGCCTACCTCGACGACTTCTGCCAGATCGCCGGCACCACCGTCGCCAACTGCAACTGGGACCCCACCAGCTACCGTACCGACGCCGTGGACATCGGCAAGGCGGCCTCCGGCCGGAACGCCATCCTGATCAAAGGCCAGGGCGCGCTCTGCACCGGCAAGAACCCCTATGACACGGAAGCAGTCAAGCTGGTCCTTGAGAAGGAAGCCATCGCGGCCATGTACGCCCAGATCCTCGGCGGCGCGAACACCCTCGCCACCGTCGACCGCATCCTGCAGCGGCTCGTCTACAAACTGAAGTATTCGAGACAGGCGGACAAAAAGTAAGTTTCAAACTCCAATTGGATACAAAAAGAAGGACCCCGACGGCCACCGGCCGCGGGGTCCTTCGCTTTGTTCATTTGTGGTGCCGAAGCTTACTTCTCATCCTCATAGAGGATACCGTTCTCGAACATCTCGAGGACTTTCACGGAGGCCGCGTAGCAGTCGCCGATGCCCTGATGGCTCAGGTTGTCATAGGTATCTCTTCTGGTGTGATAGTAGTTTTCCAGCTTGTGGTTCAGACCGGTGACGCCGCCGGAGCGGAAGCCGCCCTGCGTGAAGGCAGCCGTATCGGTCGCGCCGCCCAGAGGCGGGACCCAGCCCTTGCGGCAGGCGATTCCGAGTTCCTCACAGGCCTTCATGAAGATGTCGTTGGCCTGTTTGTCGGTCTTGACCGTACCGTTGAGGTCTCTGTAGTTCGCCATGAGCCACTTCGGGTCGTGCATGGTGTCATAGGAATAGATGATGGTGGGAACATCCTGGAACTCGCCCTTGTGCGCTTCTGCCCAGGCTTTGGAGCCGCGAAGACCGGCTTCCTCGGAACCGCAGATGATGACGCCGACTTCGGTGTTCTCGAGTTCGATGCCTTCATCGTGGAGCGCCTTCAGGACGGCGATGCCCATCTCGCAACCGGTGAGGTTGTCGTTGGCGCCGTCGACGATGTGCTTTTCATTCCACAGGAAATAGAGGCCGATGAGGAACGGCACGAAGATGAGGCCGTAAACGCCCATCTTGGTCAGCAGCAGAGTGGACGGACCGCCGAGGATGCTGCCGTTTTTGATCATGGAGGCGATAGAGATGCCGAGGGTGTAGAAGAGGCCGCCAAAGCCGATGATGGCATGGGCTTCAAAGCCGACACCGCCAAGCAGATAGTTGACGGGCCATTCCCAGACGGCGTCCGCGTGTCCGTTGAAGAAGATACGCTGCTTGACTTCGCCTTTCGGTTTCTTGATGGCCATCATGTTGTGCCCGGTCGCCTTTTTGAAGAAACGGTCTACAAACTTCTTGTACATACCGAACTGCAACAGGGCGATGATCGCTCCGCAGGTACACAGGATGGCGCTGATGATCGGCGCGAACCAGTAGGTAGCCATGGAGATGAGGACAAAGGTGACGGCGAAGTAGATCCAGCCGAAGAAGCTGTTCGGATGTTCCTCGAACTCTTCGACGACGACTTCGTCGCAGCCGTACTCCTCACAGAGCTCTGCGTAGTATTCGCAGGCCTGGAGCTCGCCCTTGGATCCGGGCGGGCGTTTTTCGAATGTCTGGATGATGTGGGTGATGTCACCGATGATCCAGTCAGCCATCTGATCTTTTTTCTCGATCAGTGTTTTGAGAGTCATTTCAGATCAACACTCCTTTTCATTTTCACTTTCAGCCGGGAGATAAGGCCCGGCTAATCTTACCCTCTTATTTTACCCTTTCTGCTTATATGCTTTCAAGGAGCGACGGCTCACCCCGGCGCCAAAAAAACCGTCCATATTTTAAGCACTTTGCACAAATGATAACTTGCCCCGACTTCCCTACCTTTTAACATGAGGCAAGGGGAGTTTTTTCGGCTCTTTTTTGCGCAGGGGGGAGCGGCGCGATGCTTTACGAGCGCGCGGGGGTTCGGGTTGGCAAGCAAAAAGGAACGGAAAAACGGAACCGATTGGAGGTCGGGGCAAAAAAACTCCTGCAGATGCAGGAGTTTGGAAATGACGTTATTCGGTTTTCTTTTTGGCGATGAACTGCTCGATCGGCACCTGCGACAGCACGATGGCGGCGAACATGACGACGCAGCCGAGGTACTCGCGGCCCGTCAGATGCTCGTGCAGCACGATGGCGCCGGAGAGGACGGCGAAGACGGACTCGAGGCTCATGAGGAGCGAGACCAGCGTCGGGTTCGCGCCCTTCTGGGAGATGATCTGAAGCGTATACGCCACACCGCTCGAGAGGATGCCCGCATAGAGGATGGGGCCGATGACCGCGGTGAAGTCGGAGAGCGTGACGTCCGAGAAGAACAGCATCAGGAGGCCGGACTCGATCGCCACGACGGCAAACTGCACACAGGACAGCTCGATGCCGTTGACCAGCAGCGAGTACCGGTCGATGGTCATGATCTGGAACGAGAACGCCAGAGCGCACAGGATGAGCAGGAAGTCTCCGCGGGTGATCGTGAACTCGCCGGGTTTGATGGACAGGAGGTACAGGCCGATGACGGCGATGAGGACACTGATCCACACGCGGGCCGGCACCCGTTTTTTCAGGAAGATGCCGAGCACCGGGACCAGGACGACGTAGAGCGCCGTGATGAATCCGCTCTTCCCCGCGCCGCTCAGCGCGATGCCCGCCTGCTGCAGGTTGGCTGCCACGGTCAGCATGGAACCGCAGATGAGTCCGCTGATGAGGAGCGCCTTTCTCCGGTCCTTTTTCTGTGCCGGCGTCAGTTCGACATACGTGCCTTTCTTCTGGGCGTTCTGTTTGCGCCAGATGCGCACGCCCCAGGCGACGAAAAACAGGAAGATGGAGGCCACGACACTTCTCGCCATGTTGAACGAGAACGCGTCGAGCGTTTCAGACCCCTGGACCTGGGAAACGAATGCGGTGCCCCAGATGAATGCCGCGACGATCGGCAATACCGTGTGGCGGAAAAAGTTCATGACCGGCGCGGCCCCCTTCCTTTTTTGTTATCCTTTCGTATTATAACGAGAGAACAGAGCCCGTTCAAGCATTTTTTGCCATTCAGGGCTCTGTACGATTTCGGGTGCTGCGCATGCCGTCCAGGATGACGGAGCGTGCGTGCAGCGCATCTTCTTTTGTGGCAGTCGGTGTATCGCCCAGCGGGTACTTCATCCCCAGTTCCGCGTATTTCGGTCGGGCCATGTCGTGGTACTGGAGGACGTCCAGCGCTTTGATGTTCCGGAACGGTCCCAGGAACGCGCCGAGTCGGAACAGCCACTCGTCGTTCAGCGTGAGGCCGGGCACGACCACGTGGCGGATCCACACCGGGGTCCCCCGCTCTTCGAGGTACGAGAGGAACGCGAGGATGTTCGTGTTCGGCTGCCCGGTGAGCTTCCGGTGCTCCTCGTTGTCGATGTGCTTGATGTCCAGCATGACGAGGTCTGTCACCTCCGTCAGCCGGTCGAATTCCGCGAGGCGATGGACGTCTTCCGGGTCGAACGTGATGCCGGAGGTATCGAGGCACGTGTCGATGCCCCTCTCCTTCGCCGCCGCGAACAGTTCGGTCACAAAGGCGATCTGCGTCAGAGGCTCGCCGCCGGTACAGGTGATGCCGCCGCCCTGCAACAGCGTTGCGACGCCGTCGTATTCCGCGAGGATGTCCTCCACGGTCCGTTCCGTGCCCCGGGACCTCTCCCAGGTGTCCGGGTTGTGGCAGTAGAGACAGCGCATGGGACAGCCCGCCAGAAAAACCACGAACCGGGTCCCCGGACCGTCAACGGTTCCGAAGGACTCGGTCGAATGGATATAGCCGGTCATGCCGCTCACAGACCGGCGTGGAACGTACGGGAGATGACGTCGTCCTGCTGTTCTTTCGTCAGCTTCGTGAAGTTGACGGCATAGCCGGACACGCGGATAGTCAGCTGCGGATACTTCTCCGGATGCGCCTGCGCGTCGAGCAGCGTGTCCCGGTTCAGGACATTGACGTTCAGATGGTGGCCGCCCTTTTCGGCATAGCCGTCGAGGAGTCCGACGAGGTTTTCGACCTGAGACTGAGTTGCCATAAGAGTTGCTCCTTTTCTTATTCGATAGTGAGGTTGTCTTCGCAGCAGCCCGGGTCGAGTTCCAGCTCGAGGTCCAGGTCGCCCATGAAGACGTCGTCTTTTCCGAGGGCGTTCGGGATGATCGTGAAGGTGTTGGAGATGCCGTCCTGCGCGTAGTCGAAGGGAAGCTTCGAGACGGAGGACAGCGACGCGGCCGCACCGTGGGTGTCTCTGCCCGACATCGGGTTGGCGCCCGGTGCCAGCGGCACGCCCATCTTCCGGCCGTCCGGCGTGTTGCCGGTCTTCTTGCCGTAGACCACGTTCGACGTGATGGTCAGGATGGACATGGTCGGGATGCTCTCCCGGTACGTGTGGTGCTTCCGGATCGCGTACATGAACTGTTGGACCACTTCGACGGCCAGGCTGTCGACGCGTTCGTCGTTGTTGCCGTACTTCGGGAAGTCGCCTTCCACCTCGTAGTCGACGATGACGCCGTCCTTGTCCCGGACCGTTCTGACCTTCGCGTACTTGATCGCCGACAGGGAGTCTGCGACCACGGAGAGGCCGGCGATGCCGGTGGCGAAGTACCGCTTGACGTGTTCGTCATGGAGCGCCATCTGGAGGCTCTCGTAGTTGTACTTGTCGTGGGAATAGTGGATGACGTTCAGGGTGTTGACATAGAGTTCCGCCAGCCAGTTCATCATGGCGAGGAACTTCTCCCAAACGTCGTCGAAGTCGAGGTAGTCGCCCTCGACCGCGCGGAACTTCGGACCGACCTGGGTGCCGAGGCGCTCGTCCACGCCGCCGTTGATGGCGTAGAGCAGGCACTTGGCAAGGTTGGCACGGGCGCCGAAGAACTGCATCTCCTTGCCGACCCGCATGGAGGAGACACAGCAGGCGATCGCGTAGTCGTCGCCGTGCGTGACCCGCATGAGGTCGTCGTTCTCATACTGGATGGAAGACGTGTCGATGGAGATCTTGGCACAGTAGTTCTTGAAGCCCTGCGGCAGACGGGTCGACCAGAGGACTGTCATGTTCGGCTCCGGAGCGGTGCCGAGGTTTTCGAGGGTATGTAAATACCGGAACGAGTTCTTCGTGACCAGCGGACGGCTGTCGATGCCGACGCCGGCGAGAGACTCCGTGACCCAGGTCGGGTCTCCGGCAAAGATATCGTTGTAAGCGGGCGTTCTCGCGAACTTCACCATCCGCAGTTTCATGATGAACTGGTCGATGAGTTCCTGGGCCTCTTCTTCGGTGAGGATGCCCTTTTTCAGATCGCGCTCGAAATAGATGTCGAGGAAGGTGGAGGTCCGGCCGAGGGACATGGCCGCGCCGTTCTGCTGCTTGACTGCTGCCAGGTAGCCGAAGTACAGCCACTGGACCGCTTCTTTCGCGGTGGTCGCCGGGCCGGAAATGTCGAGCCCGTAGATGGCGCCCAGTTCTTTCAGTTCCTGCAGGGCGCGGATCTGCTCCGTCAGTTCTTCCCGGTGACGCATGTTCTCCGAGGTCATCCGGGTCGGGGCCAGCCGGAACTCTTTCTCCTTTTCAGCGATGAGGTTGTCGACGCCGTACAGCGGGATCCGCCGGTAGTCGCCGATGATGCGTCCGCGGCTGTAGGCATCCGGGAGACCCGTGATGATGCCGGCGTGGCGGGCCGCCTTCATGTCCGGTGTATAGATATCGAATACGCCCTGGTTATGGGTCTTTCTCCATTTCGAGAAGATGTCGACCACATCTTTGTCCACTTCATAGCCGTTGGTCTCACAGGCCTGCACCGCCATGCGGATGCCACCGAAGACCTGCAGCGAACGCTTGAGGGGCTTGTCGGTCTGCAGACCGACGATCTGCTCCAGCTCTTTGTCGATGTAACCGGCCTGATGCGACGTGATGGTGGAGACGATGTCGGTGTCCATGTCGAGGACCCCGCCCTGCTCTCTCTCCTTCCGGAAAAGGTCAAGGACCTCTCCCCACAGTTTTGTCGTGCGGTCGGTGGGACCGGCGAGGAAACTCTCATCGCCCTCGTACAGAGTGTAGTTGAGCAGGATGAAGTCCCTCACATTGATGTGCTTCTGCCAGGTGCCGGCCTTGAAGCCGTCCCAGCCCCCATTGTTGACAACGAAATCCATAACCTTACCTTCGCTTCTGTCAGTATTTCAAAGACACAATATATTCGACGTCTCTCTCGTCACTCCACTAGATATAGTTATCTATGGAATGCTATTATACTCAATTTTTAGTATGTTGACAATCGCATTGGAAAGACTTTCGACAAAAACGGCAAATTGGCTAAAACCCCTGCAGATTGCAGGGGCCCGGTTGTCGATTATTCTGCCGTGAAACGGCAAAAAAAGAGAGCAGCTCATTTCTGAACTGCTCTCCGATTACCTAGAACATTGGATTTTCCTCACAAACCTTTTGGGATCGTGCTTCGGTTTGCATTGAACTTTCGTAATAATCTCAGAAATCAATTAAACTGTATTTCGGACTCACCTATTTTCCTTCGATACGTTTTAACTAATTGGTTTCCCCTTTTTGTTTCCGATTATTATTTCTTTCTTGTACGTTCAAGGTTGTTTTTGAGATCGTAAACTCGTTTGAAAACCGTTCCCAGTTGATCTGATTTTCGTTTCATTCCTGTACGTTTCAGTTACTACGTCTGTCTCCGACTGTCGTTTGTTTTCTCTGAAATGTGTCGGGATCTGTTTGTCTCTGTCTTCTAATGACAATTGTCTTTTGCAGAAGACCTCAGTCTCGTTTGCAGCTCAGATTTGTTTATCGTTTCCAAAAGGTCTTCGAAACTTTTCAGGGTTTCCTTCTTAGAAGACTTTCATAAGTTTACCATCGTTCTTATGAATACTGACCTTTTGTCTGACTGCCGATCTACACCAGGTTAGATGTTGCCTTGTTTCTCGTCCAAGTTCATCTGCTCAACGTCGGTCATTCTTTTTTCAAAAGACTTCGTCTTTTTGATTCTGACATTTGAGACGGTTGCCTGTTGGATCTCTACTTCAGGAATGTTGTATTTTATAATATTCAGTTGATCTGTTGCGGTTGGTTTTCAGGAGCTTCTTCATTCTGATGGCGGTCCTTTTTTGGATTGCACTGTCAGAATGGTGCTTCTTTCCAATTCCCTGCTTAGGTTTTGTTGTTTTTTTGAGGAATTCGAAATCAGCGATATTTATTTGTAACCGATTTCGCTTCCCTCACGAAAGCGACGTAAGAAGAAATTCATTCTCTGATTGTACCGGGTCTCTGTCGTTAAACCGTTTGGACTTTATTTGACTTGTTTTCCCGGTAATGATGATTCCAGAACGCTTTCGGAGTTCAGCGGTAAATTACCTCTTCACTGTACATTGGAATCAGTCCTTTCGACAGCACCTTTGCTGTTTCATTTTCCTACATGAAACGGTGCATTCATTTTTGAAGAATCGGGATTCGTGACACTTCGTTTGATTTGGGTATCCTTCCCAGCACATGATGGCTGTTTTCTTCTCCCTTTGAAGTGTGGATCTCTTTTCTTCAACTTCATATTAACAGTATAACGGCCAAATGTCAACGCGTTTTTGACGAATTTCTATCACATTTTTCAACTTTTCGGAAAACTTCTATGCAAAATGCACAAATGTTGTCCGTTCAACCACATACAAAAAGACTCCTCTGCCCCGGGAACCCGGAACAGAGGAGTTCGTTTTTTCGTTGGATCGGATCAGATGGAGATCTCGTGCGCCATTCTGTAAATGTCGATGTCGATCTCTTTTTCCATCTGCAGCGCTTCTTCGATGTCGTAGTCGACGATGGTGTCGCTCTTGATGGCGACGACACGGCTCGAGCAGTCATCGCGCAGGAGTCGCGTGGCGTAGTTGCCCATGCGGGATGCCAGGACACGGTCGTTGACGGTGGGCGAACCGCCGCGCTGGACGTGGCCGAGGATGGTGGCTCTGGACTCGACGCCGGTCTCCCGCTCGATCTGGCGGGCCATCTCAGTGGCGTCGCCGCAGCCCTCCGCGAAGATGATGATGAAGTGCTGTTTTCCGGTGGAGATGGTCTTCTTCATACGCTCGACGACGTCGATGTCGAAGTCGTACTCGAATTCCGGGATGAGGATACTGGTCGCACCGACGGCAATGCCGGAATAGAGGGCGATGTACCCCGCCTTTCTCCCCATGACTTCAATGACGGAGCAGCGGCTGTGGGACTCGGTCGTGTCACGGACCATGTCGACCATCTGCATGACGGTGTTGACCGCGGTGTCGAAGCCGATCGTGAGGTCGGTACAGGAGATGTCGTTGTCGATGGTGCCGGGGATGCCGACACAGTTGATGCCTTTGTGGGAAAGCGCCTGGGCGCCGCGGAAGGAACCGTCACCGCCGATGACGACGACGCCTTCAATGCCGAGGCGGCGGCACATGTCGGCCGCTTTCTCCTGACCGCGGTCGGTCATGAATTCCATGCTTCTGGCGGTGCGAAGGACCGTACCGCCGCGCTGGACGATATTGGAAACGCTGCGCAGGTTCATCTCCGCGACGTCGCCGGACATCAGGCCTTCATAGCCGTTGTAGATGCCGACCACACGCATATCGTTCTCAAGGCCGGTACGGACGACGGCACGGACCGCTGCATTCATGCCCGGGGCGTCGCCGCCGCTGGTGAGGACACCGATCGTTTTCATATGAGTACCTCCAGGGGAGTCAGATTCTTGATGGGAACATTCTTTATAGAATATCTGTATCTATATTTTATCTATTGTCGAATTGATGTCAACCGGAAACCGGCCCTCTCCCCCGCGTCAGCGGCGGAAGACGTTCCCGTCCCCGAGGATGCGGGTCAGTTCTCCGAGGAGCCCGTCGCTGATGAAGATGGAGCCGAAGCGCTGCTGGCGCACATACCGTTCGGTGCTCTTGAAATAGTAGTACACCGATTCGGGGCCGCCGGCGAAGATCTCCATGAGGTTGTCGACCTCCGGGAGCCTCGGGTCGTCCTCGCTGTCAAAGCGCAGGAACAGACCGTTGACCTTATGCTGCTTCGGGGCGTTTGCCGGCGGAGCCGGGGCTTTCGGCGGAGCCGGTGCATTCGACGGGGCCGAAGCGCCGCTCGGACACTCCTGCAGGCCCATGGCGATGAGCCGCGGGCGGTCCTCATCCTCCACCTGGAGGCGGACACGGCAGAGCAGGACAGCACCGTCCCGCAGAAGCGGGCCGTACTCCGAATAGGTCTTCGGGAAGACCGTCATGGACATGCCGCCGGTCAGGTCCTCGGCGAGGACCGTCGCCATCGTCGTGTTGTTCCGGGTGAGCCGCATGCGGATCTCGGAGACCATGACGAGGACGTTGACCAGATCGCCGTCTTTATACTGCGAAGTACCGTCTTCGGTCGCCGCCAGCAGCTCATAGAGCTTCACGCAGCCGAGGTCGTCGGACAGGGACGCATAGCGCTGCATCGGGTGGCCGGACAGGTAGAGGCCGGTGGTCTCCTTTTCAAAGGCCAGGAGGTCGAGGTGGTCGAACTCGGCGAGTTCCGGCACCGTGACGCCCTCCTCCCGGGCGGCGTCGGGTTCCATGACCTCAAAGAGGCCGATCTGCCCCTCTACGTTTTTCCGGCGGTCATTGTCTAGGCCGGAGAGCATCTCCGGCAGGACCGTGATCATCTGCCGGCGGTTCAGGTCGAGGCCGTCGAGCGCGCCGCACTTGATGAGGTTCTCCACCGCCTTGCGGTTGAAGTTCCGTCCGTGGATGCGCTTCAGGAACGAGAAGAAGCTCGTGTACGGCCCGGAGCGCTCCCGTTCCGAGACGATGTCGGCGATGAAGTTCCGCCCGAGGCCTTTGACCGCCAGCAAACCGAAGAGGACCCTGCCGTCCGAGATGGCGAACCGCGCTTCCGACGTGTTCACGTGGGGCGGCACCACTTCGATGCCGAGTCTGCGGCATTCGGCGATGTACTCCACGACCTTGTCGGTCCAGTCGAGCACGCTGGTGATCTGGCAGGCCAAGAACTCTGCCGGGTAATGGCATTTGAGATAGGCGGTCTGGTACGCGAGGGTCGCGTACGCCGCTGCGTGGGATTTATTGAAGGCATAGGAGGCGAAGCTGATCATCTCATCGAAGATCTTGTTGGCGGCGTCCTCCGCGATGCCGTTGTCCCGGCACCCGGAGACGAAGTTCACGCGCTCCTCCTCCATGACCTTGTGTTTCTTTTTCGACATGGCCCGGCGGACGATGTCCGCGTGGCCGTAGGTGTACCCCGCCAGTTTCCGGCAGACCTGCATGACCTGTTCCTGGTAGACCATGCACCCGTAAGTGACATCGAGGATGTCCTTCAGCTCCGGCGTCACATACGACACCAGCGACGGGTTGTGCCGGTTGCGGATATACGTGGGGATGGAATCCATGGGTCCCGGCCGGTAGAGGGACGTGATGGCGATCAGGTCCTCGAGCTTTTCGGGCTGGAAGCGGATCATGACCGACTTCAGTCCGGACGACTCGAACTGGAAGACCCCTTCCGTCTCCCCTTTCCCGAGCATGGCAAAGGTGGCGGGGTCGTCCTCCGGGATCGTCTTCACGGAGAAGGACGGGTCCCTCCGCCGCACGAGTTCCTCGCAGTCCCGGATGACGGTGAGGGTCCGAAGCCCCAGGAAGTCCATCTTGAGGAGGCCGAGCTCCTCGAGTTCCGTCATCGTGTACTGGGTGACCGTCGTGCCGTCCTTGACGGACAGCGGCACATAGGCGTCGACCGGGTCTGCCGTGATGACGACGCCGGCCGCGTGGGTCGACGTGTGCCGGGGCATGCCCTGGATCTTCAGGGCGTTGTCGATGAGCACCTGTACTTCCGGGTCGTTCTCATAGAGGTCGGAGAGTTCCTTCGTGATCTTGACCGCCCGCTCCAGATCGTGGCTCAGAGGCCATGGGATGAGGCGGTTCACGGAGTCCACTTTGCCGAACGGGATCTCCATGACTCTTCCGACGTCCCGGACCGCCTGCTTGGCGGCCAGCGTCCCGAAGGTGACGATCTGCGCCACGTGGTCCGCGCCGTATTTCCCGATGACATAGTCGATGACCTCTCCCCGTCTCTCGTAGCAGAAGTCGATGTCGAAGTCGGGCATCGACACGCGCTCCGGGTTCAGGAAGCGCTCAAAGAGCAGGTCGTATTTCATGGGGTCGACGTCGGTGATCCCCACACAGTAGGCGGCGATGCTCCCGGCGCCGGAACCACGTCCGGGTCCGACCGGGATGTCCCGGCTCTTCGCGTAGGCGACAAAGTCGTGGACGATGAGGTAGTAGTCGGTATAGCCCATCCGGTCGACGACCGAGAGTTCGTAGTCGAGGCGTTCCCGGTATTCCTTCGGAACGTCGTCCCCGTACCGCCGTACAAGACCCTCTTCCGCCATGGCTCTCAGGTAATCGGCATGGGGGTCTTCTTCGGTCAGCCCGTAAGGGTTGTCTTTCGGGAT
The DNA here is from genome assembly GCA_045657845.1 of Acutalibacteraceae bacterium. Classification (GTDB taxonomy): domain Bacteria; phylum Bacillota; class Clostridia; order Oscillospirales; family Acutalibacteraceae; genus RUG420. The sequence goes on along the minus strand of JAZOTY010000099.1, from coordinate 15,126 downwards.
CTCGAAATGCGGCAGCTTCGTGACGCCGAACTCCAGTTCGACGTTGCACCGCTCCGCAATGCGCTGCGTGTTCTCGAGGGCTTCCGGTACATCGCCAAAGAGCTCCCGCATCTGGTCTTCCGACTTCAGGTAGAACTCCTCGGAGCCGAGGTCCATGCCCGTGTCTTCCTTGTAGGTATGGTTCGTCTGGATGCAGAGGAGGATCTTCTGGGTCTTCGCGTCCTCCTGTGTCAGGTAATGTGTATCGTTCGTGCACACCAGCGGGATGCCGGTCTCGCGGGACAGGCGGATGAGCTGGGAGCGGATCTGTGCCTCCTCGGGCAGGCTGTGGTCCTGGATCTCCAGGAAGAAGTTGCCCTCCCCGAAGATGTCGAGATACTCGAGGGCACAGGCCTTCGCCTTCTCATAGTTGCCGTCCAGAAGCGCGGACGGGACATCGCCGGCGAGACAGCCGGACAGAGCGATGAGCCCGCCGGAGTACTTGCGCAGGATCTCCCGGTCCATGCGCGGTTTGCGGTAAAACCCTTCCGTGAAGGACAGGGACACGAGTTTCATGAGGTTCGCATAGCCCTCGTTGTTCTCACAGAGGAGGACCAGGTGGTGCCGTTCGTTGGCGAGCGGTCCCGCCTTGTCGTGCCGGCTCCCTGCGGCGATGTACGCCTCCACCCCGAGGATGGGTTTGACACCGGCCTTCTGACAGGCTTTATAAAAGGCAACGGCGCCATACATGACGCCGTGATCGGTGAGTGCCAGACTGTCCTGGCCCAGCTCTTTTGCCCGGGCCACCAGTTCCGGTACGCGGCAGGCGCCGTCGAGAAGACTGAATTCACTGTGCACATGCAGATGTGTGAACGCCATGACGACACCTCCCTTTCTATGTTCAACGTTTGTTCTTTTCGATGAGTTTCAGGTCGTTCGCGACCTCCATGATCTTCTGCAGCCGGTGGTTGACTCCGGACCGGCTGATGGGTTCCGACAGGTTCTCCCCCAGTTCCTTGAGGGAGTAGTCCGCGTTCTCGAGACGGAGTTTCGCCAGTTCCCGCAGTTCCGGCGGCAGGGACTCGAGGCCCCGCTTCTGTTCGATGTACTCGATCGCCTTGATCTGCCGGTACGCGGCGTCGAAGGTCCGGGAAGAGTTCGCGTTCTCGAAATTCAGGCGGCGGTTGACCCGGTTGCGCATGTCCTTGTACATCTTGGTGCCCATCAGCTCCAGTGTGGACTCCGTTGCCCCCATCAGGGTCAGGAGGTCTTCGACGCTCTCACTGTCCTTGAAATAGATGACGTGGGCGCCGTTCCGCTGGACATATTTCGCGTTGAGCCCCGCTTCGGTCAGCAGGTCGCAGAGGTCCATGCACAGGCTCTTCGTCGAGAGGACGAACTCCATGTGGTAATCCTTCTCCGGGTCTGTGATGGTGCCCGCGGTCAGGAACGCGCCCCGGAACAGAGCCGAGCGGCAACCGGCATCCTGCAGGATCCCGGTGTTGAGGCGGCGATTCACCTCGTTCCCGCTGTACCCGAATTCGGAGAGGATGGCCTGCCGGTCGACGGGGTCTTCGACGATGACCCGGTATTTCCCGCCGGCGGTCTTCTCCCGTTTCGGCTTGTGGCCGGTCATCTCCCGGACCGCAGCGGCATAGCGGTCGGCGATGTCCCTGTGTTCGGTCTTGAGCCCCATCTCTTTCGCGCTGAAGGAGCGGCAGAACAGGAAGAGCGCGTACGTCTCGGTCTGCATGCAGCAGAGCTTCATCTGCCCCGACTCGCGTGCGGCGGCAGAATAGGCTACCAGTTCACTTTTCACATCGTGGGAAAAGGACAAGGGACGCCCCTCCTTTGCTTACTTCTTCTGGATATCGCGGTGGATGGTGTTGCAGTGGACCCTGCGCTCCCGCAGGTGTTTCGACATGGCCTCGGCAAAGGTGACCGAGCGGTGCTTGCCGCCGGTGCAGCCGAACGCGATGACGAGCTCGCTCTTCCCCTCTTCCCGGTACAGCGGAAGAGAGAAGTCGATGAGGTCCGTGAGCCTCTGCAGGAACTCACGGGACGCTTCCGAGTCCATGACATAGGAGCTGACCGGTTCGTCGAGGCCGGTCTTCGTCTTGAGTTCCGGCACATAGAACGGGTTCGGCAGGCAGCGGACATCGAAGATGAGGTCGGCGTCCTGCGGCAGCCCGAATTTGAAGCCGAACGACATGCACTGCACCCGCATGGTCTTCTCCCCGCTTCCGAGGAAGAGGCCGGCGATGCGGTCCTTCAGCTGTTTGGCCGACAGATAGGTCGTGTCGATCGAATAGTCCGCCCGCTGTTTGAAGGGGGCGATCATCTTCCGCTCGGCGTCGATGGCCTCGCTGATGGACTGGTTGAATTCATTGGCGAGCGGATGCCGGCGGCGGGTCTCCTTGAACCGGTTGACGAGGACCGAGTCCTCGCAGTCGATGAACAGGAGCTGGTAGGGCACTTCCATGTCCTCCAGTTCGTCGAGGGCGCCGGCGAACTCACTGATGCCGGCTCCTGCCCTGGCGTCGACGACCACCGCGAACTTCGACTCCGGCGGGCTCTTCAGGACGATCTGTCCGAAGGCGGGCAGGAGGGTCGGCGGCATGTTGTCGATGCAGACGAAGTCGATATCTTCGAGCATCTCCACCGCGATCGTTTTTCCGGCTCCGGAGAGCCCGGTCAAAATCAGGAATTCCATGGAGCGTCTCCCAGGATGCGGACCTCCGGCTCGAGGGTGACACCGTGTTCTCTCTGTACGGTCTCACGGATGAGCGCCATGAGGTCGAGCACATCTTTCGCTGTCGCGTTGTCTTTGTTGATGACGAAGCCCGCGTGCTTTTCCGACACCTGGGCGCCGCCGATCTGTTTCCCCTTGAGGCCGGACTGCTCGATGAGCGCTCCGGCATAGTAGCCCTCCGGCCGCTTGAACGTGCTGCCGGCGCTGCCGTATTCGAGGGGCTGTTTCGTTCTCCGGCGCTCCATGAAGTTTTCCATCTTCATGTTGATCGCTTCCGGATTTGCCTTGTCGAGCTGGACCACGACCGACGTGACGATGAGGTCGCTTTCCATGTAGTTGCTGTGACGGTAAGAGAACCCCGCCTGTCTCGGCGACCAGGAGCCGCGGTTGCCGTCGTAATCGATATGGTTGACGACGACCACGCTGTCTCCGATCTCGCCGCCGTAGGCGCCGGCGTTCATGTAGACGGCACCGCCGACGGAACCGGGGATGCCGTAGGCGAATTCCAGCCCGGACAGCGAGTATTCGAGGGCGAACCGGCACAGCTGGATGACGGTGGCGCCGGCCTGGGCCTTGATCATGTCGTTGCCGGCATAGGTGATCTCACTGAAGTCGTCCCCCATGTGGAACACGACGCCTTTCAGGCCTTCGTCCGGCACGAGGAGGTTGCTGCCCTTGCCGATGACCAGCGGCTTCACGCCGTCGTTCTTCGCGGCCTTCAGAAGGGCCTCCAGCGCGTCGACGCTGTTGGGTTCGACGAGCAGTTCCACCGGACCGCCGACGCGGAACGTGGTGTACTGGCTCATGGGTGCGTTTTTCTCGGTCTTGCATCCGTGCTGCGCGGCAGCACTGAGGATGGAATCAAACATAGTTCAGGGTTCTCTCTTTCGTATTTGCTGGATTTATTTGACGTTCGACAGAAGGGCCGCGCCGATGATGCCGGCGTCGTTGCCGAGCGTGGCGGCGCAGATCTTCGTCTGTCGTTTCGAATGTTTCGTGTAGCGCAGTTCTTCGACTTTCCGGACCAGGGGCTCGATGAGGAAGTCGCCCTGTTTCGAAATGCCTCCGCCGATGCAGAGGACGTCCGGCTGGAAGATGTTGATGAGGTCGGCGACGCCGATGGCAAGGTACGTCGTGAACCGGTCGAAGACCATGAGCGCACGTTCGTCGCCCTCACGGGCCGCCGTGAAGAGGACGAGGCCGTTGACATTGGCCGGGTCTCCGTCGGCGAGTTCCCAGAGTCTGCTGGTCTTCCCGCGGTCCTGTTCCATGGCTTCGCGGGTCTGACGGACCAGAGCCGTCGCGGAGGCGTACTGCTCGAAGCAGCCGCTGCGTCCGCAGGGGCACGGGATGCCGTCCATCTCGACCGACATGTGACCGATCTCCCCCGCCGCGCCGTTGACGCCGGTCAGGAGTTTTCCGCCGAGGATGATGCCGCCTCCGACGCCGGTGCCGAGGGTGACCGCCACAAAGTTCGGGACCCCGCCGCCGCAGCCGGCGACCTGTTCGCCGAGGGCCGCGCAGTTGGCGTCGTTTTCGATGAAGGTGGGCTTGCCGATCCGTTCTTCGACGAGTTCCCGCAGCGGGGTGTCGTGGAAGCCGAGGTTCGCGGAAAACTCCACGACGCCGTCTTCGTTGACGGCACCGGGCGTGCCCACGCCGACGGACGAGACGTCATCGAGGGTCAGCCTCGCTTCGCCGAGCGCCAGAAGGCAGGCCTCTTTCATGGAGTCTGCGATCTCTTCGGCGGGGCGGGGCGTGTTCGTCTTGACGCTCGCGGTCGCGATGATCTCATTCTGTTCATTGACGACACCGGCGGCGATGTTCGTGCCGCCGAGATCGATGCCGAGTTTTACCATAGTCGCTCCCTCCCGGGGATCAGCTGTAGTGCCAGGTGTCGACTTCCGACACATCGATGTTCGCCGCGTCCTCCTGCATGCCGAGGCCTTCCAGGAGTTCTTTGGCGGAGTTGTGTCCCATCTTCTTGAGACGGTAGTTGATGGCCGCCACCTCAATGATGATGGCAAGGTTCCGGCCGGGGTTGACCGGGATCGTGTACATGGGGATCTTCAGGCCGAGGATCTCCATGGTCTCGTCGGCGATGCCCATGCGTTCATAGGCCTTCGTGTCGTCCCAGGGTTCCAGGTTGATGACGAGGTCGATGCGCTCGGTCATCTTGACAGAGCCCATGCCGAAGACGCGCCGGGCGTCGATGATGCCGATGCCGCGCAGTTCCATGAAGTGCCGGATGTTCTCCGGAGCGGACCCGACGAGGGTCTTGTGGGAGACTCTCCGGACCTCGACGGCATCGTCTGCCACGAGGCGGTTGCCCCGGCGGATGAGCTCGACGACGGTCTCGCTCTTGCCGACACCGCTCTCGCCCATGATGAGGACACCTTCGCCGGAAACTTCGACGAGCACGCCGTGCACGGTCTCGCGTTCCGCGAGTTCCACATTGAGGTACGTGACGAGGGACGACATGATGAACGACGTGTCCTGCCCGCTCTTCAGCAGGGGAACGTCATACTGCTCCGCGAACGGCACGAATTCCTGTGCCAGTTCATCGGCAAAGTCGACGGAAAAGATGATGGCCGCCGGCTGTTCCTTCATGAGGCGTTCGATGCTCTCGGAACGGGTCTGGGTGCCCAGTTCCCGCAGGTACAGGTATTCCGAGTTGCCGAGGAGCTCGATGCGCTCCGGCATAAAGTTGTTGTCATACCGCGCAAGGATGAGTCCGGGGCGGTTCACCTCCATCGAGTAGATGAAGATGTCATCCGGGTCTTTCGGCAGAAAGACGGGAGTCAGCTGCTCCGAACGGATGACCTTGCTGAGCGATACGGAATATTTGCCTTTCATGGGGTCCTCCCTGTGATGTGATCAGTCCAGCATCAAAGCGGTCAGGATGCTGGAATAGAGATGTGTGGGGTCTTCGAGGTAGTTGTTCCGGAGGAGTTCCGCCTGGTCCCGGCTCACGACATACATGTTGAGTTCCATGAGCTTCGTGTCTCCGGTGTTGAGGGAGAAACAGACGTTGAAGCCGTCGCCGGAGGGCGTGATCTCCACGGCGTTCTCTCTCGCGTGGCGGTCGAGGCGCAGGAACCGGCGGACCGTGTCGAGCGCCCGCGAGCGGACCGACAGCGGCAGGTCCTCTTCGATATAGGCGACCGCGTCGCTGCCGTTCGGCGTGATGGACAGGGCGTCCTGGCCGTCGACCGAGACGACTTCGAGGTTGCCGTCTTCCTTCAGTTCACTGATGGCGTCCATCGCCTCAAAATAGTTGGCGAGTTCCTGGTCGGTGATGACATCGGAGATGATGCGCACCGGCACGGGACGCTCCTGCTGTTCGAGGAGGTACAGGATGAGGAGCTTGATGTCCGTCCGGGAACGGAGGCCTCCGGGCGCCACGCCTTCGGTGAAGGCGTCGAACACGGGTTCTCTGGCGCCGCGCTCCTCGGCAGAGAGCTCTTCCGGCCGTTTGACCGCGTCTCTCGGATCGCGCTTAGACATCGTAGTAATCCTCCTTCTCGTTGGTGACACCGCTGATGTCCTGCCGGCTCATGAAGAGATAGCCGTTGTTGACGAGGATGTCGAGGTCGCCGAGGACGGCGCCGATGCCTCTCGCCACGCAGTTGACCGGATCGTCGGCGATGCGGGTATGGATGTGGGTGGCCTCTTCGATGACCTTGTCGAGGCCGAGGAGCTGGGCGGTACCGCCCGTCAGGATGATGCCCTCCTCCATGATGTCGCCGGCGAGTTCCGGCGGGGTGCGTTCCAGGACTCCGGTGACGGAGTCGACGATCGCTCTCACGTTTTCCCGGATGCAGTAGTAGATCTCGTCCGAGTTGATCTCGAATTCGACCGGCATCCCGGAGATGTAGTCCTTGCCCTTGGCGACCATGGCGACCTGCTCTCTGCGGCGGTACGCGGCGCCCAGGATCTTTTTCAGCTCTTCCGCGGTCTGGTCCCCGATGAGGACGTTCCGTTCGCGGCGGCAGTATTTCTCGATGGATTCGTTCAGCGTGTTCCCCGCCACCTTGATGGAGGAGGCGACGGCCATGGAGCCCATCGTGATGACGGCGACGTCTGTGGTGCCGCCGCCGAGGTCGACGATCATGACGCCGTTCGGCTGCATGGTATCGACGCCGGCGCCGATGGCGGCCGCCAGAGGCTCTTCCATGAGGCAGGCTTTGCCGGCACCGCTCGCCGTGATGACGTCCAGGATGGTCCGGCGTTCGAGGTTCGTGACCGTCCCGGGCATGCTGACGATGATATTCGGTTTGAAGATCTCGTTCTTGCAGATGATCCGGATGAAGTAACGGAGCATCTGTTCGGTGACCGAGAAGTCCGAGACGACGCCGTCCCGCATGGGCCGGATGACTTCCACGGACCGGGACTCCTTGCCCACCATGTCGTATGCCTTCCGTCCGACGGCGATGATCTTGCCGCTCGTTTTCCGGTAAGCCACCACCGAGGGCTCCGACATGATGATGCCCTTGCCCTCGAGATAGACGATGACCGACGTGGTCCCGAGATCGATGCCTATATTTCTGCCAAGCATGAATGCTCTCCCTTTTATTCTTAAAGTAGGTTAATACTAAAAGTTTATACGTTTTCGCTCTTCTTGTATAGTGTTTCCCGCAATTTTTTCCGAAAACCGGGTGACGGCGACCGCCGCCACACAGACCCTGGACGCTCCCGCCAGCCGGAGGATGGCGGCACACTCGCCCACGGTGGCTCCGGTCGTGACGATGTCGTCGAGCAGCAGGACGCTCTTCCCCTCGAGCGGGCGGTTCGGGCCGACCGAAACGGCGTCGCGGATGTTCTTCCGCCGCCCCTCGGCGCCCAGCAGATGCTGCATGGATCCGCCGCGGTCGCGCTTTCTGAGGAGACCGTAGTCGACGAGGGTGTCCCGCAGCGGCTCCGGCGGGTCTTTCATCAGGAATTCCGCCAGGGTCCTTGCCTGGTTGAACCCCCGCGACGCATACCGGGCACGGGACATGGGCACGACGGTCAGGAGGTCGAAGGACTCTCCGAAGTACCGGGCGTCGATCGCCTCCCGCAGCTCTGACGCCAGATAGCGTGCCACATCTTCGTGTTTGCCGAACTTCAGGCGGAGCAGGGCGTCACGGACGGCGCCCTCATAGAAAAACGGAGCGACGATGCGGTCGTACGCCCGCTGGTCCTTTTTGCAGCGGCAGCTGCGCAGGGACACGCCGCAGCAGGGGCAGTGGGGCGATGGATTGACATGGATCTTCGGCGCGCAGCCGGAGCAGACGCTCTGCCCCTCCGGGAGTTCTCCCCCGCAGCACGGGCAGGTCTTCGGGAACAGGAGATCAGACCAGTCCATCGTCCGCCTCCAGGAATGTCCGGAGCGCCGAGTAACGGCGGATCTTCCGGTCGTTGTTGACCATGTCCTCGATGGTGGCCTGCCGGCCGATCGTGATCATCTTGGAGCGTGCCCTGGTGACGGCCGTGTAGAACAGGTTCCGGTAGCAGAGCATGGGCGGCACGTCGATGACCGGCAGGATGACCGCCTCGAACTCGGAGCCCTGGCTCTTGTGGACCGTGACGGCATAGGCCAGTTCCAGCTCCTTGAGGTTCAGGACCGGGTAGACCGCCCGGCGGCCGTCGAAGTCCACCTCGACGACACCCTTCTGCTTGTCGACCGACGTCAGGATGCCGACGTCGCCGTTGAAGATGCCGCTGCCCTCTTCCGAGCCCCGGCTCCAGTTGATGTTGTAGTCGTTCTTGATCTGCATGACCTTGTCCCCTTCCCGGAAGACGCGGGCCTGCAGTTTGATCTCGTTTTTGCCCTTCGCGGGAGGGTTCACGGCCTCCTGCAGGACGCGGTTCAGGTTCACGGTGCCGACGTCCCCTTTGCGGGAGGGGCACAGGACCTGGATGTCCCGGACCGCGTCGTAGCCGTAGGCTTTCGGCAGCCGGTTTTTATAGAGGTCGACGATGTCCCCCACGGTCCGGGCCGCGCTGGTCCGCTCCATGTGGAAAAAGTCGTTGTCTTTCACGTCGAGGATCGGCTGTTCCCCGCCGACCACCCGGTGAGCGTTCGTGACGATGAGGCTCTCCATCGCCTGCCGGAACACCTCGTCCAGCTTGACGACGGGCAGCAGGTTCGAGTCGATGAGGTCGTGGAGCACGTTCCCGGCGCCGACGGGCGGCAGCTGGTCCGAGTCGCCGACCATGATGAGCCGGCAGCCCATGGGCAGCGCGTCCATGAGCGCAGAGAACAGCACGATGTCCACCATGGACAGCTCGTCCACGATGACCGCGTCCGCTTCGATGGGGTTGCGGGCATGGCGGGCAAAGCGCATCTGCTCGTTGCCGGTGCGTTCCGCCTCCAGGAGCCGGTGGATGGTCTTCGCCTCTTTCCCGGTGATCTCCGACATGCGCTGGGCGGCGCGGCCGGTGGGCGCGGTCAGGACGACATGGAGCCCGTCCCCCTCGAGCAGCTGCAGGATGGCGTTGACGGTGGTCGTCTTGCCGGTGCCGGGGCCGCCCGTGAGGATGAGGATGCCCTTTTCGATAGCGGTGACGATGGCTTCCCGCTGCCTGCCTTCATAATGGATGCCGGACTTCCGCTCGACCCGCTCGATGTCCCGGTCCAGGGTGGGCCGGCCCGCCGGCGGGAAGCGGACCATCATCCGGATCCGCTGCGCGCTGTCGTATTCCGCGTCGAAGATATACGGCAGGAAGACGAACTCTCTGCCGTCGAGTTTCGCGACCCGGAGCAGGTGCTCCTCACAGAGGTCGTCGATGGCGATGTCGATGGTGTCGTGATTGGTGCCGAGCAGGTCCGCCGCCGGCCGCAGGAGCTTCTCCCTCGGCAGGCAGGTGTGCCCGTTGTTCAGGTTGTGGTTGCAGACGTGGAGGATGCCCGCCCGGATGCGGAACCCGGGGTCCGGTTTCTCGTGGAGCGTGTCGGCGAGCGCGTCGACGCGTTCGAAGGACATGCCGATGTCCGACAGACAGAGGATATACGGGTTTTTCAGGATCATCCGGGTCACGTCGTCGCCGAACACCCGGTACGCGTTGATGGCTTCTGACGGCGACAGGCCGAGGGTCTCGAGGGACATCATGATCTCCCGGACCGCATACTGCTCCTTGAACTGCTGACAGATCTGCTCCGCTTTCTTCGGCGATATACCGCGGATCTTCGCCAGTCTCTCCGGGTGGTTCCCGAGGACGTCGAAGGTCTCTTCCCCAAACGCTTCGATGATCTTCACCGCCGTAGAGGGCCCGATGCCTTTGACCGAACCGCTCGCGAGGTATTTCAGCATCTGGGCGACGGTCCCCGGCATGCGGCGCTCACACAATTCCGCCCGGAACTGGCGGCCGAAGGTCGAGTGGGAGTCCCAGTGGCCGGACAGGCGCAGTTCTTCGCCCGCCGAGATCTCCGGCAGGACGCCGACGACGGTGATGAGTTCGCCGTCTTCCGTAGAAATGTCCAGCACGGTAAAACCGGTATCCTCTCTTCGGAATACCAGTTCCTCCGCAACGCCTTCCAGGACTTCCAGTTGCTCGTCGATCACGTTAAGACTCCTTCTGATCCGTTTTCGGGCCTTGATCGGTTCCGTTTTTCCGTCCGTTTTTGCTTGCCATCCCATACCACGCGAGTGCTTGGAAAGCGGGGCACTCTTTCCCCCTGCGCAAAAACGTTCCGAAAAAACTCCCCTCGCCTCATGTTTATACAAGGTTGAGCCCGAAAACAGCATCGATTTAACTCATTTTTATTTTAGCTTTTATAATAAAAAAGGGCAAGCGCTCGCTTGCCCTCTTTTGTGTGACCTGGCGTATAAGCCGAGTTCTGTCTTCTAAAGCGACCATCTATCTAGGCCGGCCATTGCTGACCGGCTCAAGCCACCCTTCTGTGTCAGCGGCCGAGCAGGCCTCACAAGTCGGTGTTGCTCCGGATAGGGTTTACATAGCCATGATGTCTCCACCATGCTGGTGAGCTCTTACCTCGCCGTTCCATCCTTGGCGCGGCGCGAAGCGCCGGTAGCCGGTTTATTTCTGTTGCACTTTCCCTGGGGTCACCCCCGGCGGCCGTTAGCCGTTATCCTGCTCTGCGGGGCTCGGACTTTCCTCTCGTGCCCGAAGGCACCAGCGGCCGCTCGACCAGGTCACGCGGGTATTGTAAAGAAAAGTCAATGAAAAGTCAAACGATCATAAAAGACGGTTGATTATAGATGGCAAACCATGTAAAATCATGGAAACATGAAAGGAGGCGATCTCATGCCGGACGTCTATTTCAACAAGAGTCCGAAAAAACGCTCCCCGGGAGACGACTACGAGGACATCAGCAGCTTTTCCAGCAAACGGGCAAAGCAACAGTCCGACGCCGAATTCCGCAGAGTCAGGCGGAAAGCGGAAGCCGAAAGCTCCTATTATGACGACTACTCTCAAATCGACCGGCGCGACCTGAAAAAGGCACGCAAAAAGGCCAAAAAGGCACAGAAGGCAGATCGCCGTGGAAGACGCGGCTGCGGCTGCGGTTCCGCATTCACTTCCCTCCTCCTCGTCTTCGTGCTCCTCTACCTCGCCATGTCCACTGTCTTCCTGGCACGGATGGATTATGAGCCGGGTCAGCACAAAAGCAACTCGCACATCTCGAGTTTCAGCCTGAAAAAGAGCCCGCTCGTCACGAACATCCTGCTCCTCGGCGTCGACAACCGCGAGGGAGAGACCGGGTTCCAGAGAGCGGACACCATGATGCTCATCTCCATCGACAACCTGCACCGGAAGATCAAATTCACGTCGTTCCTGCGGGACAGCTACGTGGAGATCCCGGGCCGCGGCATGAACAAGCTCAACGCCGCCAGCTCCCTCGGAGGCATCCAGCTGACGATCGACACCATCGAATACAACTACAAAGTCAAAATCAACAAGTACATGGAGGTCGACTTCAAAGCCTTCACCGCCATCATCGACGCCCTTGGCGGAGTCGATGTCCCGGTCACGGCGCGGGAAGCCGCCTACCTCAACAGCACGTGGTACAAGTGGACCCTCACCGGCAACCGCATCTACTTCGAGTCCGGCGACGCCGTCCACATGGACGGAGAACACGCTCTGATGTTCTCCCGCATCCGGAAACTGGATTCCGACATCCAGCGCACCAGACGCCAGCGCCTCGTCGTCAACGCCATCCGTCAGAAAGCGGAAAACGCGAAACCGTCCGATCTCGCGAAGGCCGCCTGGGAGATCCTTCCCTACCTGCGGACCGACATGGGCGGCATCAAGACCTCGAACCTCGCGATCGGCGCTCTTCTGCTCTATCGCCACTACGAGATCCTGCAGACGACCGCTCCGCGCGGAGACACCTGGACCAATCAGAGCATCCCCTCGATCGGCTCCGTCCTCTCCTTCGATGTCGACCAGAATGCCACCATTCTGAAGAACTACATCTACCGCGATCAGTACGATGAAAACTACGTTTCCACCGGTCTGTGATCCGGCGCCCCGCCTTTACAAGAGAACGGGAATCTGTTAGTATTTTTATGTTAAGCAACTATCATACAACCGTTATAGGAGATGATCCGTCATGACGAGAAAATCCGTATCCGGAGGGTGGAAAGCACTGATCCTCATCCTCTTGTTCCTCTGTGAACTCATCCTCTGCGCCGGCATCCTCGGGAACCTCGAAGGAGTCTGCAACTTCCTTTCCGCGCACGGTCTGGAAGCCGTCAACACGTTCCTTCACGGAACGGTCTTCTTCCTCATCGAGATCGGCGCCGCTGTGCTCCTCATCATCGAGACGATGATCGTGGCCATCACGAAGGTCACCCGGAAATTCCCGTCTCTGATGACGGTCCTCGCCTTCATTTACAACGACCTCGCCGTCATCGCCACCGTCTTCGGGCTGTACATGTTCGGTCAGCCGCGCGGATGGTTCCCCTACCCGCTGGCCTTCCTCATCCCGGCCATCACCTTCCTGCTCACGCTCATCTGTCTCATTGACGACTTCGTCCACGATAAAGGCGTTCTGGAAGAGGCCCCGAATGTCACGAAGATGGCCGCTCAGACCGTGGCCAGGCCGAAGGAAGAGGCACCCGTCCGTACGCCCCGCCGCGAAGCGCCGAAGCCGGAAACGGTCGATTCCGAACCCGCGTTCTTCGTCACTCCCGCGAAAGAGGCCGACTGGGCTGCCGAGAAGCCGGAACCCGAAGTGGTCCCCGCGACCGAATCCGTCCAGATGCCGGTCCACGCGCCCCTGGACGTCGAGCCGGTGGTCACGAGCCACATCTCGAAAGACAATGTCGCGGCAGACGCCATCGCAGCCGTCGACGACCTGTTCTTCGCGTTCTCCGACAGCGACTACGTCGAAGACGAGTAAACTGTTTCATAACCAAGACCGGCCCCGAACATTTTCGGGGCCGGTTTTCTTGTCATCGGCACTTTTCTGTGATAAAATGCTGAAGTGCATTATATCTAAATATTAGATTAAGGAGAGAATTCTATGAATCTTGAAGTCGTTGCTTTTGTGCTCTACTTCGTCCTCGTTCTGACCATCGGACTCTTTTTCTTCATCCGGAACAGAAAAGACGGCGACAGTGAAAAGCAGTATTTCCTCGGCGGCCGTCAGATGGGCCCCTGGGTCACCGCGCTCAGCGCACAGGCTTCCGACATGTCCGCCTGGCTCCTCATGGGTCTTCCCGGCTCCGTCCTGGCCTTCGGCCTCGGCAAAGCCTGGATCGGCATCGGTCTCGCCATCGGTACCGCCCTCAACTGGATCTTCGTCGCGAAACGTCTGAGAAAGTTCTCCAAAGCGTCGAATGACGCCATCACGCTGCCGGAGTACCTGCAGAACCGGTTCCTTGCAAAGTCGCCGGTCCTGTCGATCATCACGGCCATCGTCTTCCTCATCAGCTTTACCATTTACGTCGCCTCCGGCTTCGTCGCGGGCACCACGGTCTTCGTGTCCCTGGTCCCGGGTCTGTCGAGAGAAACGGCCATGATCATCTTCGCGGCCGTCATCCTGGTCTACACCTTCTTCGGCGGCTTCAAGGCGGTCAGCTGGACCGACTTCTTCCAGGGTACACTGATGTTCATCGCCCTGCTGGCTGTCCCGATCGTCACGGTCCTCGTCGAAGACCTCGACCCGGCTGCGGTCAACACCGTTTATACCAACCTCAATGACGGCACGGAGTACGCTTTTGTCGCCAATTTATTCTCGGCATCCTGGCAGGATATCGTCTCCGGCTTTGCCTGGGGCCTCGGCTACTTCGGTATGCCTCACATCCTGGTCCGCTTCATGGCCATCCGGAAGCCTTCTGAAATCAAGAAGTCTGCCACCATCGCCATCATCTGGGTCACCATCTCTCTGGCGGCCTCCCTCATCATCGCATACCTCGGCCGTATGGTCGTCGCCGGCGAACTCCTTCCCGACGGTCTTCAGGCCACGGTCTTCATCCATCTCGCGAGACGCTTCTTCCCGCCGTTCCTGTCGGGCATCCTGCTGGCAGCCATCATCGCGGCGTCCATGTCGACCGCCGACTCCCAGCTGCTGGTCGCGTCCTCGTCCTTCACCAATGACATCTACAAACCGCTCATCCGGAAGAACGCGTCCGACAAAGAGCTCGTCTGGGTCGCCCGCGGACTCGTCGCGGTCGTCGCCATCATCGCGTACTTCCTCGCCAGCGCCAGAGGCGAAGGCGCTCAGGCCATCATGGAAATGGTCGAGAACGCCTGGGGCCTCTTCGGTGCCGCGTTCGGTCCCGTCGTCCTGCTCTCCGTTTTCTGGAAACGGTTCAACTACTGGGGCGCCGTGGCCGGTGTCCTCGGCGGTGCTGTCGTCGATATCCTCTGGTACAACCTGCTCAGTGCCACGACCGGCATCTATGAGCTGTTACCGGGCTTCGTCATCGGTATGATCTGTGCCGTTGTCGTCACCCTTCTCACGAAGGCTCCTTCGGAAGAAGTCGTCGCCATCTTTGACAAGGCGACCGACCCTGAGAACGACGAATAAATCGCCAAAACAAGCCAAAAACAACAAGACTCCGGTCCGAAAGCAGATGCTCTCGGGCCGGAGCTTTTTTGTCCAGGAGGGAACGAATGAGCCGTTCCCCTGTCCGTCCCTGGACCTCCATTATATCTTCTGCCAGAAGATATTTCCAGACTTTCCTCTTCTGTCCATTTTTACACTGTTTCCGCTTTTGTACATTTATCAGACTATTTTAAATCTTCTATCAGAAGATGTTTTTTCTTGAATGTCTTTTGGCAAAAGACGGTTTTCAGGGCACCTTACGGTAGACTATAGAAAGGATAAAACGATCTTTTGGAGACATGGAAGAATGGATAAGTCCTTTGTGCAAAAGCGAATGATGGAATATGCGAAGCAGTCCCACCGCTCGATGGCGGAGATCAGCGAAAAGATGGGACAT
>JAZOTY010000098.1:0-14315 GCA_045657845.1 Acutalibacteraceae bacterium | reverse complement strand
CTATGGAAACCATTACGAGTGTGAAAAATGAACGAGTGAAGGCGGCAGCGAAGCTCTCGTCTTCCGCGAGGGCCCGGCGGGAGCAGGGCCTGTTTGTGCTGGTAGGGCTGCGTCTTTGCATGGACGTGGTGCGCTCCGGGTTGCGGTGTGCGGAACTGTTCGTGTCCGAGGAGTTCTGTGCGAAGCACGAAGAGGAGTACGAGGCACTGGCTGCTGTTTCGGATGAAGTGTTCCTCGTGAACGACGCTGTTTTGGAGAAACTGTCCGACACGCGGACACCCCAGGGAGTGTGTTGCGTGGTGCGGGTGGTGGCGCCGGAGTCGCTGCTGGAACGTGCCCCGGCGACCGGTGCTCCTGCATCGGGGATAGACGTGCCTGCTACCAAACTTCTTCTACTCGAGAACGTTCAGGACCCGGCGAACCTTGGGGCGATCGCCCGGACCGCGGAAGCGCTGGGCATCACCGGTCTGCTGGTCTCCGGCGGCTGCGATGTGTACGCGCCGAAAGCGCTGCGCGCGTCGATGGGCGCGCTGCTGCGACTGCCGGTGGAAGTGGTGGACGCTTCCGGGGGGGGCAGTGCCCCTGTCCTTTCCCTGCTTGAAAAAGCAGAAGCTCTGGGGTTCAAAACCTATGCTTCCACGCCGGCGGCGGACGCTGTGCCGGTGACGGAGGCCGACTTTTCCGGCCCGGTCCTGTGCGTGGTCGGAAACGAGGCGAACGGCGTGACGCCGGAGACGATGGCGGCCTGCGCGGAGCGGGTGACCATCCCGATGGCGGGCCGGGCCGAGTCCTTGAACGCCGCAGCCGCCGGTGCTATACTGATGTGGGAAATGGTACGGTAACGTCAATCGCCAACAGGAGGAACGTATGCAGACACGCAGTTTTTACCGGGTGTTTAGGGGGTTCCTGACCCTCGTCATCGTGGGAACGATCGGCATGACGGCCCAGCTGGTGTTCACGATCGCCACCTGGCGGAGCTCGACCGCGAGCATCCTGCTGATGGGACTGGCGGTCTACTTCATTTACTCCTTTGTCCGGGGGCTTCAGGAGCGGGACTTCCGCGATTGGAACCGCGCCGTGTTAGACGGCAACCGGGTGACGGGTTTCGACCTGTTTGGCAAGCCCCTTGCCACCGTGGACCTCTCGCCGGGGAAGACGGTGTACTGGGCGAAGGTGTGGATCCCGAAAGAGCGGGGCATGGCGGAACCCATCCTCGTGCTGTCGAACCACATGTTCTCGCTTCCCGGGAACGCGGAACAGTTGTTCCGCACCGTGTTCGACAATTCCCGGCAGCTGCTCATCGTCGGCGCGCCGGAACACCCGTCCGAATGGTTCCCCGCCGCCGAACTGATCCCGGTGGTACAGCCGGACGGCGCGAACATCATGCTGTAGGCATTGCGAACAGCAGACGCGAATCGCCAAAACTAAAACCGAATAAGACGCTACGGTTCCAGAAGTTATACGGAGCTACAAAGTCAGTTTAACCTGCTTTGTAGCTCCTTTTTGTTTTTCAGGAGGAGAGAATATGACATTTCACGAAGACATGAAGTACTGGGTCTGGCTGCAGCGGGCGGCCGGGAAGGGCGCGAACCTGGAGCGGCTGCTTTCGCCGTTCGGTGGCGATGTACGGGCGCTGTACGAAGCGGACCCGGGGGAGCGGGAGCGCCTGCTGCGCGAGACGCCTTCGGAGTCGGCGGACTGGGGGCGCGAGGAAGCCCGTTCGGCCGGGGCGCGCGGTGGACTTCTGCGTGACGGCTGGCGGGCGGACGGTCAGGAAGTGCTGCCCGGCTGGCAGAGAGAAAGGGGAACGTCCCGCACAAGAAAGAAACGACCGGTCGCCGAAAGCACGTTGCAGCGGATGAGGAAAGTGTCGCTGGCGGAGGCCGAGGAGACGCTGGAACTCTGCGAGCGCACCGGCGTCGTGCCGATCTGCCCTTCGGACGAGCACTACCCCTGGCTGCTCCGGGAGGTCCCGACCTGTCCTGCCGTTCTGTATGCGTTGGGCGATTTACGCCTCCTCACTCCCATCACGCTGCCCTTCGCCATGGTCGGCGCGCGGGATGCGCGCCTCTCGAGCCTCAGTGCAGCGTCCGACCTGGCGGGCAGCCTAGCCCGTGCCGGGTTCCTGATCGTCAGCGGCGGGGCCATCGGCACAGACAGCGCGTGCCACATCGGCGCGCTGAATGCCGGGTGCCCCACGGTCGCCGTTCTCGGCACGGGCATCGGCACGCGGTACCTGCAGCAGAACGCGGACCTGCGCCGGGTCATCTCGCACAACGGGCTCCTGCTCTCGGAGATGGAGCCCGGCGAACCCGGCAGCAAGGGCAGTTTCCCGCTGCGAAACCGCATCATCGCCGGCATGTCGGTCGGAACGCTCGTGGTCGAAGCGGCGGTGAAGAGCGGGTCCCTCATCACGTCGAAGTATGCGGAAGAATACGACCGCGACGTCTTTGTCCCGCTCTTCCCGGGAGTCGACCCCGAACGACCGTTGAAGTCATCTGCGTTCCGCGGGACGAGCGAACTTCTGGAGCGCGAGACCGGCGTCGGCATCCGCTGTGCCGCGGACGTTCTCGCCGCATATGCGGGCAGCTACGGCCTGGACCCGGCTGCGCTCGCGGCGTCCGGCCAGGTCTCCGAGGAGGACCTGACCCGGGACATCACCGACCTCGCCGGGGTCTTCCCGCCGCTGCTGTCCCGCGCCATGGTCGCGAAGGCCCGCGCCCAGCTCGGCCTGCGCCCCGGCGGCCCGGCCTCCGGCCGGGAACGCCCCGCCGCTGCTCTCTCGGACCTGGCCGGGGAGGGGACCCTGAACCCCACCCCCGGCTGGGGCCCGTATCGCACCGCCGGGGACGCCGAACTCCGCACCTACACCTCCGCGGAGTTCGCCTACCGCCGCGGCGACCACCCGCACGAGCGCGAGCTGACAGAAGAAAAAACCAAAACGATTTCTTCTGACAGCTCACGAACAGACGCAGAACTTCTTCCCGCAGAAGACGGCCGAGCGGAGTACGGAAGCTTTACCGGTCGATCGCCAATGCCTGAACCGGCCACACCGTCCAAACCGGTGAACGAGTTGAGCCAGGAGGCGAGAGTCGTGCTGAACTGCTTCCGGGACCCGGACGGTCAGCCGCTTTACTATGAAGATATTACGGCACGGATCGACATGGCGCCGCAGTACCTGCTCGCGGCGTTGACGGAGCTCTCGCTGGCGTCTTACATCGACCTCACGATGGACCAGCAATACGTCTGTGCCGTCGACCTCGAGGAGGTGTGGCCGGCATGAAACGAAAAAGCGAGGTGAATCGCCTCTATACCCGCCCGGTCCTGACGAAAGCCCTTCGGGTCCCAAACGAACTGTCCTTCGAGGAACCGGTCAACCCTCTCCTGAAGCACCCTCTGAAACAGGGCCAGCCTGACCAGACACCATTGAGCACAAAGAAAAAGAGCCCTCAGGGAGAAGGGCTCGAAGAAAACAAAGCGAAGGAGAACACCCATGGAATATGAAACGAAATATATAGATGAAAACAAGTGGAGGGTAGAACTGGAGGCCCTGACCAGAGAGTACGAGCGAATGCTAGACTTCATTGAGCAGGAACTGAAAACCGCCCCGGAAGGTTCTTTGATCGTTAGAAGCAAGAATGGCAAATGGGAATACTATTGGAATAGGAAAACCGGGCGCAACTACTTATCTCGCAAACAAAAAGACATCATATCCAAACTGGTCCAAAAGCGATACAACGAAAAAGCCAGAGCGATTTTACGAAAGCAGATAAAGAAAAATCGAGGAATCTTAGCCCTACAAGTTGAGCCAACAGTACAATCGATCATGAAACAAATGACTTTTGCTAGAGCGGAATGGGTCAAGCCCTTGGTGACTTCCATTGACGACTTTGCAGAACGGTGGTCAAAGATTCCTTATGACCCGAAACCATTCAATGATGGAGACCCGAATCACTATGCCAAGAATGGACTTCGTGTACGGTCAAAGTCAGAGGCTATAATCGTCGACCTTCTATTGGAATACGGAATCGTTTTTCGTTATGAGTGTCCCATCTACCTGAAAGGTCTGGGACAGATCCACCCAGACTTTATTGTTATCAACAAAAGAACCGGAGAAGAATTCGTTTGGGAACATTTTGGAAGAATGGACGATTGGAGGTATGCCAACGACATGGTTAAACGTGTAGAAGCTTATCACTATAACGGGTATTATGAAGGGAAAAACCTGATTTATACCTTGGAAAGCACAAAACAGCCTTTTGGTGTAAGGGAGGCAAAGCGTATGATTGAGCAATATTTGCTCTAAAGCTGGCACATACCAACATTATCGGAATAAAAGGATGTAAATGTAGGATGTTTGGAGGCTATCCAAAGGTTTCACCCCCACATTAGAGAACTGTCAAGAGCAAACAGTAGGAAAAACAAGGGTTCTGAGCAGGTTAATCCCCACAAAAGAAAGCCATCAACACGAAACGGTTGGGTTTTACGTTGCGGAACCCAAGGCAAAACCCAACAGTACCGAGGTGTCAGATTGTGTTTGTGGGTTTCTTCTGTTGAATAAGCACTATTATTCCTACAATTCAATAGTCAGAGACGGTGTTTGTGGGGAGGTGCGATGCATAAAAGCAAAAAAATCCTACATTTGAAGTCAGCCGTGCTTGTTTTGTGGGGGGAGACGGGCGAAAAGGACAGGGGTGCAGCGGGTGACTGCCAAAGGGGCTGGTGTCGGAGCGTAGAAGCGCAGACGCCATGCACCGGTCACCGCACTGCACCCCGTCAGAAAGACAGTTCTTTTGATATGCTGGTTTTTGGGGAAGGGGAAGCCAAAGAGCGTGGGAGAAAGGCACCTTCCCCTTCCCCAAGCCCCCAATCCCTTCCGCCTTTCTCGCTAGTCAATCGAAAAGACAGAGAAATAACAGCAAGTTGATGAAGGGGAATCTGTTTTTGCCGGCAAGGAGGAGACATAAGCAGGCAATTATAAGGGAATAAGAAAAAAGCCTTCGGAAGATGATTCTTCCGAAGGCTTTTGTTGTATTTCTTACTTTGCCCGAGCTTCGAGGGCGGCCTGGGCGCGTTCGGCGTCTTCCTTCATGGCGACGGCGGCTTCTTTGCAGAATGCCGCGTAGTCGAAGTCCTCGCCTTCCTGTTCCTTGAGGTAGTCGATGAACTCCTGGCGGGTGACGCGTTCGTAGCCGCTTTCCTGCTGATCGCTCAGCGGATCGATGGCGGTGCCGTAGGTGAGGTCGATCATCTTCCGCACGCGGTTGCGGCAGAAGGCGCCCTGACAGAAGCCCATGCCGGCGCGGGTCCGGCGCTTTACGCCGTCGACGGTCATGACCGGGATCTCCCGGGTCAGTGCGTCTTTCACTTCACCTGCGGTGACCTGCTCGCAGCGGCAGATGAACTTGTTCGGGTCGTCATAGGGAAGGTCCAGGTGACGGTGGACATAGTCCGCCGGTTTCATCTCGGTCTTGCGCCGGATGATGGCTTTGCGGTACGGGTCGTAAGACTCGTCCGGAACCAGCTTGAGGCCTTCCTCCTCCAGCATCTCCGTCACGAGGTCGGCGATGCCGGGGGCAGACGTGAGGCCGGGGGACTGGATGCCCGCGACGTTCAGGAAGCCCTTGGTGGCCGACGGGCCGATGACGAAGTCGTCGGTCGAGGAGACCGCGCGGAGTCCGCAGAACGAACGGATGAATTTCGAGGGGTCCACATGCGCATAGGACGCGAGACCCTGCTTATAAATGTTATACAGGCGATCCACGTTGGTCTTCTTTGTGGCGGTCGCCGCATCTTCATCGATGGCGTCGGGCCCGAGGAGAAGGTTGTCGTGGAAGGTGGACGTGACCAGGATGCCCTTGCCCATCTTCGTGGGCATGGAGAACACGACGGTGTTCAGGACGTGGCCCGTTCCCCGGCCGAGCAGGATGTACTCGCCGGAGCGGGGCGTGATCGTGAACGTCGGTTCGTTGACCATCTGGTCGATCTTGTCGGAATGCAGGCCTGCGGCGTTCACGACGAACCGGGACGTGAAGTCCGCGCCGTCGGTGTGGACGGTGAACGTGCCGTCGTCCGCCGCGTCGATGCCCGTGACCGGGGAGTTCAGGAACAGTTCCGCTCCGTTGTGGATGGCGTTCTCCGCCAGCGCCACGGTGAACTCGTAGGGGGAACAGACGCCGGCGCCCTTGCAGTAAAGGGCATATTTGACGTTCGGGTTGACGTTCGGTTCGATGGCGAGGATCTCGTCGTGCTCCAGGATCTCGAGGTCCGGCAGCCCGTTCTTCTCGCCGTTCTCTTTGATGGCTTCCAGCTTCGGCAGGTCCGCCTCGTCCAGGGTGATGACGAGGGAACCGGTCTCACGGAACCCGAAGTTCAGTTCTTTGTCGAGCTGGGCGTACTGGCGCCGGCCCTGGTAGCAGACCCGGCCTTTCAGTTTCTCGTTGGCTTCGGCATACCCGCCGTGGACGATGGCGGAGTTGGCTTTGGACGAGCCCATCGACACGTCGTTTTCCGCCTCTACGATGGCGATCTTCAGCCGGTACCGGGAGAGTCTTCGCGCGATCGCGGTGCCGACGACGCCGGCGCCGATGATCAATACATCATACATGAGTCGTACCTCCTGTGGCTTACTGCTCGTCTTCCTTGTCGCTCGAGAAGCTGGTGTCAAGGTATGTCCGGAAGTTCGCCTTGTAGTTCGGGAAGAGTTTGGGCGATACGACACCGGTGTCCACCCACGCGTCCGCCAGTTCTTTCTCGAACTCCGCCACGTGGTCCATGTTCAGCTTGCCGACGTGGTCGACTTCCTTCGCGCGGGCGGCTGCCTGCCGGCCGGACTCGCGGCCGAAGACGATGACGTCAAGCAGCGAGTTGCCCATGAGACGGTTGCGTCCGTGGATGCCGCCGACGACCTCGCCCGCGGCGTACAGGTTCTTCGTGTTCGCGACTTCGCACTTCTCGTTGATCTCGATACCGCCATTCTGGTAGTGGAGAGTCGGGTAGATGAGGATGGGTTCCTTGCGCATGTCGATGCCGTACTTGTTGAACATCTTGAACATGCCGGGGATCTTCGCGACGATCGTGCCTTCGCCGTGGATGGCCTCGATCATCGGGGTGTCGAGCCAGACCGCCTGGCCACCGCCGGGGATATCCACGCCTTTGCCGTGCTCGGAGCACTCGCGGATGACGGCGGCCGCCGCCACGTCACGGGTCTCGAGGGGGTGCATGAAGACTTCACCGTCCGCGTTGACCAGCTTCGCGCCGAGGCCGCGGACTTTCTCCGTGACGAGCGCGCCGAGGATCTGCTCGGGGTACGCGGCGCCGGTCGGGTGGTACTGCATGGTGTCGGCGAACAGCAGCGGCGCGCCGACGCGGTACGCGAGGACGAGGCCGTCCGCCGTGGCGCCGTGGTGGTTGGACGTCGGGAAGCCCTGGATGTGCAGTCGGCCCGAACCGCCGGTCGCGAGGATCGTGGTCTTGGCGCGGACGACTTTGAGCTCTTTCGTGTTGGTGTTGATCAGGACGGCGCCGCCGATGTTGCCGCTCTCGTCACGGAGCAGCTCGATGCACGCCGCGTAGTTGAGGCACGGGATCTCTCTGCAGCGGGTCTCGTCGCGGAGCGTCCGCATGATCTCGGCGCCGGTGTAGTCCTTCGCCGCATGCATCCTCTTCCGGGACGTGCCGCCGCCGTGGATGGCGACCAGCGTGCCGTCTTCTTCCTTGTCGAACTCGACACCGAGGTCGTTCAACCACTGGAAGCAGTCCGGTGCCTCGGTGACGAGCTTGTACACAAGCTCCTTCTTGCCGAGGTAGTGTCCGCCGCCGAACGCGTCGAGGAAGTGCTGGGCCGGCGAGTCGTTCGGCTTTGTCGCGCCCTGGATGCCGCCTTCGGCCATCATCGTGTTCGCGTCGCCGTGGCGGAGCTTGGTCGCCATGAGCACTTTCGCTCCGGCGTTGTCCGCTTCAATGGCGGCGGCGCAGCCGGCACCGCCGGCGCCGATGATCAGCACGTCGACATCGTAGTCGATATGGGAAAGGTCTACATCGCCCTCATGGATGCGGCTCCGGCCCATCAGGGTCTCGGCCAGCTCCGTGTTGACTTTTTCGCCTTTGTTGGCCCCGGCCCGCAGCTCGGTGTACTGGTCCGTGCGGTAGTCCGGGTGGAAGCCCTTCAGGAGGACCTCTTTTTCTTCCGCGGTCATGCGTTCCGGCTGGAGCGCCGTGTTCGCCTCGCGCTTCTCTGCGACTTTCTCAAGAGAAAGCTGTAAATACTCAGGATACATGTTCACGCCCTCCTCACTTCTCGATCTCGCGGTTGTTGTACAGCTCGCGGATCTCGGCATCGGATTTTGCCATCAGGGCGCGGACATCGTCGAGCAGGTCGCCCTTCTTGATCTCTTCCACACGTTCCGTGAGGTGTTTGGCTTCGGGGGCGATGTACTTCCCGTTGATCCGCCGGGCGAGCATCGCCACTTCGGGGTGGGAGATGCCGGCGGGGCAGCGGCTCGCGCAGCAGTTGCACATGATGCAGTCGAAGGACTTCTCGGCACAGGCCTTGAAGTCGCCCTTCTGCGCGTCGTGGATGTAACCCATGACGTCGAGGCCCTGGGTGCAGGTCGCGGTGCAGGTGTTGCAGCTGACGCAGGAGTAGATCTCCGGGTACAGGTGCTGGATCATGTCCGCAGTGGGCTCGATCTCATTGAGGTCATACGCCTGCTTCTCCAGCGGGAAGTAGGAGATGGTGGAAATATACATCTGGTCCTGTACGCGGGTCTCGCAGCCGAGGCAGTAGTGCAGCTGGCGCTCGCCTTTGATGCGGTAGACCATGGCGCATGCGCCGCAGAACCCGTGACGGCAGCCGATGCCCCGGGTGGGGGCATAGCCGCAGTATTCCAGTGCTTTCAGCATGGTCATGTTGTCCGGGACACGGTACCGTTTGCCGTACAGGTTGATCGTGATCATTTTCGGTGCCACTTTTTCCGGCATGGAACAGTTCCTCCTCAGATCATCTCTTCCGGATGGAAGACTTCGTCGAATTTTTCAGCGGTCAGGAAGCCGAGACGGACGCAGGCCTCTTTGAGGGAGATGTTCTCTTCAAAGGCGAGGTGCGAAGTCTTGGCGGCGTTCTCGTAACCGATGTACGGGTTGAGAGCGGTGACCAGCATGAGTGAGTTGTGCAGGTTGTCGTGCATCTTCTCCTTGTTGGCGGTGATGCCGTAGACGCACTTCGTGCGGAAGGAGACGATGGACTCCGCCATCAGGCGGGCGGACTGCAGGAAGTTGTATGCCATGACAGGCATGAAGACGTTCAGTTCGAAATTGCCCTGGGAGGCGCCCATGCCGACGGCGACGTCATTGCCGATGACCTGGACGGCCACCATGGTGACCTGCTCGCACTGCGTCGGATTGACTTTGCCGGGCATGATGGAGGAGCCGGGCTCGTTGGCCGGGATGACGATCTCACCGAGACCGACGCGGGGGCCGGAAGCCAGCCAGCGGACGTCATTCGCGATCTTCATCATGTCGCAGGCCAGGGCCTTGACGGCTCCGTGGGCGACGACGATCTCATCCTTGGAGGTGAGCGCGTGGAACTTGTTCTCCGCGGTCACGAAGTTCTTGCCGGTGAGGGCAGAGACCTTCTCGGCGACCTTGACGTCGAAGCCTTCCGGAGCGTTGAGGCCGGTGCCGACGGCGGTGCCGCCAAGGGCCAGCGCCTTCAGGGGCTCGACGGTGAGCTTCAGGAGCTCGACGTCCTTCTCAAGGGAGGAGCGCCAGCCGGAGATCTCCTGGGAGAAGCTGATCGGGACCGCGTCCTGCAGGTGGGTGCGGCCGGACTTGACGATGCCCTCGTTCTCTTTCTCGAGGCGCTTGAACTCGGCAATGAGGTCTTCCGCCGCGGGAATGAGTTTGTCCTCGACCGCCAGAACGGCAGCGATATGCATCGCGGTCGGGAAGGTGTCGTTGGAGGACTGGGACATGTTGATGTCATCGTTCGGGTGGCAGAGCTTCTCGACGCCGGCAATGGCGTTCGCTCTGTTCGCGATGACCTCGTTCGTGTTCATGTTGGACTGGGTGCCCGAACCGGTCTGCCAGACGACCAGCGGGAAGTTGTCGTTGAGTTCGCCGGCGATGACCTCGTCACAGGCCCTGGTGATAGCGGCCAGTTTCTCGTCGGTCATCTTGGCGGGGTTCAGTTCATTGTTGGCCTGCGCGGCGGCCTTTTTCAGGATGCCGAACGCGTGAGTGATCTCGCGGGGCATGGTCTCGATGCCGACGCCGATCTCAAAATTCTCGTGAGAGCGCTGTGTCTGGGCAGCCCAGTATTTGTCTGCCGGGACCTTCATCTCGCCGAGAGAGTCATGTTCGATGCGGTACTTCTGTTCGCTCATATTGATACAACTCCTTTTTGCTCCCAATAATTAAGGATATAAGATAACAGATATATTGTGCCATTTTTGCGTGCATCGCGTCAACTGATATTGTCCATCATTTAACAATTTTTGTTGAAATATTTTCTTTACATTCCACCGGGCGATTTACGGACAAAAAAGACCGCTCTTTCGAGCGGTCGAACGGTCAGTTGTAATAGATCTCGTGCATGTAGTTTCGCAGCTGTTCCAGCGTGTAGTCCTTTTTGGACCAGAAGGCCTGGTTGAAGACCGCCATGAGGCCGTCGACATAGGTGTTGAACACCACTTCGTAGGGGTATTCATACTCCTTGCCGCTGGTACAGTTTTCGGCGATGATCTCTCCGAATTCACAGAAGCACTCCCGGAACAGCTGGTGCAGGGACCCGTACATGGGGTTCTGCACGGCGATCTTGCGGAAGATCGTCTTGTTCTTTTCGATGAACCCGTAGATGGCTTCCGCATCGTAGTCGATGTTGTCGTAGTGGTTCATCTTTTTGTAGAGGTCGGGGTAGAGCTCGTGCATCGTTTTCCAGAAGGCCCAGCGGATCACGTCGTATTTGTCATCGAAATAATTATAAAACGTGGAGCGGGGGATGA
The DNA here is from genome assembly GCA_045657845.1 of Acutalibacteraceae bacterium. Classification (GTDB taxonomy): domain Bacteria; phylum Bacillota; class Clostridia; order Oscillospirales; family Acutalibacteraceae; genus RUG420. The sequence goes on along the minus strand of JAZOTY010000098.1, from coordinate 3,312 downwards.
GGCTGTTCCGGCAGATCTCCTGGACGGAGATGTTGTCGAAGTTCTTTCTGGAGAGCAGCAGGAAAAACGCGGAAACGATGATGTTGGTCGTCCGCCTCTGGCCGGTCGTCAGTTCGGCGCGGTGATCCAGTTTCATATCAATTCACCTCAACAATGTTCTGCTCAAAGTATACTACAAACCTATTCAATATGAAACCTTTAATAAAAAGTACAAGCTGTTTTATACGTATACAAAAAATAGATGGACAACTTGGCAAAACTGTCCAGATATGGGCATTTTTGCCGGATTATCAGAGGTAAATCGCGGCCGTAAAATCCATAATAAAGAGGTAGGGTTGTTATTTCGTTAACAACAGTTTTGGAAACTATAATTTGACAGGAGGAAACGTAATGTTGAACCAAGACCCGAAATACAACAGAGGGATCCCGGACCTTACAGACATGACCCAGGAAGAGCTCCTCGAGTATTTCAAGACCCTTGAAGCCCCGACCATCGAGGAAATGGACGGTGAGTACCACTCGACGAAACTCGGCTATCACGGGATCCGTGACTACCTCGAGTGGAGACTGACCTGCGACAACCCGCTGATGAACAGCGAGTGGCTCGGCAAGGCCTTCCACCCGACCGGAGACGGCATGGGCCGCGGCTACAATCTGTTCCGGAAACTCGGCGGCAAGCTGACCCAGGTCTATCCCATGAGAACCTTGATCGGCCCGTCCCGCTACGACGGCAAACCGGTCTACACGCTCGTCTACAGCGCGTTCCCCTTCACCGGCACCTGGCTCGTCCAGATGGTCGACGAGCTCCGCAAAGTCGGCGACGGCACCTATCTGCTGATCGGCACGTACAGAGGTATTTTCAAAGGCGCCAAGATGAGACCGCATTTCTGGCTCGTCGAGGGCCCGTACCGTGCATACCGCGGAGACATCGGCCGCGAGACTCCGAAGAAAGTCGACCTTTCCAAGGAGATCCCCAACTATAAAAAAATCATGAAACAGGCAAAAAAAGCGAAATGAAAAGGTGTTAAAGCATGAAATTCGAGAAACTGTTTACGCCGGGGAAGATCGGCAATGTCGAGATCCGCAACCGCATCGTCATGGTCCCCATGGGGACAGATGTCGCGGAACCCGACGGTAAAGTCGGCCAGCGCTGGATCGACTATTATGACGCCCGTACGAAAGACGGTGTCGGCCTCATCATCACCGGTATCGTCCGCGTCAACGAGACCAACGGCGTCGGACTTCCTTTCCAGGTCTCCATGGCCAGAGATGAGAACATCGAGTCTCTGCGCAAGGGGATCGAGAAGATCCATGAAAACGGCGCGAAGATCTTCGTTCAGATCCACCACGCCGGCCGTCAGAACGTCGTGCTCCTGCAGACCATCTGGGGTCTGATGGAAATGCCCGCGAAGTTCATCCCGCACTATTGGGACTTCGTGATCCCGCTGTCCAGAGCACTCATGACGAGAGCATTCCCGCTCCTCGAGACGAACCCGTTCCTTCTGAAATATCAGAAGTACTTCTTCGCCCGGGCAGTCAGCGCTTCCAACGTCCCGCTGGATCCGACCCGCTCCGGCAACCTGCCGTCCCGTGCCCGCGCCCTGACCATCCCGCAGATCCACAAACTGCAGAAGCAGTTCATCGACGCGGCGGTCCGCGTCCAGAAAGCCGGCGCCGACGGCGTCGAGCTCCACGGCTCCCACGGCTATCTCATCCAGCAGTTCTTCTCTCCGCACACCAACCGGCGGACCGACCGGTACGGCGGAAGCCTGGAGAACCGCATGCGGTTCATCCTTGAGATCATCGAAGGCATTCAGAAAGAGTGCGGCAGGGACTTCCCCATCAGCGTCCGGCTTACCGTCGATGAATTCTATTCGGCTATCGGCGAGCCCGGCAAAGGCCTTCAGATGGATGAAGGCATCGAGATCGCAAAGCGTCTTGAAAAGGCCGGCGTCGCTGTGCTCGACCTCTCCTGCGGCGGCTATGAGACTCCGAACCAGACGGTCGAACCGATGAGCAAACCGGAGGGCTGGAGAGCCTACTTCGTCAAGGCCGTCAAAGAAGCGGTCAACATCCCCGTCATCGCGGTCGGCGTCATCCGGAATCCGGAATTCGCCGAAAAACTGCTCGAAGACGGTGTCCAGGACTTCATCGGCCTCGGCCGTCCGCTCCTGGCAGACCCCGAATGGGCAAAGAAGGCCAAAGAGGGCCGTCCGGAAGACATCCAGCGCTGCATCGGCTGTCTGGCCTGCTTCCAGAAACTGGTCGAAAACGGCTTCTATATGGAACCGACCGAGTGCGCCCTGAACCCGCGCTGCTGCCGTGAGATCGAATACAAGAACATCCCGAAGGACGGCAAGGGCAGAAGAGTCGTCGTCATCGGTGCCGGCCCCTCCGGTCTGACCGCCGCGAGAGAACTGGCCGACCGCGAATTCGACGTCGTCGTCCTCGAGAAAGAGGCCTGTTCCGGCGGACAGCTGAACGCCGCCAACAAGCCGCCTCATAAAGAGAAGATGGACTGGGCGATCAACGATCTGACCCACCGCGCGGAAGCCGCCGGTGCGAAGATCCTTTACAACCAGGACGTCACCGAGCAGACTCTGAAAGATTATGCTCCTTATGCGGTCGTCGTCGCCACCGGCGGCAAACCCGGCGTACCGAAGAGCATCCCCGGCGCCGACAAAGACACGGTCATGACCGGCGCGGACGCCATGATGCAGGAACTCAAACTGACCGGCAAAAACGTCGTCGTCGTCGGTTCCGGCCTCACCGGTCTCGAGACCGCGGAGTACTTCATGGCACAGGACAACCAGGTCACGATCGTCGAAATGCTCGATAAGATCGGCCCCGGCGTCTACAGGCTGCTCTACAATGACCTGTACCCGAAACTCTGTGAAAACGGCGTCCAGTTCCTGACCTCGTCCAAGCTGACCGAGATCGGTGACGGCGAAGTCGTCGTGGAGAACCGGTTCGGCGAAAAGGTCAGACCGAAAGCGGACTATGTCTTCTTCGCCACCGGCGTCCGGAGCCAGAACGAGCTCGTGGATGTCGCGAAGAAGGTCTGTTCGAACGTCTGCGCGGTCGGCGACGCTGACAAAGTCGGCACCATCCTCGGCGCGACGAAGAGCGCGTTCCGCACGGTCACAGAACTTCACTAAACGAATTTTTTACATAATAATTTTATGGAGGATCAAGCATGAATATCATTATCGTTACCGGCGCCGCCGGCGGAATCGGCAAAGAATTCGTCAGACAGCTCAAGAACGAAAAAGGCATCGATGAGATCTGGGTCATCGGTCGTACCGAGGCAAA
>JAZOTY010000097.1:0-2687 GCA_045657845.1 Acutalibacteraceae bacterium | reverse complement strand
TACTTCCAGGACAACGAGTCGAAGAAAATCTTTGTCCTCGACCTGTTCGCCGATAAAGTCATGAAGGCAGCCAAAGAGGCCGGCATCGCGGACCGCATCGTCGTTTTCGATCTTGCTGACGAAATGCCCGCACTCACAAAGATCGGCTACCGCTTGAAGACCCGCAAGCAGGACAAGTCCTTCTACAATGACCCGATGGTCATGAAGTACAAAGACTTCAAGGCTCTCGCGGACGGCAAACCCAACCTCGACTTTGAGAAAGACCCGAACAAACCGGCCGCTCTGGCTCACACCGGCGGTACCACCGGTTTCCCGAAGGCCGTCCTTCTGAAGGACGTCTCCTTCAACGGCGTCGCCTGTGTCTACAACCATTATCAGCCCCTGCACAAGGGCCTGTCCTACTGCATCAACACGGTCCCGCCGATCGTTGTTTACAGCTACTCTGTCGGCATGCACATGCCCATGTGCTGCAACGCTACTCAGGCTATCATGCCGAAGTTCGAGCCGGAAAAATGGCCCGAGTTCATCAAGAAGTATAAGCCCGCTTACATCGTCGCGGTCCCGGCATTCCTCATCCCGATGCTCGAGAACCCGAAGATGGAAGGCCTCGACATGTCCGACCTCACCATCCTCGGCGTCGGCGGCGACGGCTGCACGAACGCGTTTGAAGCGGACGTCAACGAGTTCATCCAGGCGCACGGCTGCAAGACCGAAGTCGTCAAGGGCTACGGCATGACCGAAGTCGGCGCTTCTGCCTGCACCACGTACCCGAGCGGCTATGCACAGGGCGATTACCCCGTCAACGCTCTCGGTTCCGTCGGTTTCCCGCACCCGGTCAACGAGTTCATCATCTGGGACAACGAGAACAACTGCGAATGCAAGTACGACGAGATCGGTGAGATCTGCATGAACTGCTCCACCGAGATGGTCGCTTACAAAGACCAGCCCGAAGAGACCGAAAAGATCCACAAAGTCCATCCGGACGGCAAGAAATGGATCCACACCGGCGACCTCGGTTACTTCAACGAAGACGGCCTTCTCTTCATCTCCGGCCGTATGAAGCGCATCATCCTCACCATCCAGGACAACATCGGCTACAAAGTGTTCCCGATCGTTCCGGAAGAGGCTCTGGCGATGCACCCCGCCATCCAGGACGTCTGCGTCGTCGCGATGAGCAACGACAAGGACAACCGTCTGAAGGCGTTCGTCTCCCTGAAGGAAGAGAACAACCTGGACGAAGCGACGGTCGAAAAAGAGCTCAGAGAGATCGCTTCCAACGAGCTCAACGGCTACGAGTGCCCGTACCTCTACGAGTTCCGCGCCAACCTGCCGCTGACTCCTGCCGGCAAGGTCGACTACAAGACCCTCGAAAAACAGGCGTAAGGCTTTTGCCCTCGCACACAAACAAACTCCCTCAGCTGCCGCTGGGGGAGTTGTATTTTTCTCTTTTTAAATATATAATATAGCAAATTGTTGTGAAACAATCAGAAAGGAATTGCTGTTATGGCGAAACGGAGACCCCTCTCTACGAAAGGCAAAGTCCTCACCGCACTCATCTACCTGCTGGCGATCGCGATGGTCGTGCTGGTCATCTATCTGAACATGCATCCGGACGCGAAAGACAAGGTCGTCCCGCAGGTGCTGTCGAACAAGACCACCACAACCGCGTTCGACAAGAGCGACCTTCCGTACAACGCGGAGGGCTCGGACAAGTATGCAGGCATCGAGCCGGCTTACAAGTTCGGCGACATCACGCTGCAGAAAGAGGGAGACACCACCTTTGCTTACCTGAACGGTAAGAAAGCCCTCGACTACACCGGCGTCTGCACGGACGGCACCGACTGGTGGTTCGTGAGAGACGGGGAAGTGGACACCTATTACAATGGCATCGCCGGCAACGAACTGGGCGACTGGTACGTGAAAGACGGCAAAGTCGACTTCAGCTTCAGCGGCAACTTCAGCGTCAACGCAACCAACTATACAGTGGACAAAGGAAAAGCGGTCAAACAATGAGTTTCCAGAAACCCCTGGAAAAACTGAATCAACACAGTGTACTTTCGGCTCTGGTCCTGACGGTCGTGCTGCTCTGCGGCATCGTCGGGCTGGGGCTTTATTCCGTCATGGCGGAGCCGACCGGCGGTTACAAGGTCTCGGACCTCGAAGTCCGTCAGGCGGAGGACCGCCAGTGGTACGCCTATGGGAAGGGCACCAACAATAAAGCTACGACCTACACCGGCATCGTTCCGAACAACCTTGGCTGGTGGCGCATCGAAAACGGCAAGGTCAACTTCAAAGCCCACGGCGTCTACTACAATGACTACGGCTACTGGCTCGTCACCGGCGGCAAGGTCAACTTCAAGTATGACGGTTTCCTTGAGATCGACAACGTCGTCTCTCAGAAGAAGGGTTCGGCGATCTACTCCGACGAGCGCGGACAGACCGTCGGCAAACCGACCGGAAAGACAGCTTTCTGGTATCTGGACGACGGAAAGGTCCAGACCGGTTACACCGGCGCCAAGTCCGGCACCATCCAGACCCGTTCCGGCTGGTGGCGTGTGAAGAACGGCAGAGCCGTCATGAACTATAACGGCATCGCCGGCAACGAACTGGGCGACTGGTACGTGAAAGACGGCAAAGTCGACTTCAGCTTCAGCGGCAACTTCAGCGTCAACGCAACCAACTATACA
>JAZOTY010000096.1:0-4341 GCA_045657845.1 Acutalibacteraceae bacterium | reverse complement strand
TTTTGGATGGTGAACACATATGAAATGCCCTTACTGCGGTTGTGAAGACAGCAAAGTTATCGATTCCCGCCCCACCGACGAAGGCGAACGCATCCGTCGTCGCCGTGAATGCACGAAGTGCGGCAAGCGCTTCACCACGTATGAGATCATCGAGACCGTCCCGCTGATCGTCGTCAAGAAAGACGGCACCCGCGAGAGTTTCGACCGCGTCAAGCTGTTCAACGGCCTGCTGCGCGCCTGTGAGAAGCGTCCGGTCCCGGTCGAGACCATCGACAAAGCGGTCGCCGACATCGAGTCCTCCCTTCAGAACTCCCTGGAAAAGGAAGTCACCTCCGGGAAGATCGGCGAACTCGCCATGGAAAAACTCAAGGACATCGACGAAGTCGCCTATGTCCGCTTTGCGTCTGTCTACCGTCAGTTCAAGGACGTCAGCACGTTCGTCGACGAAGTCACGAAACTGCTCAACGAAAAGTAAATCGCCAATACCATGCAAACAACGGCCTCCGGGACACTCCCGAAGGCCGTTTCTGTTTGTTTATTTCCGGATCTCCCACTGGGCGATGAACTCTTTGCCGAACTCGCTCTGCGGGTGCAGGAAGTCTGCCGTATCCGTGTATTCGATGACCCTTCCGGCGTCCATCAGCAGGATCTTCGTCGAGACCGCCATGGCCTGTGCGGGCAGGTGGGTCGACATGAGAAGGGTCGTCCCCTGTTCTTCGCACCGGTGGACGAGCGCGCCCTCCAGGCTCCGGGACGTACGGATATCTACGGCACTCAGCGGTTCATCGAGCAGGAGGCAGGGCCAGTTGCCGGCGAGCATCCGGGCAAAGCACATGCGCTGGCGTTCGCCGCCGGACAGGTCCGAGACCTTTTTCTGTTTCAGCTCCGTGAGTCCGCAGTCAGCGAGAAGGGCATCGAGGTCGATCGCCTTATCCCGCATCCCGAGCCGGATGTTCTTCTCGACCGTCCCGCGGAAGCAGAACGGGCTCTGAGGCTGGCACCCGATGGTCGCGGCACTGCCGTCACAAAGGATGCGTCCTTCGTCCGGCGCCCACTCCCCCGCGATCAGCTTCAGGAGCGTCGATTTGCCGGACCCGTTCATGCCGATGAGCGCGACCCGCTCGCCGTCTTCGATGACGAGATCGTCGATGACCAGGACGAACTCCCCGGTCAGTTGTTTGCGTAATCCTTCGACTCTGATCATGACACTCTCTCCTGGATGCTTCCCGCAAGGCTGTTGACCACCAGGGACAGGAGCAGCAGCACGATGCCGATGGCCACGGCCGTGTTGAAGTTGCCCTTGTTGGTCTCGAGCAGGATGGCAGTCGTCATGACCCGGGTCTTGAACTGGATGTTCCCGCCGACAAGCGAGACCGCGCCCACTTCGGCGATGGACCGTCCAAAGCCCAGAAGGATGACACTGATGAATTCGACGGCGCACTCCCGGAACAGGAGTCTGTCCTGTCTGGCCCGGTTGAGATGCAGGCCCCTCGCGGTCTCGGTCAGCATGGGGGCTTTTCCTCCGGCGATCGACGCCGCGAGCCCTGTCATGATCGGCGTGATCAGGATGACCTGCGCGATGACCATGACCTGTACCGTGAACAGGAGGTGCATCCCTCCAAACGGTCCGATGGACCGGAACAGGAGAAACACCACAAGGCCCGCCACCACGGGTGGCAGGCTCATGAGGGTATTCGTGATGCGGAGCAGTGCTCCTTTGCCCCGGAAGGACGACCGGCCGAGGAAGACCCCGAACGGCAGTCCGATGAGGGCGGAGATCCCTGTGCTGAACAGGGACATGACGAGGGTGGTGCGGATGATCTGCAGGAGTTCCGCGTCACCGCTCAGTATGAGGCGGATCGCCTCGCGTATGACGTCCATTCACTTTACATCAGCTGGAAGAGCTGTTCTCCATATTCTTCGATACCGTACTTCTCGATGAGCGCGGAAGCCTCCTCACCCTGGAGCCACTCCATGAGAGCATTGGCGCCTTCGGTGTTGATGGAGACGTTCTTGCCGGCAAATGCGGGCGCATCCGGGTTGACGCCGATCAGCGAGTAGGTGTTCTTCATGTCGTCAGACTCGTTGACGAGGATATCGAGGTTCGGAAGCTTGTCCTTCATCGAAAGATAGGTGGCCTTGTCGGTGAGACAGTAGGCGACCATTTCATTCGCTTTTGTGAGCGTATCGCCCATGCCGGAACCGACCGAGATGTACCATGCGGGGTCGAGTTTCAGGACAGGAGCCGATGCCGACCAGATCTTCATTTCCTTGTTGTGGGTGCCGCTGTTGTCGCCGCGGGAGCAGAACGTCTGCTTGGCGTCGGCGATCTTCTTGAAGGCTTCCGCAGCCGTGGCAGAGCCCTTGACACCGGCGTGGTCCTCTTTCGGGCCGACCAGGACGAAGAAGTTGTACATGAACGACTGGCGGTCAGTGGAAGCATAGCCGTCGGCGATGAACTGCTCTTCCTGGTCTTTCGAGTGGACCAGAAGCAGGTCCGCGTCGCCCGCCTGGGCATAACCGATGGCAACACCGGTGCCGGCGGAAGCCACTTCGACTTTCCAGCCCGTCTCTGCTTCAAAGGTCGGGAGCAGATACGGCAGGAGGCCGGAGTCGTTTACGGAGGTCGTGGTGGCGAGGCGGATGGTGCCCTTCGGGGCAGCCGTGGTGGTCTCCGCCGCAGCCGTGGTGGATTCTTCTGTGGTGGTGTCGGTGCTCGAGCAGGCGGCCAGCGCGAAGATCATGGTGAGCGCCAGCAGGATGCTGAACAGTTTGACAAGTTTCGTCTGTTTCATTCGTGGTTCCTCCTTATAAAGTTGTGACAATAAAATGCACAACTTCATCATATGCGCAGGGGAAAGCTATGTCAACGAAAGTATTACTTTACAAAAGAACGTCGCCCGAAACTTTTCGAGCGACGTGTTTCTTCTTGTTTCCGTGGCGATTTACTTTGCGAGCACTCCGTCGAAGAACGCGATGATGCCGGCTTCGACTTCGGCTTTGATGTCGTCATAGTTGTGGATCTCATGGCGGTAACCGCTGTACAGTTTCGTCGTGACATCGTGACCGGTGGCGGCGAGCCAGTTGGCAGTCTGATAGACGCCTTCGCCCCAGCTGCCGACGGGGTCCTGATCGCCGGCGATGTTGTAAAGAGGCAGATCTTTCGGGACTTTTGCGGCCCATTCCTCACCCTGGATGCAGTCCATCATCTGGCAGAAGTAGAGCATGGAGCGGTTGTTGGTGGGTTTGGTGAACGCGTCGAACGGGTCGGCCGCGTGGTCGTCCTGGACATACTTCGAATGGCAGATCCACTCGTTGCCGAGTGCGACAGGTTCCGCAATGCGGCTGAACATGAAGCCGAACAGCATGTTGGTGGCTTCGGGGTCCGCTTCGTCGCCTTTCCCGTCATCAACGAGTTTCTGCAGGTAGGCGGTCGTGTCCTTCAGGGAAGGCAGCGCGCCACAGGTGCCGCACATCGTGGCGGCGGTCAGTTCATCGCCATAGTTCGCGATGTAGTCACGGGTGATGAAGGAACCCATGCTGTGGCCGAACAGGAAGTACGGCAGGTTCGGATACATCTCTTTGACGATGCCGGTGAAGATGTGCTCATCTTCGCGCATGGTCTCATAGCCTTTGGAGCCCCAGTTGCCCCAGCTGTCGTTGACGACGGCAGTCTTGCCGTGGCCCACGTGGTCGTCAGCGGCGACGATGTAGCCGGCGTCCATGAACGCGACGATCATGTGGAAGTAGCGGCGGGAATGCTCGCCAAAACCGTGGATGAGCTGGATGATGCCCTTCGGTTCACAGGCAGGCACATAGACCCAGCCCTGGACATCCTGTTCTCCGTTGTATGACTTGAAACTGACTTCGTGTAACATAGTGGTTCCTCCTTTAGGGGTATGGTTTTTTGTAACAACTCCACTATAACAAAAAAGAAAGCCACACACAACCTGTGTATGGCTTCTTTTTCTTTGCCAGGACAACGCTGTTGCCCTGGCGGAGAGCAACGCTGTTGCCCCGGCGGAGAGCAAGGGATTCGACGCATTTTTCGCTCTGCTTCGCCGCGAAAACTGCACCGAGCTGCTCCCGCAGCTCCCGTCGCTAAAAACAGTCCGCCGGACTGTTTTCTTTACGCTCCGGCCTTCGGTTCGAATCCCTTGCTCTGAAATAAAAGAAAACCACCCAAAATGGGTGGTTTTCTTTCATGGCGGAGAGCAAGGGATTCGAACCCTCGAAACGGCGGTAACCGTTTACACGATTTCCAGTCGTGCTCCTTCGGCCAGCTCGGACAACTCTCCGTATGGTCAAATGGGTCGCATCTCTGTCGAGTGCGAAGATTAT
>JAZOTY010000095.1:0-3077 GCA_045657845.1 Acutalibacteraceae bacterium | reverse complement strand
CCGCCGATGAGCATCCACCAGGGAATGCCGCGGAAGTCCGAGGGGCGGAAGAGTCCATCGCCCATGATGTACGCCAGGACGATGAGGAACACGAGCCCCACGAGGAAGTTGATGAACGACGCGCGGAAGGGAGTGCCGAGCGACTTGCGCAGGCGCGTGTTGATGCTCGTCTGCGACGGCATGACAATGCCGGCCAAAATGCCGAGGATAAAGGTCACGGTCTCCCCTCCTTACTTCTTGGTTTCCAAAGCATTATATCATATTCTTTGCATAAATGGTCATCGGCCGGAACCCAGGAGGGAATTCCGGCCGACGCCATTGGGAGTTGTGCATCATGAAAAAGAAAGGAAACTATGAAAGTTAGGAGTGTTCTGAGGAAGGTTGCCGCTCAGCGGCAGAGCATGTCAGTCGGCGTCTTCTTTGACGACCGGCTTCTTGGTGAGCTTCTTGTCGAGAAGCAGTCCGAGCACCGCGACAAGGATGTCATCGGCCGGACCCGGGATGGCGTCAGGAGCGATCACATAGAGGACGACGAATCCGATGATGAGCGCTTTGACGAGGTTGGGGTTGTCGATCTTTTTGACCAGTTCATTGATGATGTTGTTCATGTCTGACATCCTTTCTGTGTTCGGTCGATGTATTTCCATTCAAAGCTTTCTGTTTGAAGTCCACCCGAACGCCGAGGCGTTTCGCCAGGTCCGGGTCTTTCTGGACTCTGTTCGAGAGGCGGATCGCCGTTTGTCTGGCGGTGGCTGTTGTCGTTGCCATCGGTGTTTCCCCCTCTCTGCGCCTTTAGTATATCGCCCCGCGGCACACAAAAAAATAACTGCTTCTGCAAATTAGAAGCAGTTATTTTTGTTTGTTTGGCGAAAATGGAGATTTTTCGCCAGGGAGGAGACTCTAATTCTGATAGTTTTCAAGAACTGTATCGATCAGGAAATCGACAAGTTCCGGACTGTTGGTTTTTACGAGCGGGCCCAGCAGATAGTCGGTGATCTGGCTGTTGGCCAGAGCCACGTACCCGTGGACGGTGCAGAACCCGCTGAGGAGTTTCATGAGGACCCCTTCCCCGCCTTCGTCGTCGAGAAGGCCGGACTCTTCCGCAACTTCGACAAGGAAGTCCCGGAAGCGGAGCGCGGCGTCCAGTTCCTGTTTGGCCGCGTCTTCGGTCTCTGTGCCCACGTAGTCGTAGTACTTGGGTACCGCGGAAACGAACAGGATGTTGTATACACCCGGGTGTTCCAGACCGAACAGGATGATGTCCCGGATGACGAACCGCAGCCGTTCCATGGGGTCGCTCCCACGGGCGCGGGCATTCTCAGCCACCTTGCACAGGGTCTCGAATCCCTGCGTCAGGGCAGCCAGGTACAGCTCATCTTTGTTTTTGTAATACTGGTAGATGGGCGTCGCGGTCATATTCAGCTTGTTCGCGAGCTTCCGCATGGTGAAGTTCTCATACCCGACCTCGTTGATGAGTTCGAGCGTTTTGTCCAGGATCTCCTCGCGGACTTTCTGGACTTCCTGTTCGCTGCGTGGTTTTTTCGGCACAGTGATTCTCCTGACTATCGATTCGGGGTTTATTTGCGGGGAGGCGCCACCCTGTCCAGGAAGCCTGCCACGTACTGCATGCAGTTGTGGGAACTGGGCAGGAACGAGAGCAGATGGAAGTCGTGCAGGGCGACGGGGCCTCTCTCTTCATAGTACTCGTAATCTGCCCTGACCTCTTGCAGACGGTCCCGAAGTTTGGGCGAATGCCCGTGGGTGATGGGGTCTTTGTTTCCATAGACCACCAGCGTCTTCGGCTGCTCCGGAGTGACGAACGGAATGGGGTTGAAATACGGGTAGGCAGGATGATTGTGGACGTCTTCCGTGTTGAAGATCGCTTTCGCGAGCTCCCGGAACCACGGGACTTTCATGATGTCGGCGCCCCAGAAGTACGTGAGATCGTAGAAGCCGCTGAACAGGATGCCGCCTTTGATCTTGACGGCCGGGTCGGACACGCCGAGGCCTTCCCGGAATTCCGGGTTTGCCGAAGACGTGACGACGACGGAGGCAAGGTGCGAGCCGGCAGAGTCACCGGAGACGACGACGCAGTCGGTGTCGAGGTTATACTTCTCGGCGTTGTCGGCGATCCACTGCAGCGCCTGATACGCCTGATGGATCTGGGTCGGGTAGTAATAATCTCCATGGCTCTTCTTCGGGTCATGCTTCTCGAACATCTTGTATTCTTTCGGCGGGAGACCGTAGTTCATGTTGACGACGAACCATCCGCTGTCTGCCATCTGGAGGCACTGTCCGCGGCTGTTGCGTTTATCGCCGATGACCCAGCCGCCTCCGTGGATGTTCAGGATGACAGGGTATTTATCATACTTCTTACTGTGGGGATTGTAAAGCAGATCCGCGACACAGACGTCCGGGTTCGAGGGGTCGTAAACGACGTCGTTGATCTCTTGGATGCTCGGGTAGTTCAGATTGTTGACTTCGATGTCTTTGGCCCAGTTGTCGATGTCAAAGACCAGGGCGATCACTTTTCCACCAAACTTCATTTTTATTCCCTCCACTGTTTACATGCCGTAGTCGGCGCGATTGACGAGTTCGAGCTGCAGGTCGCGGCAGAGTTCGACGAAGTAGGCGTTGTAGCCGGAGATCCGGACCATAAGGTCGCGGTACTCATCGGGGTTCGCCATGGCCGCCCGCATGGTGTCGGACGAGACGACGTTGAACTGCATCTGCATACCGCCGAGGTTGGAGTACGCCTTCGCGTAGGACGTGACGTTGTTGACCGTCTGCTCGTGGGTGTCTTTCGGAGCCGGGTTGACCTTGACGTTGAACGCGATATTGTTGTTCATGCTGACCGGGTCCAGTTTGCTGACGTCCTTGATGTTGTCGAGCAGGCTCTTCGACGCATTCGCTTCCGGGGTCAGGCCCGGGGTGAAGGGCTGGAACGCGAGGCGGCCGGAGGGCAGGGCACCCGTCAGGGAGCCGAATGCCACGTGGTTCGACATGGACCAGAAACCGGTGGTGTAATGGCCGCCGCGGAAGTTGGTGTGGGCCCAGAAGGTGTCCTTCATGAACTT
>JAZOTY010000094.1:0-2366 GCA_045657845.1 Acutalibacteraceae bacterium | reverse complement strand
CCCGGATGAGGACGTCGCCTCTTGACACTCTCATGGTAACACAGACCTTGTCGATTTCGTTCATGACATCAAATATCTTTTCTTTCGGGATGTCCGTCGAGACCCGGACGGGCAGGACGGGCGTTTCCGGGAACGCGGTGCGTACCGTGGAACAGATGGTGCGTTTCGGGGCGGAGAGTTCGCTGATCGCAAACTGTTCTCCCCTCGGGCAGCGGTTGCCGGTGACGGTGATGTTTCCGTCTTCGTCCCGGTCGACGGTCAGAAGACAGCCCTGCGGGCAGGTGATGCAGACCATCTGGTTCGGGGCCATGTCTCCGGCGGGTTCCTCCAGCGGGACCGGCACGCGGGCCTTGTCGCTGCGGGTATAGGTGCCTTTGGCGAACGCCGCGGCGTTCGTCCCGGCGAGCTCGCCGCTGTCCGAGACGTAGTCCACGAGGTCGAAGACCTGCAGCGAGTTGCCGCAGGAGAAGACGCCGGGGACGGTGGTCTCCTGATCTTTGTTGCAGCGGGGCCCTCTGGTGACCGCGTCGATCTCGACGTCCAGTTTTTCGGAGATCTCGTTCTCCGGGATGAGTCCCACGGAGAGGATGAGGGCGTCGCAGTCGAGGTACTGTTCCGTGCCCGGGATGGGTTTCATGTTCTCGTCCACTTCGGCGATCTCCACGCCGGTCAGCCGGTCTTCTCCGAAGACCCTGGTGACCGTGTGGGACAGGTACAGGGGGATGTCGAAGTCCCGGAGACACTGCTGGATGTTTCGCGCCAGTCCGGACGGGGTGGGTTTCACTTCATAGACGCCCAGGACCTCCGCGCCCTCGAGGGTCAGCCGGCGGGCCATGATGAGTCCGATGTCGCCGGAGCCGAGGATGACACATCTCTTCGTGGGCATCTGGCCGCAGAGGTTGATGAAGTTCTGGGCCGTGCCGGCCGTGAAGACGCCGGCGGGACGGGTGCCGTGGATGGAGACCTGCTTCGCGGTCCGTTCCCGGCATCCGGTGGCGAGGACCATGGCTCTGGCCTCGATGGTGTGGACGCCTTCCCGGTCGACGACGACGGTCTCGAACCCGTCGGAGGTCTTCTTCACGCTCGTCACGAAGGTCTGGAGCAGCGCTTTGATGCCGCGTTTCTCGAACTCGTCGATGAACCGCTCGGCATACTCCGGACCGGAGAGTTTTTCTTTGAACCGCACGAGGCCGAAGCCGTCGTGGATACACTGTTTCAGGATGCCGCCGAGGCGCTGTTCGCGCTCGATGAGGAGCACGTCCGCGCCGGCGTCGTGGGCGGCGATCGACGCTGCCAGTCCGGCAGGACCTCCCCCGATGACGAGGACGTCACAACTCCGGTTGTCAGTCATGCGGCCCACCTCCTTTCGTGGGACCGTAGAACAGGACGGCTTCCTCCGAGGACTTGCGGACCTCGGTCAGCGGGATGCCCTCGTGCTCCGCGATGATCTGCGCCACCAGCGGCGAGCAGAACCCGCCCTGGCAGCGGCCCATGCCGGGCCGGACGCGTTTCTTGACCGCGTCGATGGTCGGCGGGCAGCAGGGGCTGTTCAGGGCGTCGAGGATCTCGCCTTTCGAGACCTCTTCGCACCGGCAGATGATGACCCCGTAATCCGGGTTCTCGGCGATGTACTTCGCCCGCTCTTCCGGCGCCATCTTGCTGAGTTCCGGGATGCCTTTGCGGTGCGGGTCGAACCGTTCGTTCTTCGAGACCGGTCTCGTCTCCCCGATGCGCTCCGCCACCGCTTTCGCGACGTCGATCGAGAAGGCCGGCGCGGACGTGAGGCCCGGCGACTGGATGCCGCCGACGTGGTACAGGTTCCGGCAGTTTCGGCCCCATTCGATGACGAAGTCCTCTTCGAAGGTCGGGGCGCGGACGCCGGTGAAATAAGTGATGATGTCCCGCGGGTCCGCGGCGGACACCGTATTCTTCTGTTTTCCGTAGATGGTCCGGATGCTTTCGGGGCGCGTCGAGAAGTCCTCCTTCTCGCGGCACTCGACCGCGTCCGGCCCGGCGAGCACATTGCCGTGGGCCGTCAGCATGAGGCCGCCGCCCTTGGTGTGGCTCGTGAGCGCCTTTTTGTTGATCTCGACGATGGACGCGATGGTGTTGATGATCTTCGCGGACTTCACGTCCTGGATGGCATCTGTGCCGCGCCGCGGATGGATCGAGTAGAACCGGTCGTGGGCCATTTCGGCGACATCGTCGGCGAAGACGCCGGCGGCGTTGACCACGACGGTCGGATAGACGGTCCCCCGGTTGGTGTGGACTGCCGTGATGGCCCCGCCGTCGGTGTCCATGGAGAGGACCGCCGTGTCGAGGCTCAGTTCGACGCCGTTCTGCGCCGCGTTTTCCGCGTACGCGAT
>JAZOTY010000093.1:0-16083 GCA_045657845.1 Acutalibacteraceae bacterium | reverse complement strand
CCGTCCGCCACTAAGTCATAAGGTGCGTCACTCCGAAGAGATCTGCTCCAAATGCTTCGTTCGACTTGCATGTGTTAGGCACGCCGCCAGCGTTCGTCCTGAGCCAGGATCAAACTCTCTAAAAAATGGTATCGAAACGGCCGAAGCCGGATCAATCAATTTTCAGATAAGCTCGTAGCTCAATCTTGTTGCTGACATTACTGTCATTGTTTCCAGATTCTGGAAAAAGTTCTTCGAAACTTCAAAAGAAATTTCAAGGGTTCTTTTCGTTCATTGATGTTTAATTTTCAAGGTCCACCTTTATGCGTAAAAATGCGCATAACTATGAACACCCCTCGCGGAGTGCTTGTATATATTAACAGAAGAGAATTCTAAAAGTCAATGGTAATTTTTTCGAAAAAACAGCTTCTATGAAATGCCCAAAAACGAGGAAAAAAGTGTACTGGAATTAGATGATGTGTCCTCAGGGCCCCCTGCCCCATTTTGACCACAAAATATGCCTTTGTGGAAAATGCGCAAAGAGTTTTCAAAATAAAACTTTGTCTACGGATAATAAATGTACATTCGCTGTCGCAAATTCCAGTATGCGGCAGGGGTCGACCCGTGACATCAACAACGAAAACAAGGAGAGAAGCATCGTATGCTTCTCTCCTTGTTTTGGTGCCGGTGGCGGGGGTCGACGCGTTTTGCTACGCAAACCGCACCGAGCTGCTGCCGCAGCTCCAGCACCTACAAACAACTCACTGAGTTGTTTGCTTAACGGCGCTGCCCAAGGGTTCGACCCCCTTCTCAGAAATCAAAGAAAGAGACGTGGAAAGAATTCCACGTCTCTTTCTTGGTGCCGGTGGCGGGGGTCGAACCCGCACGGTGTCACCACCAATGGATTTTGAGTCCACCTCGTCTGCCAATTCCAACACACCGGCAAATATATCGCAGCCGACAGGGCGCCGACTGCGATGTCATTATATACTATTGTATCTTTTCAGTTCAAGTAGAACCTTAGATGCTGATGATACCGAACGCGCTCAGGACGGAGCTGATCAGGATGATGACCAGAGCGACCGGTGCGAGGTATTTCATCGAGAAGTTGTAAATGGGTTTTCTCTTGAACTTCGAGTTGCGCTCGAATTCGTCCGCCATGGTCTTGAGACCGATGCAGCGGGTGACGAGGATGCAGATCGCCAGAGCGGAGATCGGCATCATCACGGAGTTCGAGATGAAGTCCAGGAAGTCGAGGACCTGCATGCCGATGATCTTCAGGTTGCCGAGCGCGCCGTAGCCGAGAGAGGCCAGGGAGCCCAGAAGGATGGCATAGGTGCCGAAGATCAGCGTGGACTTTGCGCGGCCCCAGCCGAGCTCGTCGGTCAGCGTGCCGACGCAGGTCTCCGTCAGGGAGATGGCACTGGTCAGAGCCGCCAGGAAGACGAGCAGGAAGAAGACGATGCCCGAGGGAGTACCGAAGCCCATGGAAACGAGGACTTTCGGGATGGTGACGAACATCAGGGACGGGCCCGCGTTCAGGGTGTCGGGGTCGCCGCCGGAGAAGGCGAAGACCGCGGGGATGATCATCAGACCGGCCAGAACGGCGATCAGAGTATCGAAGAATTCGATCTTCGTGGTGGAGTCTTCCAGATCCTGGTTCTTGTCGACATAGGAACCATAGGTGATCATGATACCCATGGCCAGCGACAGTGAGTAGAACATCTGGCCCATCGCCGAAACAATGGTCATCATGGAGAAGTTATGGATGTTCGGGATGAACATGTACTTGATACCTTCCACAGCGCCGGGACGTGTGCAGGAATAGATGGACACGATGACGGCGAGCACGATGAGGACGGGCATCATGATGCGGGATACTTTCTCAACACCGTTCTGGACACCGCCGAGGATGACGACGAGCGTCAGCAGGACAAAGATGATGAAATACAGTTCCGGTTGGATGTTGGAGGTGATATACCCTCCGAAGTACCCCTCCGCTGCCATGGCCTGAGTCTCTCCGGTACAGTAACCGACGAGGTATTTGATGACCCAGCCGCCGATGACGGCATAGTACGGGCAGATGATGAACGGGACGATCGCATTCATCCATCCGCCGAAGGCAGACGCTTTCGTGTTGCTGAACTGTTTGAACGCGCCGATGGGGCTCTTCCCTGTCATACGACCGATCGCCGTTTCGGACATGAGCAGAGCATAGCCGAACGTAAAGACGAGGATCAGGTAGACGACCAGGAAGATACCGCCGCCGTATTTGGCGCAGAGGTACGGGAACCGCCAGATGTTACCGAGGCCGACCGCAGAGGCCGCCGCAGCCATGACGTAACCCATTTTCCCGGTAAATGCAGACCCGCTCGGTTTGGTTTCGGGCGATTTACTGTTCGTGGAAGCCATAGTTTTCTCTCCTTGTTTCTCATTCACATAAAAGACAGTTCCGCGAGAGGAACTGCCTTTTTATCATAATCAGTTTTTGTAAATTTATCAATACTATTTTACTTAATACTGAGAGTAGCTCGACAGGAATTCGGACAGCCGTTCGGTCGCTTTGCCGAGTGTGCGGCGGTCCGGCAGATACACGATCCGGAAGTGGTCGGGCTGGTCCCAGTTCATCGCCGTTCCCTGCAGCATGAGGACTTTCTGCTGCTTCAGGAAGTCGAGGACCATCTGCTCATCGTCCTTGATGTGGATCTTCTTCAAGTCGATCTTCGGGAAGATGTAGAACGCGGCATCCGGTTTGACGGCGCTTAGACCGGGGATGTCGTTGATCGCCTTGTAGATGAACTCTCTCTGCTCGTAGATGCGTCCGCCGGGCAGCAGGAGCTCGTCGACGCTCTGGTAACCGCCGAGGGCCGTCTGGATGACGGACTGCCCGGGCACGTTGGAGCACAGACGCATGGACGACAGCAGGTTCAGGCCGGTGATGAAGCCCTGGGCGTGCTTCTTGTTGCCCGAGAGGACCATCCAGCCGACGCGGTAACCCGCAATGCGGTGGGACTTCGAGAGGCCGTTGAACGTGACGCACATGCGGTCCGGCATCAGGGAGGCGATGGACACGTGCTTCTTCCCGTCCATGACGAGACGGTCGTAGATCTCATCGGAGAAGACCATGAGGTCGAACTCGCGCGCGATCTCTACGATCTGCTTCAGGACCTCTTCCGGGTACAGAGACCCGGTCGGGTTGTTCGGGTTGATGATGACGATGCCGGTGGTGTTCGGTGTGATCTTCCTGCGGATGTCCGCGATGTCCGGGTACCAGTTCTGCTGTTCGTCGCAGCGGTAATGGACCGGCTTGCCGCCCGCCAGTTTGATGGACGCAGTCCAAAGCGGGTAGTCCGGCATCGGGAGCAGGATCTCATCGCCGTTGTTGACGAAGCCCTGCATGGCCATGGTGATCAGCTCGGAGGCTCCGTTGCCGGTGTAGATGTCTTCCATGCCGACGTTCGGGATCTTCTTGAGCTGGCAGTACTGCATGATGGCTTTGCGCGCGGAGAAGATGCCCTTCGAGTCCGAATAGCCTTCGGTGTCTCTCAGGTTGTAGATCATGTCGACGACGATCTCATCAGGCGCGTTGAACTTGAACGGCTTCGGGTTGCCGATGTTCAGCTTGATGATGTCGACGCCGTTGTCCCGCATGCGGTTCGCCTCGTCGAGGACCGGACCACGTACGTCATAGCACACTCCGTCAAGCTTCTCGGACTTCCCAAACTCACGTTTCATCGATTTCTTCTCCCCTTTGTCCGGCGATGTAGCGGCTGCAGGCGCAGCGGCCGTTTCTTCTTCGGCACCAAGCACCCATTCGGCACTGACACCAAAAGCCTCTGCGATCTTTGCCGCCGTCTTTTTCGACGGCTCATTTCTTCCATTGACATACTGAGAGACCGACCCTTTGGTCAGTCCGGTTTTCTCTGCGAACACCTGCTGGCTTCCGCCGCACTGTTCACTGATCAGCTGCTGGATGCGTTCCGATACATTCGCCATGGGGAACCTCCTGAATGTTAATTATTACATACACTATACTCTCAAACTTTAAACTTTGCAATAGAAAACGCCCCAAAAGTTTAAACTTTTGAGGCGAAATCGTTTAAAGTTTAATTATTGAGCATTCAAGGGCAGTCTTGCGGCTGCCTACCTTTAAACGAGGCAAGGGGAGCAAAATAGCTGGTTCGGGATGGCAAGCCGCCTGGCGGACCCTATTTTGCGGAACCGATCAAGCAGCCGCAAGACTGCCCGTTTGAAGCAAAAAGAAAAGGGACCCCGCAAGGGGTCCCCTATTTGTCGTTAGAAGATTAAAGCGTACCGAAGATGCGGTCGCCGGCGTCGCCGAGACCGGGTACGATGTACGCGTTCTCGTTGAGCTTCTCGTCCAGCGCGGCGCAGATGATATCGACATCCGGGTGCGCGGCCTGCAGCGCCTGCAGGCCTTCCGGCGCGGCGACGATGCAAAGGAAGCGGATGCTCTTCGGGTTGTACGTCTTGACCTGGTTGATGGCGTCGACGGCGGAACCGCCGGTCGCGAGCATCGGGTCGAGCACGAGAACGTCGCGCTCCTCCACGTCGTGCGGGAGCTTGCAGTAATACGGGACCGGTGCGTGGGTCTCCGGGTCGCGGAACATGCCGATGTGGCCGACCTTGGCAGACGGGACCAGGTTCAGGATGCCGTCGACCATGCCGAGACCGGCGCGAAGGATCGGGATGATGGCCATCTTACGGCCGGCGAGCTCGTTCGCGTTGCAGGGGCCGATGGGGGTCTCGATGAGTTTCGGCTGCAGCGGAAGGTCGCGGGTGGCTTCGTAGCACTCAAGCATGGCAAGCTCGGCGATCAGCTGACGAAACTCTCTCGTACCGGTGTTCTTATCTCTCAGGATGGAGAGTTTATGCTGGATGAGCGGATGGTTGGTAATGGTAACAGTACCCATAGTGTGGCCTCCATAAAAAGTATTTTGCTTCGTGTCTATTATACTCTCAAAGATCAGTCATTCTCAAGTGCCATCACTTTGTCGATGCGGCGCTGGTGACGTCCGCCCTCGAACTCGGTGTCGAGGAACGCGTCGACGAGCTGCAGTGCCAGACCGGGGCCGACGACACGGCCGCCGAAGCAGAGCACGTTGGCATCGTTATGGAGACGGGTGAATTTGGCGCTGAACGTGTCAGAACAGCAGGCGGCGCGGATGCCTTTGACCTTGTTGGCCGCCATGGACATGCCGATACCGGTGCCGCAGACGAGGAACGCCAGTTCGGCCTCCCCTGCCACGACAGCGTCACAGACGACTTTCGCAATGTCCGGGTAGTCGACCGACTCCGGGCTGTAGCAGCCGAAGTCTTTGTACTCGACGCCTCTCTCTTCGAGGTGCTTCAAGACCTCCTGTTTCAGTTCATATCCGCCGTGGTCACAACCGATCGCGATCATTTCTCTTGCTCCTTCCGTTTTTTCAACTCCCGTTCCGCCTGAGGCGCTCTCAGGTAAACGGGTAAAATGTCATCCGAACCGACCAGCTCAAAACCGGCCTTGAGTTTTGCCTCCGCGCATGCCGCGACCGCGACCGCGTTCTGATACCGGAGCTGTTCCGGTGCGAGCATAGCGGTCAGTTCTGTCTCTGCGGCAGCGTCATAGCAAAGGGTGGCTCCATCGCCCACGAACAGGACGGGGCAGCCAAAGCCCCGGAGAGTCTCCAGCAGTTCCGGAACGGGAACGGCGGTGTCCTCCATGAGGCGATGTACCTCTCCCCCTTCCCAGCGGAACGCCGCGGTGTACACCTGGTTGCGACGGGCGTCCATCGCCGGACAGACCACATAGTCTTCCGAGCCGGGCAGGCCCGCCACGTTGTACGCCATGGACTCGAGGGTAGAGACAGGCACACAGTTCTTGTCGTCGGAGAAGACGAGGCCTTTCAGCGCTGCCACGCCGATCCGCACGCCGGTAAAGGAACCCGGTCCCGCGTTGATGGCGAAGCAGTCGATGCCGTCGAGGCTCAGCTGCGCGTTCTTCAGCGCGCTGTCCATCATCGGCACGAGCGTCTGGCTGTGGGTGAGCCCCGTGTTCGTGTACGCGGAACTCAGGACCTTGCCGTCCTCCAGAACGGCTACACTAGCGGGTTTCGCCGTGCAGTCGACTGCCAAAATCTTCATGAATGGTTGCTCCTGTCACCTGGATGATGCGGTCCGTGTCGGCCTCTCCGCGGAAGAACTCCACGCGGATGGCGTCCTCGGGCAGGGCGTTCTCGATGTTCTCGCTCCACTCAACGGCCAGCACACATCCCTGGTCGATGTAATCGTAGAAACCTGTGGAGTCCAGCTCGTCCCAGGTCGAGATGCGGTACATGTCGAAATGCACCAGCGGCGGCTCTCCGCCGTACTCGTGGACGAGGGCGAACGTCGGGCTGGAGACGTGCTCCGTACACTGAAGGCCCTTCGCGAGCCCGCGTGTAAAGACCGTCTTACCGCTTCCCATATCGCCAAAAAAAGCGACCACCATGCCGGGTCTCAGTTCTGCCGCCAGAGCCGTGCCGAGCTGCTCGGTCTCTTCGGGCGATGCACTGATGTATTCCCGCACGTCAGTCGCCTCCTTTTCCGGTCTCCCGGATACTTCTCGGAAACATTCTATCGGTAATCTTGAAAAAAAGCAATACTGCTCTTATAATGAATCTATTGTATCTGAAGAAAACCCCTTTGAGGTGTACATATGGGAAACATCAAAGACTATCTGGTCTATTTCTGGAAGGGCACGGACAAGCTCCTCCTCTTCCTCTGCCTCCTGGCGTCGTCCGCCGGTGTGCTGATGGTCACGAGTGCCACCTGGCATACCATGAAGGAAGGCGCTCTCATCCCCCGAGACTCCGTTGCCATGATCGTCGCCGTCCTGATGGGCCTGATCATCGCCATGGTCATCTCCCTCATCGACATCGACATATTCGCGAAAAGCTGGTACATATGGGGTGCCCTCGGCATCATACTAATGGTCATCGTTTTGCTGTTCGGCGAAGCCCCCTCCAACCGTACCGACGCCCGGACCTGGATCAACCTCGGATTCTTCCTCTTCCAGCCGTCCGAGATCGTCAAGATCTTCTTCGTCACGACGTTCGCCGTCCATCTCGATGCGGTGCGCGATGAACTGAACCGAGTCCGCAACATCGCGCTGCTCGTTCTTCACGCGCTCATCCCGTTCATCCTCGTAGCCATTTCCGGCGATGACGGTTCCGCACTGGTCTTCCTGTTCATCGCCTTTGCCATGCTGTTCATCGCGGGCATCCGCTGGCAGTATATCATCGGTGTGTTCGCCCTCGCGGCGGCCGCCATCCCCCTGCTCTGGTTCCAGCTCAACGACTTCCAGAAGCAGCGGTTCATCGTCATCGTGGACCCGGAGAAGTACCCGGCCACCGCCTACCAGCAGAACCTGGGCCTCCAGGCACTCACCAACGGCGGCATCCTCGGCAAGGGACTCTTCAAAGGACCTTACACACAGTCCGGCGCGGTGCCAGTCAGCGAATCCGACATGATCTTCACGGTCATCGGTGAAGAGCTCGGCATCCTCGGCTGCGTCGCCGCCATCGCGCTCATCGGCCTCGTCATTTTCCGCATCATTCGCGACGCCAAGGCCGCCATCGCGGGCCCTGCCCAGTACATCGGGTTCGGCATCGCGTCCATGATCGCCATCCAGACGTTCATCAACATCGCCATGTGCCTGCGCATCGGACCGGTCATCGGTATCACCCTGCCGTTCTTCAGCGCCGGCGGTTCCGCGAACCTCAGTCTGTACATCGGCCTCGGCCTCATCTTCAGCATCTACCGTTCCGTCTACAGCCAGACGCAGGAGACGAACTTCCGACTCATCGGCGTCCGCTCTCCATTCGATGACACGTTCCACGACAACGCTTCCTACAAAGAGCGCACGAAGGACCGTTCGTCGAACAGCCGCTCCAGCCGGGAGATCGAGCCCGCGCGCGGCCGCCTCGGCAACGACGGAATGACGAAGCGTCAGGCCAAAAAGGTCAGCAAGCAGCGCGCCGCGGAAAAGAAGGCTGCCCGGAAGGAAGCCGAACGCGTCCAGAAGGCGCGGATCAAGGCGCAGAAAAAGGCCGCCAGAAAGAAAAAGAAAGCGGCCAGACCGGCGCCCGACCGAAACACCCACAGTGCCACTTACATGAAAAAACACAAAGACGACTAAAACAAAACCCTCCGGACAGTTCCGGAGGGTCTCTTTTATTTGCGGATCTCTTTTTCGACGTCGAAGTCGCGGCCGAAGATGGGATCGATCTGGTCCATGGAGATGGGGACCTCTTCCGGCAGGAAGTATTCGATCTTGCTGATCTCACCCGAGGTCGGGATGTGGTCCGGTCCGTATGGGACGAGGACTTTATCGCCCTTGCGGAGCGAATTGTCGTTGGTACTGTAGTAGTAAGAGCGGCCGACGGACGGGATACGGACCGTGGCGTAGATGACCTCCCCGGCGCGGGCGCCATGCATGTACAGGCTCGGCGAGATGATGTTGATGAACATCGTCGAGAGCTGCAGGCGGTGGCCGATCATGCCCATGAACCGGGGCCAGGCCTCCGGCAGGCAGGTGCGGTTGTAATGCCACAGATAATGCTCCTGCGAGCCGTCATGGCGGTCGACAAAGACTTCGAAGCGCGGAGGCTCGGCGAGTGCCGCGTCGTCCATACAGACGCTCGGGACGCCGTCAAAGAACCGGTCCCACATGTCGAGGCCGATGGAGACCTCGTTCATGTTGCGGTACTCGGTCTGTGTATAGACCTCGTCCGAGAAAGCGCGCCGGTAGCGGAGCTTCTGGGAGCGGCGGTCGAGGGACATCTCTTCCATGTACTCCTGCGGTCCGAACTCGGTCTCCTCGTTGTCGGTGTAGACCATGTAGATGGTCTCGATGAGGTCCGGGTCGATGAACCCGGCTTCCGGAGCCAGTTCGTCCATGAGGAGCAGCAGTTCGTCCCAGCCGGGCGGATAAGCGCCCGTGCCGCTCGAACGGACTTCGTCCTTCCCCGCTTCCTTGAAGTGGATGGTCCAGACGACGTCTTCCGGCTGGTCGCTGCGGTAATGCGGCTCGTACGCGCCGATATTGATACGGGACAGCCGCATGAGCCATTCCGTACTGTAGTCGCAGGGAACGTCCGTGCGCGCGTTCACGTCCGGCCATCCGCCGAACAGACGGGCCTTGTGGTAGACCTGGCCGTCGGTCACCCAGACGTCGATCTGGGAATGGACGCCGCCGCGGGTGACGTCAAAAAACAGTTTTTCCAGCATGGCAGTTCCCTCCTTTCCGATAAAGAAAGGGGCCACTCTGAAAGCGACCCCATAAAAGACTTGAAAGAATGATTAGCTGACGACTTTACCGTTCTCGATGTCATAAGTAACGCCATTGAAGACGACCTTACCGGAGAAGTTGAAGTTGACAACACCGTTCTCGATGTACCAGTTGCCAAAGTCGTTCTGTGCGATACCGGTGAAGGAGTTCACCGTAGCGCCGTTGTTCATGAGAGCCCAGTTGCCGTTGGCATCCTGTGCGACGGTAGCACCGGCCGGAACAGTGACATTGGCAGAAGTGGTGGTCTCAGGAGCAGCCGTGGTAGCTTCCTCAGCTGCGGCGGTCGTTTCTGCAACTTCCGTTACAGTGGTGGTCGGGGCATCGGCGACTTCCGTCTTTTCTCTCTGGCCATAGATGATGCCGAGGACGAGAAGAAGAACGATGACGATACCGATGATGATGGCGGATTTGACCTCTTTACTAAGTCCTTTCATAGTTACACTCCTTTTGTTCTGCACAGGACCGGGCGAATAGTCGTCCTGCTCTTGCAACATTATAATACTAGATAACAATATTTTCAATCATTGTGAAAAGATATTTTTTATTTTCCTTTTTTGTCTTTCAGGAGCGGTTTGATGGCCTTGTAGAGTTCACTGGCCTTCTTGTTGTCCTGACTCTGGAACTCCCGGACCAGAGCATTGTTGATGCCCTGTTTCGTCTTGTACTTCAGGATGATCCGGGTCACTTTGTCCGCCACAGCCTTGTCTTTGACGACGGCGCGGACGTCGTTCGCGAGCTGGTTCTCCACCTTTTCTTCATCGCGGCCGGCGAGGTCGGAGACGAGCGAGACGTTGATGCCTCTCTCCTTCCAGAACTGGCAGGCGCTCTTGAAGCCCTTGTCCTGGGAGACGATGAAGTAGTTGTGCTTCGGGGCCATGGCGATGAGGTATCCGAGGTATGTGACGAGCTGGAAGTCGAGCGCGTTGGCCTTTCCGGTCTTGACTTCCGTCAGGTTGAACTGCGCTTTGCAGGAGTTGATCTTCCGGTGCATGCTGAACGTCAGTGTGTTGGCGTTCTCGCTGAAGAACAGGAAGACGACGTCCTTCTCCTGCAGGCCTTCGATGCCTTTGAGGCCGGCCAGTTTGACGTTTTCGTAGTCGATGAGATAAGTATTCAGAATGGTTCCTCCTTACAGGTCCTGCCAGTTGTCCGGCATCAGGATGCCGCCTTCTGCTCCCCGGTCCGGGACACGGTCCAGGACCGCCGGCGGGAGGATCTGCAGCATCTGTTTCAGAACGCCGATGATCTTCCCCTGTTCCTGCGGGAGCCAGCCGTCGAACGGGACGGGGTTGGCAGGGTGTAGTCCGTAATAATAAGTGTGGTCAAGCCGCAGCTGCGACAGCATGTCGATCTGTTCGAGGACCAGCTGCCGGTACGTGTTCGAGCGGAAGTTCCCGCCCTCCATGTAGTCGTAGAGCTCACTGCCGGGCAGCGAGTACAGGGTCGTCGTGAAGATGAGGTACGGCTGGGTCGCGTTGAGGAGGTCCGCGTTGGCCTTCGCCAGCGCTTCATATTCCCCGTTCCCGAGCGCGCCCATGATGATGTTCATGGAGAACCGCATGCCGGCGTCGTTCAGCTTGCCGAGCTGTTCATAGACGTCCTCCACGTGGTAACCCTTGTGGAACATATCGAGGACCGAGTCGATGGCCGACTCCACCCCGATGTTGATCTGGTCGAACCCGAGGCTTCTCAGCCGTTTCAGGTCGTCGACCGTCTTGTTGTAAAAATTCGGGATGTGCGCAAAACAGCTGATGGTCTCGCATTCCGGGAAGTAATAACGAACGCGTTCCCCGATTTTGGCCAGGCGCTCCGTGCTGAGACAGAACGGGTCTCCGTTGACCAGGAACAGTCGCGACATGTGGCGATACATGCTCCTCAGTTCCTGAAGGTCTTCCTCGATCTCTTCGTCCGGGCTCACCCGGAACGGCACCGTCCGGTACATGGAGCAGAAACTGCACCTGTTGTAGCTGCAGCCGTCCGTGACCTGCAGGAGCGGTACATCGCCTTCGAACGCGGGGCGAAAGACCGGTTTCGTGTAATGCATAAAGACCTCCTTTCCCTATCTACGCATATTAGTATAAAACATTGAAAAGTTGTGCGCAACCTATTGAAAAAAGTCGTGAACTTGTTATACTGTTCATGTTGATAAAAAGGAGGATCTTTTATGGCACTGTTAGACAAACTGCTCGGCTCCGCCGAGACCGCTCCGGCCCTGTCCGAACGGGAAGAAAAACTGCAGAACATCATCCGCGAAGGCAACGAGTACATTCGCGCCCACAAAGACGACAACTATGTCGTCCTCATGCAGAAGGAAGCTGAGATCGAAGAAGAGTGCAAAAAGCTCCACGGCTACTTCTACAAGGAACCGGACGTTCAGATCATTCTGAAAGAACGTATGTCGATGTACCAGATGGAGGAAGGCACCCGCTACTCCATCGACAAGAAAGGCAACCGTATCCTGAACTATCACGGCGACTAAACAAAACGAGAAAGAGCTCAGCAGACGCTGAGCTCTTTTTATGTCCTCTTACAGGATGAGATGTTTCGGAACGCCGCCGGCGGTGTACTTGGACAGAGAGCCCAGGACCAGCGGGTGGGCGTACTCGCGGAATTCCTCCGAGACGTAGGTGCCGTCTCTGGTGATCCATTCGAGCGGGACCTTCTTTTCGACGTTCGCGATATCGTGGATGTCGTGGATGCCGTAATCCGCCACATAGGGAGTTCTCTTCAGGACTTCGATGGTGATCATCTTCCCCGTCTCCCCGTTCAGAGCCGCTTCACAGCCGACATAGCCGACGTTGTACGCCTCGTCGATGTCGACGCGGGACGCGAGGTGCGTGGCGCAGCGCTGCAGGATGGAGAACTCGATGGTACGGGTCTTGTAGCCGATGTTCTCGGCGATCATGTTCGTCAGGACCTTGCCGGCACCGGACAGCTGTCGGTGTCCGAAGGCGTCGACGAAGGTGGCGTCGTTACCCAGTTCACAGACGAGGGTGCCGTCCGCCAGCTTGATGCCCTCGGAAATGGCGATGACGATCGACTTCTCGATGAGGCAAAGGTCTTTGACGTGGTGGATGAACTTGTCGGGGTCAAAGGCGACTTCCGGCAGGTAGATGAGGTCCGGACCGCAGCAGTCCGGGTCGTCGGCGAGCATGGAAGCTGCCGTCAGCCAGCCGGCGTTGCGGCCCATGATCTCGACGACGCAGAGTTTCGGTTCAGACGCGCCGAAGGACTCGTTGTCACGGATGATCTCCTTCATCGTGGTGGCGATGAACTTGGAGGCGGAACCGTAACCGGGCGTGTGGTCGGTCACCGGAAGGTCGTTGTCGATGGTCTTCGGGATACCGATGAATTTCTGGTTCTTCCCGTGCATGGCGGCGTAGTCGGACAGCTGTTTGATGGTGTCCATGGAGTCGTTTCCGCCGATGTACAGGAAGTATTCGATGTCGTATTTTTCCATGAGAAGGAACATCTTCTCATAGGTGTCTTCGTTGCCTTCGATCTCCGGCAGTTTGTAACGGCAGGAGCCGAGGAATGCGGACGGCGTACGTTTCAAAAGAGACAGTTCATAGAGGTCATCGAAGTAGATGTCCATGTCGATGACGTCGTCATTGAGGAACCCCTCGATGCCGTGATGCATGCCATAGACTTTCTTGATGCCGTGATCCTTCGCCGCGCGGATGGCGCCGGCAAGGCTCGAGTTGATGACCGCGGTGGGACCGCCGGACTGTCCAATGATCACATTACCCATTCTCTTGCTAAACCTTTCTTGCTGAGTGAATCATTCGTCGTCGAATTTGATCTTGTCGCGATCAACGTTGCCGGACATGGGCATATCGGAGATCTTGATGTCCTCCCGTCTGATCTTGTTGCCCTGGATGGCGTCGCCGGTGGAAGAACCGGTCGAAGTCGCGGTCGTTTCGGTCGCCATGCCGAACTCCTCTTTGACGTTCTTGATGGCGGCGTTCTGCAGTTTCTCAACGACATTGAGTTCCTGACCGAGCTTGGTCGCGATCTCAGCGGGAGAGTTGCCCTCTTTCAGAAGGGCCAGCATGTTACCCACATTGACTTCATCTTTGAGGTCGTTTGCGGTGTCCTGAACGATCTCCTGAGCGAGACGTTTGAGGTCGAGATTCTGAAGGCTGTCAAATAATGCCATAATAGTTTGCTCCTTTCCTGTTGCGAAAAACCGGCGCGGCGCGACCGCGCGTATTCTGACATTTTCAGTTTACACCAGCGCCCGTCAAAAAGCAAAAAAAGTTCCTGTACAACGAGAAAAGACCCACCTTGCGGCAGGTCTTTTGCTCTACAAACACACAAACAAAAATCAGAAAGGAGAGATAAATCATTGGAAATCCATATGACTTCCTCCAATTGACATAGATATTGTAGCATGTTGCCTTACAGAACACAAGTTACAGAGACATTACAAATGGAAAAGTTTAAAGTATGTTCATTTTTCAAGCCGTTTTGGTCGTATTTTCCTCGATCGCACGGTCTTTTTTGGCATAAACATGCAGGCAGATGAAGGCGATGAACGTGATCAGGATGGTAAAGATCATGTTCAGGATGAGCATATCGTCGTTCTGCGTCGACAGCGAGAAGTCATAAAACCCGTGGATGATCACCGGGATGAACACGCTGAGGAAGTTGAAGAAGGCACGCTGGCCGGTCTTCCCCTGTCGGTGCGCGCTCTTGGCGAGGCCGACATAGTGGCCCATATAGACGCCGCAGATTGTGTGGATCGGGATCAAACGCCCCCACGCGACAGCCGCGCCGTCGACCATCAGGTAGCTGATGTTCTCCATGCAGGCAAACCCCAGGGCAGCCGCGGCACAGTACACGACGGAGTCGAACTGGTAGTTGAACTCTTCACTCTTGTAGGTCATCCCTACCCCGACCAGACGTTTCGACAGTTCTTCAGAGAACGCGACGACTACGAAGTACATGAGCGCCAGGTACAGGTAAGAGGTGTCCGGGATGCCGAGCCGGCTCAGGACGCTGATGCCGATGGCTTCGAGGAACATGGCCGGGATGACGGAGAAGATGCCGAAGAGGAACAGACGCAGGATCATCCTGGGCGGTTCCTTCTCGATCTTGTCGAGTTTATAGATGTAGATGAGCAGTATGACGGGCGGAATGAGCCCGAAGAACAGCAGATATGACATATCCTGTCCCCTCCTTTATGTTCTGCCCTTATAATAACCCCTTTTTAGAATATCGACAAGAGGAATGCCTTTGTGATAAAATACTTTGGAACAGGAGGAACCCATTATGAAGCGAAATGTGAAAATGAAGATCCTCATCGCAGTCATCTTCACCATCCTCATCCTTGCCCTCATTGCCGGCTTCTTTATGAACCGCCGGGGCGATGGAGAGGTCCGCAGCGCCTATGACTACACGAAGGTCACAACGGTGACTGCCACCAAAAAGACACAGAAAACAACGGTAAAAGAGTCCGGGAAGACCACGAAGAAAGCCGAGAAGAAAAAGGCTGCCACGACCACGACGACTCTGAAGAAGAGCCAGAAAAAGATCACCATTCCCGGCACTTACGTCTCCATCCTGAACCGTTATCAGGAAGCCCTTTCCAAGAAATACGGGAACCAGGCCTGCCTGCAGAACGGCGTCTCCAACGTGCTCCCCGAGCTCTATGAAGGCACTCCGCTCGAGAACGTCGGCTTCTGGGTCGGCGACTACAACGGCGATGGAACGACCGACCTCATCATCGGCGTCGTCGACGGCTACAACCATTACCCGTATGCCATCCTCGACTACTACACGATGGACAACAACAAACAGGCTTACAACGTCTTCCAGTCCCAGCCGAAGGACTACTTCTCCGCCATCTCCGGCAAACGGATCATGGAGAAGATCTCCGACGACAAAGAGTTCACCGCCTGGTACCTCTACGGGCTCAACTCGAACGGCATGGCGCTCACCTTCAAAGAAGGCCTTTTAAGAGACCAGTACGCCAACAAGAAAAAGCCCTGGTTCAAGGCAGAAGACATGGACGGCAATACCAAGAACGATACCAAGATCTCGAACGACGCCGGCAAGAAACGCCAGAAGCAGTTCGACAACGCTCGGGTCCAGCTCGACTTCATCCAGTTCAGCAAGTTCAAACCCGTCGCCAAAAAGTAATTCCCCAAAAGCTCTCGCAGCGGCAGCGCACCTCGCTGCCGCTGTATTTCATTTCTGAAACAGGAGACCCCGCATGGATACTTCCAAACTCAAAACCAGCACCGGGTTCCGGTACGAGAACGCGTTTGAAAACGCCATCGAGAAGTTCCCGACCCTCGCCCGCATCTCTTCCGCCTCCACGTTCGGCATCCCCGGTCTCGCGCTGACCCGGATGGACGAAGGCCTATGCGAATGCATGACGCCCCAGGGCATCTGTGTCGCCGGACCCTACGTGCTCATCACGGCGTACTGCAACATCGCGAAATACCGGGAGGAGCTCGAGAAGCACGCAGCCAAAGGTGACAACGCCGCCAAACTCGAAGCGGCAAAGAACCATCCGCAGCACCGGTCGGTGATCTATGTCATCGATAAGGAGTCGAAGGAGCACATCGCCACAGTGGCTCTCCCCGACTGCACGCACGGCGGAGGCATCTCCTATGACGGCACGTTCGTCTGGGTCGCGAAGGACAACGAGCGGAAGATGAGTGCGGTCCTGTTCTCGGAACTGCAGCGCGTCATCCAATACGGCTTTGGCACGGTCCGGTACCTCACGACGGTCAACGTCAAGTGCCAGGCCAGTTTCACCATCA
>JAZOTY010000092.1:0-5629 GCA_045657845.1 Acutalibacteraceae bacterium | reverse complement strand
GACTACTTCGACGTCGCCTCCGCCGCCCTCGCGGAGATGGTGCGGCAGACACGCTCCGCCCAGCGGAACAGCACCTGGGTGTCCGACCTCTGTGTGTTCGATGCGGCTGGCATGATGACCCGCGGCCTCATCGTCCGGCACCTGATCCTGCCGGGCTGCACAGAGGACTCCAAAGCGGTCCTCAAGTACCTGTGGGACACCTACGGCGACGACATTTACCTCAGCATCATGAACCAGTACACCCCGCTGCCGCGGATCGCTGCCCTGGCCGGCGGGAAGTATAAAAAACTCGACCGGCGCGTGACAGACGCCGAGTACGACGACGTCGTGAACTACGCCGTGGACCTCGGCATCACGAACGCCTTCGTTCAGGAGGGGGAAGCGGCTTCCGAGTCCTTCATCCCCGATTTCGAATCTTTCGATATCAACGCTTTTCTGGAGCGGTAAATCGCCCGGAAAGGCGTTACTTTTTGCCCCGTCCAAATAACGAACGTAAATAAAATAATTGCTAAAGTTTCAGTTTGCATAAAGATTAACATCGGATAATAGAATTGATTCATAATCACAATTTATCTGAATGGAGTGGATCGAATGAAACATACCAGAAAACTGTTAGCGATTCTTCTGGCGCTGGTCCTGGCCCTGTCCGCCATCTGCGTCACGGCCTTTGCTGCCCATAAGAAGCAGTACCAATCCTACGTCTTCTTTGGTGACAGCGTGACGACGGGTTTCGGGCTCCAGTCATATTCTGACGTGGCAGAAGAGGGCGGCACCGCGGAAGGCAAACGTGTCCCCGGAGCCTATCCGGACCTCGTCGCCAAAGGTGTCGGCATCGATGAGAACAACGAAAACTATTACAATGAGGCCCACAGCGGCTGGCGCACCTCAGAGCTGCGTGAGACCCTGGATCCGTCCTACAACAACGACGACGGTGCAGTTGCCAAAGCGCTGTCGGAAGGCATGGCAAATGGCAAGACGCTGTGTGATCCGCAGGATCCCGAACTTCAGGCGAAGATCCGCGAAGAGATCGCCAAGTCCGACCTCGTCACGATCGACCTCGGATCGAACGACATCCAGCTCCCCATCATCATGGCGCTGTATGCCGCCATCTATCCGCAGTATGCTTCTTATTTCGGACAGCCGGAATACAAAGACTGGGTCATCGAAGACCTGCTGAAGAAGTACGGCTCCGAGAATGACATGATCGTCAAGCTCACAGAATCGGTGGCGAAGATCCACGGCATCGAATATGCCCTGGAAGTCATCTCGAAAGCTGCTCTCGGCGGTCTTTACAAGTTCAACACGAACTACCCCGCCATCATCAACATGATCCATGAGATCAACCCGAACGCGGACATCTATGTCATCGGCCTGTATAACCCAATGTCTGAGGCCACGCTCACGGACGAGATCCCCATCAAGATCGGCAAGGCCCTTGACCCGTTCATGATGAGCCTGAACCTCTATCTGGCCCAGCTGAACCCGGCGAAGAAGTATTACACCTACGTCGACGCGTTCAATACCTCGGTCATCGGCACGATCTCTCTGGCTGCCTTTGTGGGAAGTGATATGAACCTTGCCGGTATGGGCGACTACACCATAAACATCCATCCCAATGATGCCGGCCACGCCTACATCGCCGAACAGGTCCTGAAGGCCATCCCCGATGTGGAAGACCCTGCACCGGCGGAAGAACCGGCACAGGAAGACCCCGCGCAGCCAGCACAGGAAGACCCGGCTGAGCCCGTCCTGAACGGCATCGTCCAGGGCCCCGATGGCAAGTGGGCGATGTACAAAAACGGCAAAGTCGACACGTCCTACACCGGCATTGCGCAGAACAAGTACGGCTGGTGGCGCATCGAGAACGGATACGTCAACTTCAACGCGCAGAGCATCTACCAGAACGAGTACGGCTGGTGGAAGTGCACCGACGGCAAGGTCACCTTCAAGGAGCAGGAGATCTACCAGAACCAGTACGGCTGGTGGAAGTGCACCGACAGTGAGGTCACATTCAAGGAGACCGGCATCTACAAGAACAAGTACGGCAAGTGGTACTGCAAGAACAGTAAAGTCGACTTCAACAAGAACGGCAAAGTCAAGTTCAATGGCAAGACCTATACTGTGAAAAACGGCAAAGTCGCGTAAAGCGGCTACCTGTCCCAAACCCCTGATACAACGAAAAGAGAGCTCGATTTTCGAGCTCTCTTTTCATGTGTGTGTTAAAGGGAAACGCAGGCAGGGATCACTCTGCTCTGCCTTGTTTCTTCATTGCCATGCCGGCGGCCTTGATGACGAGTTTGTTCGTGATCGGGATGGATTCTACATCGCGTTTCAGTTTCAGCTTCTTCATCATGGTGTCGGCGGAGTCGACGTTGAACTCGACGCCGGAAATGAATGTGGACTTCGGCGCGTTCAGGAAGACGATCGGCCATGCCATCTCTTCCGATGTCGCGAGGCGTCCGGCAGTGCCGGCTTCCTTCAGGAGCGCCTCTTCGCCGCCGGCCATCTTCTCGAACTCGTCTTTCATGCCGGTGTCGGTAGAACCGGGCATCACGTTGTTCACACGGATGCCGAGCTTGCCGAGTTCGACGGCCTGCTTCGCGGCATAGTAGGAGATGCAGCGTTTCGCGTACATGTAAGCAAAGGTGGAAGGGGAGATCTTCGCGAGTTTCGCGACCGATTTCTCGACTTGCTTCCAGGTCTTCGCCTTCAGGACCGCTTCTTCTTCCTTCTTGTATTTCAGCCAGTTGAGGCCTGCGGTCGAGGAGACGTAGACGATCGACCCGCCGGCGCTCATGCGCTTCTTGAGGTAGGTCTCCGTGATATACCAGTTTGCGGTATAGTCACAGTTGAATGTGGTCATGTAGTCGGTCTTCGCGCCGGACAGGCCGGCGACCCCGAAGAAGCAGTCGATGTGTTTCGGCAGCTGAGCGAACGCCGCGTCGATCGAGTCTTTGTCCGACAGGTTCGTGGCGATCGACTGTTCGATGCCCGGGACGTCGCAGTCCCGGCGCTGCAGTGTATAGACCTTTGCGCCCATTGCGACCAGCAGTTCGACGGTCGCGCGACCCATCCCGCTGGATGCGCCGGTCACGACGCATACTTTTCCTTTATATCCAAGTGATGTGTCAGTCATAGTTCGATTCCTTTCCGGGGACTCCCGAAGTTCAGGGGAGAAGACCCGCACCGGAAGAGCAGTAGGTACGTTCCAGTACGGGTCATTCTCAAGGTTATGGATATTATCTACTCAGGCAGACGCCGGAGTCGATGACGTGAGATGCGCCGTTGACGAAACCGGATTCGTCAGAGGCGAGGTAGACGGCCAGGGGAGAGATCTCCTCGGGCATGGCGATGAGACCGCCGGTCCACTCGTATGCGTGTGCGTTGTACCCGGTCTTGTTATGGATCTCAGAACCGCGCGGATTGAACTGCGGTGCAGAGTCCGTGATGTTCGTCAGGACCGGACCGGGGCAGATAGAGTTGCAACGGATGCCGTTGCGTTTGAACTCGAACGCGATCGACTTCATAAGCGCGTTGGCGCCGGCCTTGGAAGCGCAGTAAGCGGGACCGCCGGTCGAGGATTCGAAGGCACCGTTCGAAGTAATGAGGACGATGGATGCTTCGATCTCGTTGGGGACGAAGTACTGAAGTGCAGCGCGGCAGATCTTGAAGGTGCCGGTCAGGTTGATGTCGATGACTTTGTCCCACATCTCATTGCTCATTTCATCGACCAGAGTCATGTCGTCGATGACACCTGCGTTGTGAGAAAGGACGTTCAGCGTGCCAAACTTCTCGACCGCGAGGTCGACAGCAGCTTTGCAGTCTTCATCGGAGCAGATGTTGCCTTTCGTGGTGACGAGGTTCTCAACGGGGAGCTCTTCGTCTTCGACGTCCTCAACAAGCTCTTCGAGACGGTCGGTGTTGATGTCGACGGCAAGCACTTTCGCGCCTTCCTTCAGGAAGTCCATCGCGAT
The DNA here is from genome assembly GCA_045657845.1 of Acutalibacteraceae bacterium. Lineage (GTDB taxonomy): Bacteria > Bacillota > Clostridia > Oscillospirales > Acutalibacteraceae > RUG420. The sequence goes on along the minus strand of JAZOTY010000092.1, from coordinate 1,655 downwards.
CGCTTTGCCCATGCCGGATGCTGCGCCGGTGACGATGGCGACTTTTCCATCTAAACGGTTTGCCATAATAGTTTCCTCCAAATATCGTTAAATCGTGATTTTCTGTTCGGGGTCATAGACGACGGAGGACGGGTCGAATGGGTCGAACTGACCCATGTATCCATTGGCGTCGCAGCCGTTGTCAAAGTAGATGTCGCATCCGGACAGATAGCTGTTGCGGATGTCGATGGTGGTGGCGATGCAGAATGCCACTTCTTCGGGTGTGCCGGGACGGCCGAACGCGCTGTAAGACATCTGCTGCCCCATGCGCTCGTCATAGTCGCCGACGGCCTTCAGGTCTGCAATGGACTGCGGGGTTTCCACGAGTCCGATGGACACGGTGTTCACGCGGATGCCCTTGTTCCGGCCGAAGGGGTAGTTGCACTTGCGGGCATACCACCAGACAAAGCTGCGTCCGAAGACATAAGCCATATTGGATGCAGTGGCTTCATCGCCAAAGTCCTCGAGGTATTCGACGAATTCTTCGAGAAACTTGTCTTTATCGGTCAGAGACAGTTCAAAGATGTCTTCCGGCCACATCTCCTGCGGCATGAAGTGTCCGGCGCAGGAGCAGATGTCCATGATGGCGGCGCCGGGTTCCATGACCCGGTAGAATGCCTCATTGATGTGCATGGTGCCGAGGACGTCGACTTTGACGATGTCCCGGGCGGTTGCGAACGCGGGAGTGAGGCCCGCGAGCTGGATGACGCCCTGGACTCTGCCGAGGGACGCCGCAAACTCGGCCAGCGCGCCACACTGCGCCGGGCTCGATGTATCGCAGACCAGACCTTCGGCCTCATAGCCGAGAGCCCTCATCTCTTCGACCTTTGCGTTGATCTTTTCTTCATTGATGTCCGAGACGATGACGATGTAGCCGAGCTCGCACATCTGTTTGACACATGCGGATCCGATGCCTCCGGTGGCACCGGTCACGACACAAACCTGTTTCATAGTAGTACCTTCTGAAAAAGGCCGCCTGCAATAATGATTGAAGGCGGCCTTTCGTGAGTCTGATGAGATTATTCGCCGAGTGCGTCGAGTTTCGCGCAAAGCTCTTTGACGGTGGCTCTGTCGAGGCCGACCTGCGGGAACTTCAGCAGGGAACCGATCTTCATGCCCATGACGGGGCCGAATTCAGCGGATCTCTCCATGAAACCGGGGAAATACTCTTCGATGATCGCGCAAGCTTCTTCGCTCTGAAGTACGTCTTTGAGACTGCTCTTGGAAGTGATAGCCATAATAATCCTCCTAATAATAAATCAAAATGTTTGCGGGAAACTGCGCATACAGTCTTCCCATTGGCTGATTCCATCTTAACAATAAAAAAGTTACCTAAGTAGTGGAAAACTTAGGTAACTTTACTACTTAAAATTAAGTATTAAGAAGTCTGGTTCAAAAGCTTGACCAGCAGCGCCTGCCGGCTGGAGACGTGGAACTTCTCGTAGATGTGGGCGATGTGCTTGTATGTGGTCGACGTGGCGATGTGCAGGATCTTAGAGATGTTCGCGGGGGAGACGCCCTGGCAGATGAGGTCGACGATCTCGACTTCGCGGTCAGTGAGCTGCGCGTCAGCATAGAGCGGGTTCGAATGCCGGAAACCGCCCGGAATCTTCACG
>JAZOTY010000091.1:0-2344 GCA_045657845.1 Acutalibacteraceae bacterium | reverse complement strand
ACCCTGACGTTACGTCATGGTTTATGCTATAGTTGGTCTTGGAGAAGACCTCTATCATAGAGAACGATGACGAATAGAAATGAGGCAAGCGGTGTGAATGGGTTGACCGTCAAACAGGTCAGTGATCTCAGCGGGGTCAGTATCCGGACACTGCAGTATTACGACAATATTGGTCTGCTGGCTCCACGCGAACGGACGGAGGCCGGGTACCGGCTGTATGAAGAGGAGCAGCTCGCGACGCTTCAGGAGATCCTTCTTTTCCGGGAACTGGAGTTCCCGCTGAAGGAAATCAAAGCCATTCTCGACAGTCCTGCCCATGACAAAGAAAAAGCGCTCCTGCATCAGGTCGAACTCCTGACGCTGAAGAAGGAACGCCTTGAGGGGCTGATCCGCCTGGCAGATGACCTGCGGATTTCTCAGGGAGAAAACACGACTGCAAAGAAACGTACTTTGGAAAGGAAAACCACGATGGATTTCAAAGCATTCGATAAATCCAAACTGGAGGAATATACAAAACGTGCCAGAGAGGAATACTCCGGCACGGATGCTTACAAAGAATATGAAGTCAAGAGCGCCGGACGGACGGCGGAAGCAGAGGCGGTCCTCGGCGAAGGGCTCATGGATGTTTTCCGGGAGTTCTACGGTTTAAAGCAGGCCGGCCACGCCCCGGAGTCCGAAGAAGCACAGGCGCTCGTCGAGGCTCTGCAGGCATACATCACGGAGCACTTCTACACCTGTACTCCGGAGATCCTGGCCGGGCTCGGTCAAATGTACGCCGCGGACGGTGAGTTCAAAGAGAACATCGACCGCTGCGGCGAAGGCACCAGCGCGTTCGTCGCCGCCGCGATCGATCACTTCACGCAGAGGTCCGCGTAATCGAAGCGGATGACGCGGGCGAGGTCTGCCGGCGACAGCTGGATCTGATAGCCGATCTTCCCCGCAGACACGTAAATGGTCGGGCAGGCTTTCGCGGACTCGTCGAGGGTCGTCCGGAAGAACTTTTTCATCCCGATCGGAGAACAGCCGCCGTGGACATAACCGGTGAGCGGCAGGAGTTCCTTCGCTTTGATCATGGCGACCGACTTCTCCCCGACCGCTTTCGCGGCTTTTTTCAGGTCCAGTTCTTCCGCGACCGGAACGATGAAGACATAGTTGCGTCCCGTCTTTCCGACCGTGACCAGAGTTTTGAATACATGCTCCGGCGGTTCGCCGAGCAGAGCGGCCACTTTCACGCCGTTCGTCTCCCCGGTCTCGACATAGCAGTGCGCTGTGTACGGGACCTTTTTCTGTTCCAGTGTCCTCATGACATTGGTCTTATCTTCTGCCATTACCGCTGCTCCTCTTCCCCGATCTCCCGCAGTACGCGGCAGGGGTTGCCGACCGCGACGACATTTGCGGGGATGTCCTTCGTCACGACGCTCCCGGCGCCGATGACCGAGTTGTCGCCGATGGTGACGCCGGGAAGGACGATGGCGCCGGCGCCGATCCACACGTTGTTCCCGATGTGGATGTCCTTGTTGAACTGCAATCCCTTCGCGCGAAGTTCCGGGTCCACCGGATGGGCGGCGGTCGTCAGGGTCACGTTGGGCGCGATGAGGACCTTGTCCCCGATGTAGATGTGGCCGTCATCCACCGCCGTCAGGTTGAAGTTGATGAAGACGTCGTTCCCGAGATGGAGATGGGCGCCGCCCCAGTTCGCGCGAAACGGCAGTTCGATATAACAGTTCTCTCCGCACTCGGCGAAGACTTCTTTCATGAAGGCCTGCTTGCCGGCGAAGTCCGTCGGGCGCAGCTGGTTGAAGTCCCAGTGCTTCTCGACGAAAGGCAGCTGGACCTTCAGGATCTCTTCGTCATTGCAGTCATAGAGAAGCCCCTTCTCCATGCGTTCGAATTCGGTCATGGTCCCACCTTATTTCTTCTTCACTTTCAGCGTCTTGAGATAAGCTTTCTGTTCATCGGTGATCCGATAGCTCTCGACAGCTTTCTGGATCGCCTTGTTGTGCGTCCACGGGTCGAGCGCCTGCCCCTCGATCATCGGCAGGACCGTGTCATACTGTTTCGCGAGCGCCATTGCGAAGTACCACGCCCGCATCATGTTGACATAGTATTCGTCGACCTCGTCGCCGTTCCGGAACCGTACGGCCGCCACCCGCTCCGGGTACTCCGGCCGGAAGTCCTCGCCGAGGAACCACTGCATCAGCATGCCCATGCCGAAGCGCACCGTGTAGGCGTGGTCCGACGCCATCCAGCGGCCGATCTCCGACAGCAGTTCGTCTCTGTGCTTCCCGAATACCTTCGGGGACAGCTGGTCGCAGGTCGCCCAGTTGTCGACAAAGGGCAGGAA
>JAZOTY010000090.1:0-6477 GCA_045657845.1 Acutalibacteraceae bacterium | reverse complement strand
AGCTCGGAGAACGGCTGAATTACTCGGACAAGACGGTTTCCAAGTGGGAACGCGGCGAGTCCATCCCGGACGCCGGCATGCTGAAGCAGATCGCCGACGTTTTCGGCGTTTCGGTCGACTACCTCCTGCAGGAAGACCATGAGAAACCTGCCGATCCGTCGACCGACCTCCCGACCGACCTCCCGGACGACGACGCGGTCTATACCAAACACACGACTATCCGGCGCATCGTCCAGGCCGGCGTCTGGCTGCTGTCCGCCATCATCATCGTCCTCTGCTGGATCGTCACCCGGAAGTTCTACTGGCTCATCCTCATCTGGACGCTGCCGGTCACGTTCCTGTTGAACATCATTTTCACCTCGCTCTGGGGCCGCCACAAGGGGAGAGACAATTACATCTTCATCTCCCTGTTCGTCTTCAGCATTTTGCTGGCGATCTATCTCTCCGCTCTCAAAGCGAACCTGTGGATGCTGTTCCTCATCATGATCCCGGTCGAAGTGCTTATGTTCTTCTGCTTCAAACTGTATTCTGACAAACGGAAATAGAACGAATCAAAAAAGACCTGACCGAAACGGCCAGGTCTTTTTTTGAGTTTTGTACTTATTCCGGAAGCGCGCCGAGCTGCTGCGCGAAGCTCAGGAAATAGTCGTGGTAGACATCTTTTTTGACGCCCATGCCCATGAGGCCGGTATGATCGAAGTTCGACGGTTCGAACACATACCATTTGCCCTTTTCCAGGGTCTTCGGGTCGACATTGTCGCCGGGCCATGCGGTGGAGGGCTCGCTGTAAGGCGCACGGGCGCCTTCGGTGTTGACGAAGCCGTCGTGCTCAGCCCAGGTGTCGTGGTCGAACCCGTAGGACGAATCGGCATACTTGATGCCGGCGACCGTCAGGTTGCCGACGACGCGCGCCATGAGCGAGGCGTCCTTGTCGACGACCCATTTGTCGCCGACCTTGTGGGACTTGGCCGCGGGACGGGCGAAGTAGTAGACGTTCGGGAGCGCGACGAGCTTCTCGTTGAGATCGTGGACATATTTGCACTGCATCTCAAAGACGATGCCGCCTTCGCGGTTCTTGTTGTAGTTTTTGATCTCGTCTCTCTTGGAAAACGGGGAGTGGATATACAGGCTCTTCTTGTTCTCCGGGTTTGCCATGACGCCCCACTGCTCGAGGTGGAAGTCGATGAGCTGGGAGTTGAAGGGCGATTCACCGAGCATGGCGACCAGACCCAGGTATCCGGCATGGAACCCTTTCGCGCCGCCGACGCGCATGTAGTCCGCCAGAGTGGTGCCGTTGTTGACACCGGCGAGGGTCGTGACACTGGCGATCCAGTCGCCCTTGCCGCCCTTGAACAGATCGGAGAGTTCCTCTTCGGGCGTGCAGGCCCGTTCCTCTTCCGAACCGAAGGCCAGGAGATTGGCGAACATCCGGGCCGTCGAACCGCCGAACGAGTGGCCGACGAGGTGGACTTTGGCATGGTTGCCGGGCGTCCCGATGTCCTTGAGGATGCCGGGATAAGTCCGGCCGTAACGGGCATGACCATACTTTTCGGAATGGTACTTGCCGTAGTCTACTGTGCCGCCGACGAGGCGGTAATAGAGTTCACAGGACCGATCCCAGAGATTGTTGATGGGGCCGACGGCGGGGCCGTAGCACTCAAAGCCATTGCGGCGCAGGTGACGGACCGCGTTCTTGCCGGGGCCGAATCCCCAGCCGGAAAGGAAGCGGCTGACGCCGTCTTCGTCGCCGTAGCCCATGAAGCCGTGGACCAGGATGATCGGATACTGATTGTTGCGTTCCATTGAATACACTCCTTTTCATTTCGAGATAGTTGCCATATCTATTATACGCATACAAATGTCGAAATGAAAAGGCGAAAACACAGAACAACTGTGTTACAATACCAGTTAGAACAATGAGAAGAGGGACCAGTATGCAGGAACGCCTTCAAAAACAGCTCGACTTCAGTCTGGAGATCGACAAAGAGAAGAACATCACCCGGCAGACCCATCTGTCCGGTCACGGCCGCGCGGAAAACGACGCGGAACACGCCTGGCATATGGCCATCATGGCGTACTTTCTGAAGGAGTATGCCAATGAGCCGGTCGACATCGAACGGGTCATGATCCTGTGCCTCGTCCACGACCTCGTGGAGATCGACGCGGGCGACACCTACGCCTATGACGACGAAGGCCTGAAGACCCAGAAGGAACGGGAAGAGAAGGCGAAGGAGCGCATCTTCGGTCTCCTGCCGGAGGACCAGCGCGACGAACTGAACGCGCTCTTCGAAGAGTTCGAAGCGAACGAGACCCCGGAGTCCCGCTTTGCTCACACCATGGACAACCTGCAGCCCCTCATCCTGAACAACGCGAATGACGGGGGAGACTGGGTCCGCCACGGCGTCAACGCCACCCATGTCCTGGGGCGCCAGCGCAAGTCCGCGGACGGTTCCGAGTTCCTCTACAAAACGGTCATCGAACCCATTGTGAAAGACCATATCGCCAAAGGGCATATCAAAGACGAATAGTTTTGTATACGCGGCCTCCGGATTGTAAGTATTGCACGATACCGGAGGTCTTTTTTTGTGCCCATCACCAATTCCTGACCATGTATAATAAAAGAGGTATTTATGTTTGAAAGAACCCCAAGGGAGGAAATTGAAAAATGACGTATCAAAACAAATATCCGGTCGTCCTGCTCCACGGCATGTTCGGCTTCGGTCAGCAGCAGATCACGAACGATGTCCTGCCGTATTTCGGCCTCTGGACCACAGACGTCCGCAAGATGTTCATCGACATGGGAGTCCCCTGTGTGGCGCCGTCGATGGGGCCGTTCACGTCTGCCTGGAACCGCGCCTGCGAGATCTACGCGCAGCTCTTTGGCGGCACCGTGGACTACGGCAAAGCGCATGCGGAAAAGTACGGGATGAAACGCTTTGGCCGCACCTATCACAACGCGCTGCTTCCCCAGTGGGGCACGAAGGACGAGAACGGCGACCTCATCAAGATCAATATCATCGGCCATTCCTTCGGCGGCGTCTCCGGACGCATGCTGACGGAGCTCATGTCCTACGGCAGCGAAGAGGAACGCGCGGTCACCGATCCGGACGACCTGTCTCCGCTCTTTGCCGGCGGCCATGACGGCTGGGTCCACTCCATCACGACCCTTGCATCGCCCCACAACGGCATGAGCTCGGTGGAAGGCAAGGTCGGTGTGGCGATGCGCCAGATCTGCCGCGTCATCTGCGACGTCATGAACGTTCTGGACGTCACTCCGCTGCGCCCGATCTACGACCTTCAGCTCGACATGTACGGCCTGACGCCGAAGTATTTCGACTTCAAGAACGTCTGGAAGGATAAAGAGTTCAAGGACTACATGTTCAACAATAAGGACACCATCGTCTATGACCTGACGTATCAGGGCGCGAAGGAAGCCAACGAAAAGATCACGACGCATGACGACATCTACTACTTCTCGTACCGCGGCTGCCGGACGTTCACCGACGGCATCGGCGAGGAGATCCCGTCTCCGCTCGCATTCCCGATCATCAATGTCCTCGGATTCTTCATGGGCCGTCAGAAGGAACCGGACCTTCCGGACCTCAGCTGGCGGAAGAACGACATGGTCATCAATACCGCTTCCGCGGAATGCCCGGACGGAGCGCCCCGCGTTGACGGACTCCTCAGCGGCATGGACCCGAAACACTACAAGCCCGGTGTCTGGAACGTGTTCCCGTGTGAACTCAAAGACCACATGTCCTACTGCGGGTGGCTCATGGGCAAACGCGGCTACGCGAACTTCTTCAAAGAGATCTACCGCAACGTCTCCGGCGTCCCGACCATCAACAAATAACCGAACGAACGCAAGCCTCCGGTCTCCCGTGTGGAGAACGGAGGTTTTTCGATCCATTCGATTTAAGGTTTCTTTCAGAATTCTTCTATATAGTTACAGTGAATCATGCGTTTAACATATGTTATACAAAAAATTACATTACAAGGAGAAGAGTATGAAACGAATCGGAAAACTGTTCCTGGCTCTCAGCATGGCCCTGACCATGGTCGTGACCCTGTTCAGCTTCACTGCGTTTGCAGCAGACGGAAAAAGCGACAACGAGATCACCCTGAACAAGCTGCTGAAGACCGGTGTCTGTGTCCTTGAGAACAAAGGCGCGGGACTTCGCTGTGACGTGAACATGGGGATCGACTTCCCGCTCGGTATGGGCATCGTCTACCTGCCCGGGGAAGCCAAGCCCGCGAAACTGACCCTTTCCTGGCAGGACAAGAGCGTCACATTCAAAAAAGATGGGAAAACCTACAAGAGCGGAAAAGCACCTCTGCCGGCAGACGGCGAAAGTGTGGTTTACACCGTTTCCAAGGGCGCTTTGACCGGACTTCTGAAAGTCCGTACCATGAAGGGCTCCAAAAATGTCGAACCCCTCTACCTCGAGATCGATGAGTCGAAAGGGTCCATCGCCAAAATGAACCTCGACACCAATCACGAGACCTACTGCTACGGCAAACTCAAAGTGGGGGACCACAAGAAAAAATATGTCTCCATCAAAGGCCGCGGCAGCTCCACCTGGCTCATGCCGAAGAAGCCTTACAACATCACGGTCTATGACGATGACACCTATACCACAAAGGACAAAACGGAACTCATCGACGGCGTGAAGATCAAGAAGTGGTCGCTCCTGGCGAACTACTATGACAATTCCCTGATCCGCAACAAGATCGCCTACGACCTCGCAGACCAGATGGGCATCGGCCTCAAGTCGAAATTCGTCGACGTCTGGATGAACGGCGATTACCTCGGCAACTACCTGCTGACCCCGAAGAAGGACCACGGCTGCTCCGATGACGGTTTCATCATCGAGAATGACCACCACCTGCCGGAAGGAGAGACGGGAGACCTCTTCGATTTCCCGAACATCCATGTCATGCCCGGCAAGCACAACTACCTGCTCGTCGATGACATCGGGGACAACGCAAAAGCTGCCGGCGTCAACGTGAAGACCATCGAGAAATGGTTCACGAAGGCCTGGGCCGCAGTCCTCGACAAGAACTCCGAAGACTATCAGAAGTACATCGACATCACCTCGTTTGCGAAGATGTACCTGATGCTCGAAGTCTCGAAGACCTATGACTGCTACGCGGGCAACGTCATCATGCGGCGCAACGGCATGACGAACAAAGACAAACTCATCGCCGGCCCCGCCTGGGACTATGACATCGCGTTCGGCCGGACCCTCCACAAGTTCCTGGTCGGCGTCAGTGAACCCATCCAGATGAACGCAGAGGGCTGGTATAACGACAGCATCGGCTATTTCGTGACGGGCGATGAACCGGTCTCCCTTCTGCAGGAACTCGGCAAACACCCGAGCTTCATGAAGGAAGTCGCAAGAGTCTACAACGAGTATAAGTGGGCGTTCGAGGCGATGGACGCGAACATCACGAAGCAGGTCAACCTCATCCGCAAGTCCGCGATCATGAACAACGACCTCCACGGCGCCAACTCTCTCAGCGCTTACTATCTGGTGGCTCCCAACACCATGGCGAGCATCGGCACCGGCAAGTACAAGCTGAACTACAAAGTGACGACGAGCTGGAGCGACTATATTTACAACGTCCGTGAGTACACGAACAAACGCGTCATGTGGCTCTCCGACCACCTGAACCCCGGCCAGACCATCACCCGCTTCCACGGCGATGACGTGAAGATCTGACCATACAGACAACAAACCTCAGCAGGTGACCCTGCTGAGGTTTTTTATTGATGATCATCGGTTTGCGCAGGCAGGACTTGCGGTCAGGTGGACGGACAGAGTAGAATGGAAGAGAATTATTATGGATGAAAAGGAGCGACCCCTCATGGCAGAACAGAAGAACCGGTATCCCGTTTTGCTGCTGCACGGTGTGTTTGGATTCGGACAGCAGCAGATCACCAGCAAAGTGCTTCCGTATTTCGGACTCTGGAATACGGACATTCGAGTCATGTTCGAAGAGATGGGCGTGCCCTGCGCGGCGCCGTCCATGGGCCCCTTTACCTCGGCGTGGAACCGCTGCTGCGAAGTCTATGCACAGCTGTTCGGCGGCACGGTGGACTACGGCAAGGCACATGCGGAAAAGTACGGCATGAAACGCTACGGCGCCACCTATACAAAGCCCCTGCTCCCGCAGTGGGGCACCCTGGACGCGAACGGAGACCTCATCAAAGTCAACATCATCGGCCACTCGTTCGGCGGCGCCACCGGACGTCTCCTTTCCGAACTCATGGCCAACGGCAGTGAAGAGGAGCGGGCCGTCACCGACCCGGCTGACCTGTCTCCGCTGTTCGCGGGCGGCCACGACGGCTGGGTCCACTCCATCACGACCCTTGCATCGCCCCACAACGGCGCCACCTGTCTCGAAGGCGGTGTCGGCAAAGGCATGCGGTTTGCCTGCCGCTGCATCTGCGATGTGTTCAATCTCCTGGACGCG
>JAZOTY010000089.1:0-22564 GCA_045657845.1 Acutalibacteraceae bacterium | reverse complement strand
GTATGCGACGGTCAGGACCTTCTTCGACTCGCTGTCGACCACGACGGCGGGGATCAGGCCTTTCTCGTCAAATTTCAGTTCTTCTACGGACACAAAATTGGTTTCCATATGGAAATCTCCTTTGAGTATGGTTTGAGAAATATGCTGCAAAAGCTTCGTCTCGCGGCGAAGGTCGCATTGCGGAGGCTGTACGGGGGAATCAATAACGCCTTCGGCGTACCCCGCAAAGCTCTATTCTTGCTTCGACGAACTTTTGCCACGCAAATTCCTGTTATTTATAATCGGACGTTTATCCCATTGTCTCTCAAAGCCATTTTCAGGTCTTTGATCTCGACTTCGCCGAAGTGGAAAATGGACGCGGCGAGGCCGGCATCCACCGTCGGGATCTCCCGGAACAGCTCGACGAAGTGGTCGATGCCGCCGGCGCCGCCGGAGGCGATGACCGGGACGTTCACGACGTCGCAGACCGCCTTCAGCATCTCGAGGTCGAAGCCGTTCTTGACGCCGTCGGTGTCGATGGAATTCAGCACCACTTCCCCGGCGCCGTTGTCGACACAGCGGCGGATCCACTCGATGCCGTCCATGCCGGTGTCCTCCCGTCCGCCCTTGGCGAACACGTGGAACGTGCCGTCGACCCGTTTGACGTCGGCGGAGATGACGACACACTGGTCGCCGAAGCGCTTTGCCGCTTCCCCGACGAGGTCCGGGTTCCGGATGGCGCCCGAGTTGACGGACACCTTGTCGGCGCCGCAGGACAGCACCCGGTCGAAGTCGTCGAGGGTGTTGATGCCGCCGCCGACCGTGAGCGGGATGAAGATCTGAGAGGCCGTCCGGGTCAGGATGTCGGTGAACAGTTTCCGCCCTTCAAACGACGCGGTGATGTCGTAAAACACCAGTTCATCGGCGCCGCTCTCGCTGTAATAGCGGGCCAGCGCCACCGGGTCCGAGACGTCCTGGACGCCTTCAAAATTGACACCCTTCACGACGCGTCCGTCACGGACGTCGAGACAGGGAATGATGCGTTTCGTGATCATAGGTTCACTCCTGGGGGCCGGCCGCCCGGATGGCTTCCGACAGGATGATATCTCCGGTGTAGTACGCCTTGCCGATGATGGCGCCGTAGAGGTCCATCGCCGCAAGGGCTTCCACGTCTTCCAGAGAGGAGACGCCGCCGGAGGCCGTGATGTTCATGTCATATTTGTCTTTGAGTTCGGCGTACAGAGCGCGGTTCGTGCCCTTCATGGCGCCGTCTCTCGAAATATCGGTACAGATGAGGGTCTTCACGCCGAGGCGCTGCATCTTCTCGCAGAATGCGTCCAGCGTGAACGCGGACTGTTCGAGCCAGCCCTTGATGGAGACGTATCCGTCCCGGATGTCCGCGCCCACGGCGATCTTCTCTCCATAGGTGTCGACCGCTTCCTTCAGGAACGCTTCGTCCTCCACGGCCGCGGTGCCGAGGATGACCCGGTCGATACCGGCGTCGAGGTACGTTCTGACCGTATCCATCGAACGGATCCCGCCGCCGATCTCGACAAAGAGACCGGTGTTTTCCGCGACCTTCCGAACCGTCGAAAGGTTCGGTGTTCCGCCGTTTTTGGCGCCTTCGAGGTCCACCATGTGGATATATTTCGCGCCCTGCGCTTCAAAGTCTTTCGCGACGGCGAGCGGGTCGTCATTGTAGACCGTCATCTGAGCGTAGTCGCCCCGGAACAGCCGGACGGCCTTTCCGTCGATGAGGTCGATGGCCGGAAACAGATACATAGAAACTCCTTACTGTTTGCAGAATGCGTCGAGGAGGCGCAGGCCCACTTCCCCGGACTTCTCCGGGTGGAACTGGCATCCGCAGACGTTGTCCTTCGCGACCGCCGCCGTCAGCTCTTTGCTGTACTCGGTGGTGGCGACCACATACGGGTCACAGTCGGTCGCGTAATACGAGTGGACGAAATAGACGAATTCCCCCTCCTTCGTATCGGCAAAGGCGGGGTGTTCGAGGCCGGTGAAATGCAGCGCATTCCAGCCGATCTGCGGGATCTTCAGTTCCGGGGCGATGGACCCCTCCATGGGAACGACGGTCCCGGGAATGAGTCCCAGGCCCTCGTATTCTCCGTATTCATAGCTCTTGTCGAACAGGAGCTGCATCCCGAGGCAGATGCCCATGAGGGGCTTTCCTTCTGCCGCCAGCTCACGGATGACATCCGCAAGACCGGTGGAAAACAGGCGCTCCTGCGCGTCCCGGAACGCGCCGACGCCCGGCAGGAACAGTTTGTCCGCCGCGCGAAGACGCCCGGGGTCCGCGGTGATCTCCACCTCGTACCCCAGAGACTTCAGGGACGACGACAGGGAGAACAGGTTCCCCATGCCGTAATCGATGATCGCGATCATGCTTACAGGACTCCCTTCGTGGAGGGGATCTCGTCTTTGTATGCAGGGTCGATCGCCACCGCATCCTTCAGCGTACGGGCAACGGATTTGAACATGCCCTCGATGATGTGGTGCGAATTGCTCCCCGCGAGCTGTCTGATGTGCAGGGTCAGCTCCGCCTTGCGGGTGAAGCCGTACCAGAACTCTTCCGCGAGTTCGGTGTCGAAATCGCCGACTTTCGGCGTCGGGATGTCGCAGTCATAGGCAAGGAAGCTCCGTCCGGAGATGTCGACCGCGGACAGGATGAGAGACTCATCCATCGGCAGGATGGTGCTGCCGTAGCGGACGATGCCCCGTTTCTCCCCCAGTGCCTCCGTAAAGGCCATCCCGAGGGCGATGCCGATGTCTTCCGTCGTGTGGTGGAAGTCCACATTGGTGTCGCCGTCACAGGTGACATCGAGGTCGAACCGGCCGTGACGCGCGAACAGGGTCAGCATGTGGTCGAGGAACCCGACGCCGGTCTCGATGTTGCTCCTGCCGGTCCCGTCGAGGTCCAGTTTCAGACGGATCTTCGTCTCCGCGGTATCGCGGATGATCTCACTGGTTCTCATGTTTCAGCTCCTTCTTCATCCTGTTCGACGAATATCTCCTCGACTTTCGCGAGGAAGATATCCATCTGTACTTTCGTTCCAATGGTCACGCGGTTCCAGTCGCTGATCTTGGGGTCGGAGAAATGCCGGATCAGCACGCCTTTTTCCTTCAGCCTGCGATAGAGCTCCTCGCCGCCGATCCGGTCGGAACGGACGAACAGGAAGTTCGCGCTGGAGGGCAGGATCTCAAAACCGAGGGCCGCGAGCGCACGGCTCGTATATCGCCGGTTGAACTGGATCGCCTGACAGCTGTTCTTGAAATAGGTGTTTTCCCGCAGCGTGACGATGCCTGCCTTGGCCGTCATGCGGTTGACGTTATAGGGGTTCGACGCGTTTCGCAGCGTGTTCATATCGGCGATAAGGTCTTTGGCGCCCAGGATGAACCCGAGCCGTCCCCCTGCCAGAGAGCGGGACTTCGAGAAGGTCTGGGTGACGAGCAGGTTGTCGTACCGGTAGAGCAGCGGGACCGCCGAGCGGGCACCGAAGTCCACATAGGCCTCATCGACGATGATGATGTTGTCGGGGTTCGTGCGGACGATCTGCTCGATCTCCTCCAGCGCCATGGCGATGCCGGTCGGCGCGTTGGGGTTGGCGATGCAGATGTTCTTGTTGATGCCTTCATATTCCCGGACGTCGATCGTGTAGTCCTCCCGCAGAGAGATCGTCTCATAGGGGATGTTGTTGAGCTTCGCGATGACCGGGTAGAACCCGTAGGTGATCTCCGGGAACACGATGGGATGCTCTTCGTCGCAGAACGCCATAAAGGCGTAGTTCAGCGCTTCGTCCGATCCGTTAGTGGCCATGACGTTCTCCGGTTCGAGGCCGTAGTAGTCGGCGATGGCCTGACGCAGTTCCCTGCTTTCAGGGTCTGAATAGAGCCGGATGTTGCGCGCGGCCTCCCGGATGACCGGGATGACCTCCTTCGGCGGGTCGAAGGGCGATTCATTGGTATTGAGTTTGATATAGCTCATGTCCTGCGGCTGCTCGCCGGGGACATACGGCTCTAGGGACGCGAATTTCGATGAGAAATACTGGCTCATAACAAAACTCCTTATTCCGGATCTTCTTCAAATCGGGAACGAATGCTGCGGGCGTGACCGTGCAGACCTTCATGGTCCGCAAAGTCCGCGATATCTTCATAGACACGGGAGAGCGCATCTCTCGTGTAGTAGGTGTACTGGGTCTTTTTGACGAAGTCGTCGACGGACAGCGGGCTCGAGAACCGGGCCGTGCCGAGGGTCGGCAGCGTGTGGTTCGGGCCGGCGAAGTAATCGCCGAGCGGTTCCGGACAGTTGCGGCCCATGAAGATGGAGCCGGCGTGCCGGACGGGGTCGAGATAGTCGAACGGGTCGTCCATGTGGAGTTCGAGGTGCTCGGGCGCGATCTCGTTGGCGATGTCGATGGCCTGTCTCAGGTCGTCTGCGACGATGATCTTGCCGTTGTTCTCGATGGAGGCGGACGCGATCTCGGTCCGCGGGAGGGTCTCCAGCTGACGGTCGACTTCGGCGGCCACCTGTTTCGCGAGGTCCATGCTGTCGGTGACGAGGACCGCGCTGGCGTTCTTGTCGTGTTCCGCCTGGGCGAGCAGGTCCGCCGCCACGTGGCGCGGATCGCTCTTCGCGTCGGCCACGCAGAGGACTTCCGAAGGGCCGGCGATCATGTCGATGGACACGACGCCGAACACCTGCTTCTTCGCCTCCGCGACGAACGCGTTGCCGGGACCGACGATCTTATCGACCTTCGGGACCGTTTCGGTGCCGTACGCCAGAGCCGCGATGGCCTGGGCGCCGCCGACTTTGAGGATGCGGTCGACACCGGCCACTTTTGCGGCCGCCAGGACATAGGGGTTCACTTTTCCGTCCGGTCCCGGAGGGGTCGTGATGACCAGCTCGCCGACGCCGGCGATCTTCGCGGGCACGGCGTCCATGAGGACGGTGGACGGGTAGGCGGCGGTGCCGCCGGGGACATAGAGGCCGGCCTTGTCCATGGGGATGACTTTCTGCCCCATGATGATGCCGTCTTCGTCGTTGATGATAAAGCTGTTGCGCAGCTGTTTTTCGTGGAATTTCCGAATGTTGGCCGCCGCCCGTTCAAGCACTCTGCGGAAGTCGCCGATGACGTCGAACGCCTCGTCGATCTCCGCTTCGGAGACCTCGAGGGTCTTAAGGTCGGCTTTGTCGAATTTCCGGCAGTACTCGAAGAGGGCTGCATCGCCCTTCGCGCGGACATTCGCGATGATCTCCGCCACGACGTCTTCGACGCCGGTCTTCATATCGGGACGGGCGAAGATCTCGTCGTTCGAGACTTCTCCGTACCTGTAGATCTTCATCATGCTTCTTCCACCTGTTTCTTCAGAGATGCGACCAGTTCTTCCATCTGTTCCGTCTTGAACTGGAAACTGGACTTGTTGGCGATGAGCCGCGCCGAGATCGGGAAAATGTCCTCGTAAACCTGAAGGTCATTTTCCTTCAGCGTCGTGCCGGTCTCGACGATGTCCACGATGACATCGGAGAGGCCTAAAATGGGCGCGATCTCGATGGAGCCGTTGAGCTTGATAATGTCGATGTCACGGCTCTTTCCAGCATAATAATTCCTTGCAATATTAACAAATTTCGTAGCTACACGCAAGGTCTTCGAGTGGTCGTCATGGAAGTCCGAGCGGGCTGCGACCATCATCTTGCAGACCCCGGTTTTGAGGTCTAAAAGTTCGTAGACATTGGGCCGGTACTCTTCGAGGATATCCTTGCCGGCGACGCCGATGTCGGCGGCACCCCGCTCGACGTAGATCGCCACATCGGAGGGCTTGACCCAGAAGTAGCGGACGCCGGTCTCCTCGTTCTCAAAGATGAGCTTCCGGTTTTTCTCGCGGATCGACGGGCATTCATAGCCGGCGGCCTCGAACATCGAATAGACTTTTTCGCCGAGGCGGCCTTTCGGGAGCGCGACGTTAATCATTTGTTTCAAGGATCTCGACCCCCTTGTTGTTGAATCTCACGAGCTGACGGCAGCTCATTTTCTTCGGAGCCTGCTTCTGGACCGAGACCGTGAGGCCTTTCTTGATGTAGGTCGACACCATCTCCTTCAGGAGCGCGAGGTCGGCGTCGTCATCGTAGAGCAGGATGACGTCCACATCGTAGGTGGTCCGTTCCGACAGGAAGCTGTCGAGCAGGTCGAGGTAAAGCGCGAACCCGATGGCGCCGGACTTCCGTCCCATGCGCTTCATCAGCCGGTCGTACTGGCCGCCGGTGAGGATGACATCGGGGATGTTTTCCACATAGCCCTGGAAAACGATGCCGTCATAGTAACGCATGTCGTTGACCAGAGAGAAATCGAAGCGGATGCGGGAGGCGTCTTTCCAGCCGTCCAGTTCCGCGGAGAGGTCTTTCAGCTCCTGCAGAGCGGCCTCCATCTCTTCTCCTTCGCACAGGGTCTCGAGTTCGGCAAGGACCTTGTCCCGGCTGCCGTAGACCCCGACGAAGCGGACGAGCTTGTCGCAGAGTTCCTGCGGGACGTCGAACTGCTCGCAGACCCGGGGGATCTCGTGGGCGTTCTTGTCGGCGATGAGCGCGGAGACCTGTTCGATGAATGCTTTGTCCACGTCCGCAGAGTTCAGGAGTCCGGAGAGGATGCCCATATGGGAGATCTCGAGGATGAATTCCCCGGAGAGGGACCGAAGGCTTTCCACGGCCAGAGAGAGGACTTCACAGAGGGTGAAAAAGTCGATCTCGCCCATGCATTCGAGTCCGGTCTGGAGGATCTCTTTGTACTGGTGTGTCTCGTCGGACACCCGGTAGACGTTTTCATTGTAGTAGACACGCTGCGTGACACCGGGCTCATCCTGATAGTTCTTGATGATCGACAGGGTGACGTCCGGCTTCAGCGCCATCAGTTTGCCGGTGGTATCGGTGAACGTGATGACACTGTCGCTGACCAGAAAGTCCTTATTGCGCGCATAGAGGTCGTATTCCTCGAATTTGCTCATTTTGTAAGGCTGGTAGCCGTATTTGGAGTAAAGAGTGCGGAGCGTGATCGCCGCCCGTTCTTCCGTTTTCAGGATACTTTCGTCCAGCATAGTGCCCTCCTGTTTGCTTTAGTTTAGTAGCATATTACCGTATTACTACGCTAAAGTCAAGTGTTATTTCGCGATTTACCGCCGTCTTCTTCTGCCATAGCCCGTGCGGGCCCTCAGATGACAGGATTCACACACCCGGTATCGGTAGTTCCAGGGCAGTCTCCGGCCGCAGCGCTTGCACCGGTTTTCCGGCAGCTGCTGCTTCTCAAGGAGCTCCGTGATGCCCTCGGAGATGACCCGTTTCTCTTCCCGGACCGCCGGCAGTTCTTCATCGTTGCCGAAGCGTTCGAGGTAATAGTAGATGAGGTCGCAGACTTTGTAGGCGTATTCGAGGTCCTGCAGATCCACTTTGTTCGGCAGTTCGCCCGCGTACGGCAGGTAGTCGATCGCCCGGACCGTCTCCCCTGCCTGTTCCTGCAGGAACAGCCGGACCCAGAGTTCCCGGAGCGCATCCTCTTTCTCGTCGAAGGGGATGCACAGGAACCGGTAGATGAGGTCCTTGTCGTCGGAAAGCGTCTCGAGCAGTTCGCAGAGCTCGATCTTCAGCGTGAGGTCCGCCTTGTGGTAGCCCTCTTTTTCGGGGATGTCGTTCCACCGTTTCAGGATGTCGGAGAGACTCGCGTCGAGCCCGAGCAGGGACGGCGGGAAGTCGATGACCGCGGAGGTCAGCGCGGGGTTCTCGGTCAGCAGCTGTTTGCGGATGAACCGCTTTTCACCGAACGAGTTGACGAAACCGATCTCGTACATGCCCCGGCGGCCGGCGCGTCCCGCGATCTGCTGGACTTCATCCGGCTTCAGATAGCGGACCTCTTCCCCGTCATACTTCGACTGTTCGAGGAAGACGATGCGGCGGATGGGCAGGTTCATGCCGAGGCCGATGGCGTCGGTCGCGACGACCACCTGGGTCTCCCCGTTCATGAATTTACGTGCCTCTTCGTGGCGGACATCGTACGGCAGCGCGCCGTAAATGACGCTGCAGAGGACCCCGCGGCGCTGCAGTTCGGAAGCTACGGCGTGGACATTCCGGCGGGAGAACACGATGAGCGCGTCCTTCTCTTTGACGGAGCCCGGGAAATCGAAGTTCTCGTTGTCGAGGGCCAGACGGGTCTGCCGCTGGTGGTAGACGACTTCATAGGTGTCCTCGCAGTCTTCGATGAGGTGGATGAGAAGCTCCACGGCGTTCATCGCGCAGCAGACATGCACTTCTTCGGCGCACACGCCGAGGACCGCTGTGGTCCAGGCGCCGCCCCGGTCTTTATCGGCGATCATCTGTGCTTCGTCGATCACGGCACAGTCGTAGATCGTGGAGAGGTTCAGCATCTCGACGGTGGAGGCCTGGTGCCGGGCGCCGGGCACGTCGATGGTCTCCTCCCCGGTAAGCAGGTTGCAGGGGACCATGTCCATGTTCATCGCCTCGAACTGCTCATAGGCGAGCAGACGCAGCGGGCCGAGATAGATGCCGGTCTCCGCCTGCTTCAGGGCCTGGATGGCCTGGTAGGTCTTGCCGCTGTTCGTGGGGCCGGCGTGGATGATGAAGTGCCGGTCCATGCGCCGCGCCAGCGGGTAGAGATCGATATAGTTGTCCGGGATCTCCCGGAGCATGTTTTCATGGAGATGGCGGAGCCGTTTGACCTCGCTCTCATAGTGCTTCATGAGCTTCCCGTAGCGGCCGTTCCGCTTGAGAAGGGCGACGACGTGCTCCGTCGTGAAGCGGTCATAGAGTTCACGGTAAACGGTGCCCATGAGGCCTGCCGCCGTGATATCTGCCGCGGACTTCGACACGAACGCGCCGGTCTTCGGCAGTTTATAGCGATGGGACACCTCGAGCGCAAAGCTGTATGCGGGAGGCATTCCCTGAAGGACGTATTTGTAAAGAATGGGTTCGAGGAGGCCGATGTCCCCGTAGACGCGAAGGTAGTCCCCCACGTTGTCGGCGTTCAGCCAGCTGACGGAGACCGGGTTGCCGTCCATGCTTCTCGTAAAGACACGGACCCTCTGAGTCGTGAAATACTTTTCGAGTTTCTGCGTCAGGAAGTCGACGAAGTCCGGCAGGTATTCCGCCGCCAGTTCCGGCACCGTCCGGTCCGGTTCGTAGTTCTCCGCCTCCTGCTTTTTCTCATACGAGCGCAGGACCTTCCCCACATTGATGCCCTGGTTCCGGCGCAGGTTGCCCCGGATGAGGCCGATCTCACTGTCGAAGATGGTCTTCAGTTTCGCCATCTCTTCGGGGTCCTCGGCGAGGATGCCCTGGAGCTCTTCATTGTTCCAGAGGGCCATGTCGAGGTCGGTCATGTACTGTTCGGAGTCCCGGTATTCCCGCAGGACCGCCTGTTTGAGGGCAGACCGGTTCGCGCCCTCTTCCGCAGGGTGTTCGGCGATATACTTCTCCCAGTAGTCATTCCCCACCTGCTTTTTGGTCTTTGCCCGCAGGTACTTCACGTAGTTTTTCACAAAACGCTGGAACATGCCGCTGTTTTCCGCCACCGGTCTCACCTCCTTCTATATATAGGAAAAATATAGTAAACTATAAAATCTTATATACTCTATCAAAAGTCGCATAAAAAAGCAACGGCTGAGACAAAACGTCTCAGCCGCTGTTTTGCGTTTAGTGTTCCCGTTCCGAGTAGTGATGAGCTTCTTCCAGCATCATATCTTTGACCTTCATCAGTCGGGTCGTGGTGGCACGGTCGTTCTCGTCCAGTTTCATACGAATGTACCGGATGGTATCCTGGTAGTTCGGGATGAGGACGTGTTCGAGCGCGTTGACGCGACGTCTGGTCTTTTCGATCTCGGCGGCCATCAGCTGGCAGGACTTTTCGATCTCTGCCAGGCGCATCATCTTCGGCATGATGTCGGACAATGCTTTGACGGCGTCGTCAAGGTCGCTGGAAGTGAACGCATAACCGTAAGAGTAGATGTCGTTCTCATCGGCGGTCTTGTACTGGATGTCGAAGACCGGGATGTTGACGGACATGACGTTCTTACTGGAGATGTCGAGGCTCATTTCCTGCATAGGAAGCATCAGTGCAACATTGAGGGACTCGTCGGACATGACAGACCGGGCAATGGCCATATGCTGGTTGGCTTTGGCAATGCCGGCCTCCACCTCGCGGCGGACCTCTTTGTTCTCACGCACAAGGTCGATGAATTCTCGCATGAGCTCATCGCGCTTGTCTTTCAGGAGCTTGTGGCCGCGGGTCGCGGTACTCA
Organism: Acutalibacteraceae bacterium; assembly: GCA_045657845.1. Lineage (GTDB taxonomy): Bacteria > Bacillota > Clostridia > Oscillospirales > Acutalibacteraceae > RUG420. Next base: position 12,271 of record JAZOTY010000089.1, on the reverse strand, counting down.
GCTTACCCTTCAAGTTGGTGAGTTCCATTCTCGTCGGGTTGACGTTGAGAATTGCCACTGTTATGCCTCCTGATTATGCATCGTAATACTCATCGAGAAGTTTGTCGGAAATACGTTTCAGCTCGGAACGCGGGAGCAGGCGAAGGAGTTCCCAACCGATGTCGAGGGTCTCTTCGATGCTTCTGTCGTTGTCGTAGCCCTGAGAAACATACTTCTGTTCGAACTCGTCTGCAAACTTGGCGTAAAGGAGGTCGATGTCGGTCAGAGCGGCCTCACCAAGGATGGTCATGAGTTCCTTCGCGTCCTTACCACGGGAATACGCGGCAAAGAGCTGGTTCATCGTGTTCTTGTGGTCTTTACGGGTCTTGCCTTCGCCGATACCCTTATCTTTCAGACGGGACAGGGACGGAAGAACGTCGACCGGGGGCTGCAGGCCCTTACGGTAAAGATCACGGGAGAGGATGATCTGGCCCTCAGTGATGTAACCGGTAAGGTCAGGGATCGGGTGGGTCTTATCATCTTCGGGCATGGTAAGGATCGGGATCATCGTGATGGAACCGGTCTTGCCCAGCTGACGGCCTGCGCGCTCATACATGGTGGCAAGGTCCGTGTACAGGTAACCGGGATAACCACGGCGTCCGGGGACTTCCTTACGGGCTGCGGAGACCTCACGGAGAGCATCCGCGTAGTTCGTGATGTCGGTCAGGATGACGAGGACGTGCATGTCTTTCTCGAATGCGAGGTACTCGGCAGCGGTGAGGGCCATCTTCGGGGTGGCGATACGCTCAACGGCCGGGTCGTTCGCGAGGTTGGAGAACATGACGGTTCTGTCAAGAGCGCCGGACTCACGGAACGATTCGACGAAGTAGTTGGACTCTTCGAAGGTGATACCCAGAGCAGCAAAGACAACGGCGAAGTTCTCGTCTTTACCGAGGACCTTTGCCTGACGGGCGATCTGCGCAGCGAGGTTCATATGAGGAAGACCCGATGCGGAGAAGATCGGCAGCTTCTGACCACGGACCAGAGTGTTCAGTCCGTCGATGGCGGAGATACCGGTCTGGATGAACTCGGCCGGGAATGCCCGGGCAGCGGGGTTCATGGGAGCGCCGTTGACGTCAAGGCGCTTTTCAGGAATGATCTCGGGACCGCCGTCGATCGGACGACCCAGACCGTCGAAGACTCGACCAAGCATGTCTTCCGACACACCCAGTTCCATCTGACGTCCGGAGAAACGGACCTTGGACTCATCCAGGTTGATACCGGTGGAGCTTTCGAACAGCTGGACGACAGCGTTGGTGCCGTCGACTTCCAGGACGCGGCAGCGGCGGGTCTCGCCGTTGGCAAGCTCGATCTCACCGAGTTCGTTGTAGGTGACGTTCTCGACGTCACGGACGATCATAAGAGGACCGGATACTTCCTGTATAGTTCTATACTCTTTTGGCATTAGTATTCCTCCTCCTTCTCGAGAGCCGCGCCGATCTCAGCGTCGAGCGTCTCCATGATCTTGTTGAAGTTCTCGTCGATGGCGCCTTCTTCAATGTACTTGAAACGGCCGATGGTCTCACGGACCGGGATATCGATGAGATCTTTGATGTCCGCGCCCTTCTGGAGAGCGTCGAGGGCCTTGTCGTAGAAAGCAAGGACCATGGTCATCATGTAATGCATCTTCTTGGAAGAAGAATACGTGTCGACATCGTCGAATGCGTCCTGATGCAGGAAGTCTTCACGGATGGACCGGGCAGCTTCCATCTTCAGGCGGTCGGGGTCGGACAGGGCGTCCATACCGACCATCTGGACGATCTCGTTCAGGGATGCTTCTTCGGTCAGAATGGTCATCATTCTGCCGCGGAGAGCCATCCAGTCGTCGGCAACGTTGGTGTTGAACCAGTTGCCCAGCTGATCTGCATACAGAGAGTAGGAAGTCAGCCAGTTGATCGCCGGGAAATGACGCTCATATGCGAGAGCGGCATCGAGACCCCAGTACACCTTGACGATACGCAGGGTGGCCTGAGAGACCGGCTCGGAGATGTCACCACCGGGAGGCGAAACGGCGCCGATGGCGGAAAGGGCACCTTCACGGCCGTCTGAACCAAGGCAGATGACGCGGCCGGCACGCTCGTAGAACTGAGCGATACGGGAACCCAGGTATGCGGGATAACCCTCTTCACCGGGCATCTCTTCCAGACGGCCGGACATTTCACGGAGAGCCTCAGCCCAACGGGAAGTGGAGTCGGCCATGAGCGCTACGGAGTAACCCATGTCACGGAAGTACTCGGCGATGGTGATACCGGTGTAGACAGAAGCTTCACGGGCAGCAACGGGCATATCGGTGGTGTTCGCGATAAGAACAGTACGTTCCATCAGGGACTTGCCGGTATGCGGGTCGATCAGCTCGGGGAACTCGTTCAGAACGTCGGTCATCTCGTTGCCGCGCTCACCGCAGCCGATGTAGACGACGATCTCAGCTTCCGCCCATTTTGCCAGCTGATGCTGGGTAACGGTCTTACCGGAACCGAAGGGGCCGGGGATGGCCGCGACGCCGCCCTTGGCGATCGGGAACATCGCGTCGACGACGCGCTGACCGGTGATCAGGGGCATGTCGGGGTTGATCTTGTTCTTGTAGGGACGACCGACACGGACCGGCCATTTCTGCATGAGACCAACCTGCTCTTCGGCGCCATCGGCGGTGGTCAGGGTCGCGACGATCTCTTCGATCGTGTAGTCCCCTTCCGCGATGGACTTGACGGTGCCGCCCTTGAAGTTCGGGGGTACCATGATCTTGTGGTTGACGACTTCGGTCTCCTGAACAGTACCGACAACGTCACCCGGCACGACGGTGTCGCCTGCTGCGACGCAGGGGACGAAGTGCCATTTCTTTTCACGGTTCAGAGACGGGACCTCAACACCTCTCTGGAGGTTGTTGCCGATCATCGAGCGGATGTTCTCCAGCGGTCTCTGGATACCGTCGTAAATCGTTGTGATCAGACCGGGGCCGAGCTCAACGCTCAAAGGAGCACCGGTCGACACGACTTCCGTGCCGGTGCCAAGTCCCGAAGTCTCTTCGTAGACCTGGACGGACGCACGGTCCTCGTGCATTTCGATAATCTCACCAATCAGTCGCTCTTCACCAACGCGAACAACGTCGTACATGTTGGCGTCCCGCATGCCGTCCGCGACGACAAGGGGGCCGGCGACCTTGGTAATTCTACCTTTGGCCATATTTCTATTCACTCGCCTTTCATAGTTTCGGCTTTAATTTCGTATACGCAATTACGCGTCGGAAAGGATGTCAGAACCAACTGCCTGTTCGACAAATCCACTTACATTCTGCATACCAAGACCCGTGTTCCCCTGAACACCGGGGATCGGGATGATAGCAGGCTGAGGACGCTCGCGATAGAGATCCAGCTCCGATTCGATCTGGGATGCAAGACTCTCCGTGATGTAGATGACCCCGTAACCGACTTCTGCCATGTTCCGGATGTCCCGGATGGCTTCGGCAGGATCGTCGCACGGATGGATATCGAGTCCGATGGAGGCAAAGCCGTAAATGCTGTCCTTGTCTCCGATTACTGCGACTTTATACATATAGCGTTCTCACCCTCTCTCTGATCAAGTCTTTGGAAAGATTGTTCTTCTTGGCGGAAAGAATGATTCTGGCTGTTTTCACTTCTGCGTCGCTCGCGACATAGTACGCGACGATGGGCTCGACACCGAACGGCGTGTATTTCGCCTCGGTGACGCATTCCATCAGAAGGTCGTCGCACCATTTCTCGAATTTCGAAGTGCTCTCGCGGAACTGTTCTGCGCCTTCTTTGTAGTCAGTCATCTCGAGGTAATTGAGGACGGTGTCCGCGCCGTTGAGGGCAGCCTCGGTCAGAGTGACCTTGTTCAGCGTATCGCATTCTGCCATCGAAGAATCGATGAAGTCCCTGGTCTTGCCGGTATTGGCACAACGAAGGGCTGTCTTGATGTTCGCAGTGGCAACTTTCCGCTCGGCGATGTTCGCGAGCACAGAGCTTCCGGACTTCTTCCCGAGATACAGGATGCGCTCCAGGGTGGCTCTGTCAATGATGGCGTCAGCCAGCTGACCGTTCCCGGTCGTGGTGAGCACATCGTAGGCCTCCTGTGCGGGCGCCTGCATGAATTCGGGGAGATCGCCCCACTCTTTGACTTTGACAGCTTCTACGAGTGCGTCGGTGTCATAGACCGTCGCCTTCGAATAGACGCCGTCGGCAGGATCCGGACGAAGAAGATTCTTCAGCGCGGCTTTCAGATTCTGCATATCGTTCTGGATGAGCAGAAGGTCCAGTTCATGGACATCGTCGAGGATCTCTTCCAGAAAAGCCCAGTGGCTTGCGAAATGATCTTCCAGATAGACCGCGTAGTCAGTATCTTTGCTGATCTCGCCCCAGCCGGAATCGGCGAGCTTCTGCATCGCCTCATCGTAGGACGCGGCTTCGATCAGCTGTTCCGTGTCTGCCTCTGTCAGAAGTTTCAGCTCATTCGACCTGACCCGGGCAACTGCGTAGGCGTAGTCTGTGTCTTGTTTTTTATTCAAGAAACCCATTTACGCTCCTCCTTTGCAATTTGCCGGTTTCAGGCAAAAATGATCTTATTCAGTGTATCTTTGATGACGTCGATCTTCTCAGAGATCAGCGCATCGAAACTGCAGTTGATTTCGATATCGCCATAGGCGAGGATGAAACCACCGTCGATGTTTTTGGGCTCAGAAGAGACCTTCAGTTTGCCGTTGGTGGCGTCGCTGACCTTCTCCGCAAAACCTGCGGGAAGGCGGGAAAGGTCCTTCTGGCTGAAGTACATAATACCCTCAGCATCCTGCGCGTAAGCTTTCACCAGTTTCATGACGGTGTCGAAATAATCGGCATCGCCGGCACCGGTGAGCTTCGTTTTGGCATAGTCGACTGCCTCGTCGATGATACCGACTTTGGCGTCGAGCAGCGCGTTTTTCTGTTCCACAGCAGAGCCGGATTCGGCCATTTCCACGATGGCTTGCGCCTGCTTCGCGGCTTTGGCAAGAACCGAGTCGGCGTCTTTCTTGGAGACAGCGGCAGCGTCTGCTTTCAGACTGGTCGCCTGTGCGGTGGCCTCTTTCAGAATGCCTTCGCACTTGACTGCAGAGTCCTGAGTGATACGTTCAATGATTTTATCTAACCCTGCCATTTACGACCCTCCTGTTTCTTTACCTTTAATATCATCAGACAGCTCTGCCGATGAGAAGGATGGAGATAAGGAGAGCAAGAACGGCGTAAGTTTCGACCATGGCGGCAAGGATGATCGCCTGACCTAAACCTTCGGGTCTCTTGGCAACGAGTCCGCAGCCTGCGGCAGCAGCACGACCCTGATGGATCGCGGAGACGAGACCGGCAAACGCGATGGGAAGAGAAGCGGCAAAGAGGCCGAGGCCCTGAGAAAGAGGCATGCCGACAGTGATGTTGTTCATGATCATGAAAGCGGCCAGGAAGCCGTAGAGGCCCTGGGTACCGGGAAGGATCTCAAGAATGAGGACACGGCCGAATTTGCCCGGGTCTTCAGTGATGACACCGGCTGCGGATTTACCGACAGTACCAACGCCTTTGGCAGAACCCATGCCTGCGAACATAGCGGCGAACGCTGCGCCTAAAATAGCAAATGCAACACCAAGGTTTTCCATATTAATTTTCCTCCTTGAATACGAAAGTTTGAGATTGTGCAGACAGCGGTTCGAATTTATTTCCGCCGCCCTCATAGAACTTGCCGAAGAATTCGACATACTGGAGTCGGTTGGTATGGACGTAGGCACCGATCAGGTTGATGCCGAGGTTGATCGTATGTCCGATGATGAAGATCGGGATGAAGATGAACCACTGTCCACCGCCCGGGGTCGCGCCCAGCTGGTTGACGACTGAAGCGATAACGCCCGTGCAAAGACCCAGTGCAAGAAGTCTTGCATAGGAAAGGATGTCTCCGAGATAACCGGAAGCGGTATTGTAGAGGCCATAGAGACCGCCGCCAAAACCTGCGGCAACCTTTCCGATAGAGTTCTTTTGCTTGATACGGATGATGACCGGTCCGAGGACCACACCGATGGCACCGATGATGGCCATCGTGTTGAGAACCGGTGACGCAGCCTTGATCATATTGTCGATGGGCCTTGTCCACGCGATCTCTGCCAGAGCGCCGCCGCCGATGAAACTGTTGACGAGCGGGATGACACCGATCAGGATGAGGATGATCGGAACGGTTTCCACGAGACCTTCAAACATCATGCCCTGTTTGCTCATCTTATAAAGATTGACGCAGTTGGCAAGGATGAGGTGAAGGATGCCGATCAGGAAGCAGAGCAGCAAAAAGCGGGTGGTATGCTGCAGCGGATCGAACCAGTAGAGGTGATTGACGGAAAGGAAGTCCGTCGGATCGTTGCTCTTCAGGTTGTTCGCGATCCACTTCGGCAGATCGCCAAACCAGCTGTTCTGCATGGCGCCCCAGAACGTGGTGGAAATACCACAGCCAAGTCCGTAGTTGACAAGGGCTCTCTTGTTGGGCTCCGGTTTATATTTCTTTTTCACGAACAGGCAAAGAATGATCATGATGATACCGTAGCCTGCGTCACCGAGCATCAGACCAAACAGGAAATAATAGAAGATGGTCATGATGAAGCTCGGGTCGATGTCCTTTCGCGACGGGAGCGCGTACATGTTCGTAACGCTCTCCATCGTCTTGCCCATCTTGTTGTTGAGGATGGCAACGGGGACATCTTCGGACGTATTGTCCACGTCCTTCAGATCGACCGCGATATCGAAGTGGTTTTCCAGCTTCTTCTTGAGGTCGTCTGCTTTGATCTCCGGCACATAGCCGGTCAGGACGAAGACGGAGTCGTCGACTGAGACTTTGTCCAGGACTTTGTACTTGTCGCCGCGGATCGTCAGATAATCCCGAAGGAACGCGATGTCGTCACGGGAGTCGCCATAGCTCTTGATGGCTTCCTCCGCTTCGGCGATCTGTGCGTTGCAGTCTTCGATCTTTTTCTCCATACGCTCGATCCGCACTTTCGGCGGATGTTTGGTGGCGTCGGAGACCGAGACGAAACCGGCCGTACGCAGTGCCTGTTCAAAGGTTTTAGCATTATCTTTATGGCAGAGTGCTACAAGACAGGTCTGGTTTTTGTCCGAAGAGACGATCTCGACTTCGCCCTGCGCTTCCGGATCCACTTCCACGATCTTGGTCAGCACGCCTTCCCGGTCGAGCGGTTCGGCGATGGTACCGATAAAAGCGCACGTGTCAGCGGTCCCTTTGAAAGAAGACGGGATGTCGAGGCTCTCCCAGGGTCTGACCTGGTCGATGGCTGTCTCGGCCCGCGCGATCTCCACGCGGCTGTCCTGTATCTTCTTATAAAGCGCATTGATCTTTTGACATTTGCCGAGCGTTTCATCCACGTCTTTTGACTTTTCCAGGAACTCGGATGTGCTCATTTCCGTTCTGTAAGCAAACGAGTCGAGCATGCTGCCCTTTCCGGGAGCATACTTGTCAAGGATTTCCACAGCACTGTCGGCCATCGACTCGTACTTATCCAGCTGGGTGACGGTAGCAGCGGTGGGAAGATTGGTAAAGTGACCGCTCTCCTCATTCATGTCTTCGAGCTGAACGGAACCCTGGCGCTGAAGGAACTCAATGATGTTTTTCCGATCCTTCTGCAGACCGAGGATCTCAATACGCTTCATATTGAGTATTGCCATAGAGAAAACACCTCCTTTTCGTCAAAATAAAATACTGATTCCCGAAAATCGAAAATCAGTCCTGAGGAATGATGGTCTTCAGAACTGCTTCTGCAGAGACATCACGTCTATCATTGCCGAGCTGCTTCAGGTTCTCGATCTGACCCTGAACTTCTGCTCTGGCTTTGGAATAGATTGCTTCCGCCTGAAGTTTTGCTTCTGCAACGACCCGGTCGCCTTCCTCTAAAGCGGCCTTTTTTTCAGCATCTGTGGCAGCTTTTGCTTCCGCCTCTGCTGTTTTGATGATGTCCGCGGCTTTCGCCTTGGCATCGGCTTCTCTTTCGGCAGCTTTCTTTTCTGCTTCGAGAACCTTGTTGATCATCTCAGAGGCCATTGTCAACATCACCCTTTCTAAAGATTATTAATGGGAGCCCCCGATTGAATGGCACAATCTTTAGACAGGCTCTTCTTAACGCGTGTATTATACCAAATTGATATGTTCGGTTTCAACAAATTAATACCCATTTTATTTGCAGTTTTTATGTTTATTTTTTAACAGTTTTTTGGCTGTGTACAAATTATCTCATACAAACCATGCCGCGATTGACGGATTTCAGTACGTAACTGTATCTTTAACACATACAAATGTGTTGCTTTTTCGACAATTAGTCGGAATAAAAGCGCAAAAGAGAGACAATTTTGGTCATTTGACAGGCTTGTATCGAGTCGGTTCATATGTTAAAATCATCGCGCAAAATGGAATAGGAGGAATTTATCCATGACAGCAAACATTCCTGAACATTCAGGTTTCACGAAGATCCCTTACGGCAAACTCGGGATCATCGCCATGAAAGGTACGGAAGAGATCGCAGCCAAGATCGACAAATACATCGTCGACTGGCGGAAAGAGACCCTCGACCAGGACGACGGTGTGCACATCGCCGGCTATGCGGAGGACTCCTTCCTCATCAAGTACAGTGCTCCCCGCTTTGCGTCGGGCGAAGCCAAGGCCGTCATCGAACAGACCGTTCGCGGCTATGACCTGTTCATCCTGATCGACGCTTTCAACTACGCTGTCACATATAAAATGCGCGGGATCGACATCCCCATGAGTCCGGACGACCACTACGCCGACCTGAAGCGCGTCCTCGCCGCCATCAACGGCAAAGCCCGCCGTGTCACGGTCGTCATGCCCATGCTGTACGAAGGCAGACAGCACCGCAAGACCAACCGCGAGTCCCTCGACTGCGCCATGATGCTGCAGGAGCTCGTCGAATACGGTGTCGACTCCCTTCTCACGTTCGACGCGCACGACCCCAGAGTCTGCAACGCCATCCCGCTGCACGGGTTCGAAAACGTTTCTCCTATCTATCAGATGCTGAAAGCTCTCATCCGCACGACCCCGGACATCCGGCTCGACAAAGAGAACATGGTCGCCGTCTCCCCTGACGAAGGCGGCATGAACCGTGCCATCAAATTCGCCACCGCGCTCGGCGTCGACCTCGGCATGTTCTATAAACGCCGCGACTACTCCCGCGTGGTCGACGGACGGAACCCCATCCTGGCTCACGAATTCCTCGGTTCCTCCCTCGAAGGCAAGAATGCCATCGTCGTCGACGACATGATCGCCTCCGGTGAATCCATGCTGGACGTCTGCAGCAAACTCAAAAACCTCGGCGCGAACAAGATCTACGTCTGCACTTCCTTCGGCCTCTTCACGAGCGGCCTTGAGAAGTTCGACGAGTGCAAGAAGAACGGCACCATCGACAAGATCCTCTGCACCAACACCATCTACCGCAGTCCCGAGCTCCTTTCCAGAGACTGGTATGTCGACGTCGACATGAGCAAATTCACCGCCTACCTCATCGACGCCATCAACCACGACGTCTCCATCGGGCCGCTCCTCGACCCGTCCTCCAAGATCGACGCCCTTCTGGCCCGTCACGAGGAAGACCTCAAGGAGAGCTCCGACACCCAGATGCAGTTCCACATCTGATCCATACGAACGATCAATCCCGTATCCTCTGCCGAGGGTACGGGATCTTTTTTTTGAGGCTTATGAGAGGACTTTCTTTATTTTGAAAATTTCCTATTGCATTTTTTCATTTTCGATGTTATCATAGGTGCATCAAAGGCGAAGACGTCTTCCAGACCCGGCCGGGTCGGAAGGCGTCTTTTCTTTTATTTCGCAGTACCGATCTGAAAGGAGAGATCATCTATGAACACCGGAGATACCGCGCTGGTCCTCATCTCTGCCGCATTCGTCTTCCTCATGACCCCTGCCCTCGGCTTCTTCTACGGAGGCCTTGGACGCCGAAAGAACGTAGTTTCGAACCTTATGAACTCATTCTTCATTCTGGGGCTCGCCACGGTCCTCTGGGTCGCCGTCGGGTTTTCCCTGTCGTTCGGGCAGGACCACGGCGGTGTGATCGGAGACTTCTCCTGGGCGTTTTTCAACCAGGTCGGATTTGAACCCGGCCCTTACGGAGAGACCATTCCGTTCCTCGCCTTTGCCCTGTTCCAGATGATGTTCGCCATCATCACACCGGCCCTCATTACCGGTTCCATTGCCGGAAGAATGAAATTCAAAGCATTGTTTATTTTCATTTTGCTGTGGTCTATCATTGTCTATTATCCTATCGCCCATATGGTATGGGGACAGGACGGATGGCTCGAACGGATCGGTGTCGCTGACTTTGCCGGCGGCGATGTCGTCCACATTTCCTCCGGCGTCACCGCGCTCCTGCTGTGTATCGCCCTCGGAAAACGGGAAGACATCAAGTCCGCGAGCTACCGCTGCCACAACGTGCCCTTCGTCGCGCTCGGCGCAGGCCTTCTGTGGTTCGGCTGGTTCGGGTTCAACGCCGGTTCCGCGCTCGGAGCCAACGGCCTTGCGGCACACGCGTTCGCCACGACCGCGGTCGCGTCCGCATCTGCTATGCTGACCTGGATGCTCATCGATGTCTATGAGACCGGCAAACCGACTCTGGTCGGCGCGTCGACCGGCCTGGTCGTCGGTCTGGTCGCCATCACTCCCGGCACCGGTTTCGTCCCGATCTGGTCATCCTTCCTCATCGGCGCCCTGGTCAGCCCGGTCTGCTACTTCTGTGTCTCCCGGGTCAAGAAACGCTTTGGCTACGATGACGCGCTGGACGCCTTCGGCTGCCACGGTGTCGGCGGCATCTTCGGCGGCATCATGACCGGCCTCTTCGGTTCGAAAGCGGTCAACCCCGCACTCATCTCCGACGGTCTCGTCTTTGGCGATACAAAGCTGTTCGTCGCGAACCTCGTCGGCACCGGCGTCACCGTCCTTCTCGGCCTCGTCGGAGGTGCCCTGTGCATCTTCCTCACGAAGAGGATCACTCCGCTGAGAGTTTCCGAGAAAGAGGAGAAGATCGGTCTCGATATCACACAGCACGGCGAACGTGCCTACCCGTCCTTCAACGGACTGGACGACTAAAGGAGGTCTGACACCATGTATAAAGTCGAAGCGATCGTCCGAGAGGAGAAACTCGAGGACGTCAAAGAGGCTCTCGTGGCGCAGGACATCCGCGGCATGACCATTTCCCAGGTCATGGGATGCGGCGTCCAGATGGGCTTCACGGAACTCGTCCGAGGCAATGAGATCGCCGTCAACATGATCCCGAAGATCAAATTCGAGATCCTCGTCTCCAACGAAGACTGGCGGGACAAGGCCGTCGAAGCCATCCGCGTCGCCGCCTGGACCGGCGAACCCGGCGACGGAAAGATCTTCACCTACAGTGTCGACACCGCAGTCCGCATCCGGACCGGTGAGCGCGACGTCGAAGCGGCCACGCCGTCCCACGAAGGACGCGACCACAACCGCCGTCAGAAGAACACGTCCAAACTCAACGAAAAATAATGAAAACAGCAGGGCCTCCCCCGGCCCTGCTGTTCTTCTTGCATACACCATGGATCACGGCAACTCAGATAGTTGCAGATCCTTAAAACTTGTATTTGCACGTCTAAGCCCGGCCCCATGACCGGGCTTTCATTCTTTTTACTTGATATGCCTCGCTTCCGGGGAAGGGGAAGCCAAAGAGCGTAGGAGAAAGCCACCTTCCCCTGTCCCCGGACCCCTACCCCTTCCGGCTTTCTCGCTGGCCGGGAGAAATCTTTCAGCCGGAGCGAGGAGGCGCCGTAGGTTCTGGACCAAGGGGCCATATGCCCCGACTCCATGGACCTCCGACGAGCTCCGGCGTCATTTACCGCCTCTTTTGCAGAAATCGGGAAAATAGGCGGTAATTCTCAAAGATCATCTGGGTGGATTTCTCGTTTTTACCGCCTAAAATGCCTAAAACAAGAATATAGGCGGTAAAATCAAGCACCCAAATAAGAGCCTTTTCATCTTTTTACCGCCTATTTCTTTGAAATAGAGAAACCCGGCGGTAATCTTGTTTTACCACTCCGAAAAGGGCCCTTATTTTTACCGCCTATTTCCGTCAAATTGGGAAAACAGGCGGTAATTTCGTCTTCCAACTCCGAAAAGTGCTCCATAATTTACCGCCTCTTTTGCCGAATCAGGAAAACAGGCG
>JAZOTY010000088.1:0-13090 GCA_045657845.1 Acutalibacteraceae bacterium | reverse complement strand
GCCTGGCCCGGCGCTCTCGCACTCATGAAGGACTTCGACAACCTCAGCTGGTACCTCATGGTCAATACGCACCCGAGCAACGCGGGACATGTGTACATCAAAGACCGGATCCTTGCGGTACTGAAGTAGATTGCCAAAACCGAACGAAGACCCTCGGCAGGGATCCTGCTGAGGGTTGTTTTGATGCCGGCAGATGTGATAAAGTAAAGGGCGTATGAACAGAGAGGAGGGAGCCGATGAAGCGGACCGGAGAAAAGAAGCAGATCATCTATGCACTGCTCACGGTGTTCCTGTGGGCGACGATGGCGCCGGCGGTCAAGCTCATGCAAGACAGTGTGCCGACGACGGAAGTGCTGTTTCTGGCCGGTGTGTTCTCGGTCGTATTCCTCCTCGGACGGCTGATCGCGAACGGGAAGGTGAAGGAGTATCGGACCTTCGGCGCGCGGAACTACAAAGTCGTGTTCGGACTCGGATTCCTTGGCTTCTTCGTCTACGAATTCCTCTACTACTTCGGCATCGCGCAGCTGACGGCTTCGACCGCGTGCATCCTCAACTACCTGTGGCCGGTCATGCTGGTGCTGTTTTCCTGCCTCATCCTGAAAGAACCCTTCACGACACGGAAAGTCATCGCGATGGTCGCGTCTTTTCTCGGCGTCGTGGTACTGTCTGCCGGTGGCAATGACCAGTACGGCGCGCACCCGGTGCTCGGCATCGTCGGATGCATCATCGCAGCGGTCTCCTACGGATTGTTTTCCATCCTGAACAAGAGGGAAGACCTGGACCAGGACCTGTGCATGCCGATCTATTGGGGCGTCACGATGGTCAGCGGACTCATCGCTGGATTCGTCGAAGGCGGCTGGACCATGCCGGACCTCAAGACCTGGCTCATCCTTGCCTGGCTCGGTGTCATGGCCAACGCGGTCGGGTACCTCATCTGGGCCATTGCGTTGAACGATTCGAAGAACTCAGCGCGCATCGCGAACTTCGCGTTCCTCGTGCCGGTCCTCTCCATGCTGCTGTCCGCGCTGATCCTGCGGGAGCAGATCCACTGGAACGGCATCGTTGCCCTGGTCCTCATCCTCGGCGGCATTCTCTACCAAAGCGCGGAAAAGAAGAAATGAACACAAACCCCGGGACCTGTCGGCCACGGGGTTCGCTTTAATCTATTTTTAATGAAAATCCTTATACTGGTAGGAAAGGAGGTGCAGACATGCGTTTGTTATTTGCCGAAGATGAGAGGGACCTCAACCGGATCCTGACAAAAAAGCTGACCGAAGAAGGGTACAGCGTCGACAGCTGCTATGACGGCGTGGAGGCGATGGATTATCTGACCGCCATCCACTACGACGGGGTCATCCTCGATGTCATGATGCCGAAAGCAGACGGGTTCGCCGTTTTGGAGAACATGCGGAAGCAGGGCATCGATACGCCGGTCCTGTTCCTGACCGCGCGCGATGCCGTCAGCGACCGGGTCCACGGCCTTGACCTCGGCGCGAGCGACTACCTCGTGAAGCCGTTCTCCATGGAAGAACTGATGGCGCGGGTCCGGGCTCTCACACGCCGCTCCTATGACACGCAGTCGAGCACCCTCACGGCGGCAGACCTTACGATGGATCTCCGCGCCCACACCGTCACCAGAGCAGGGAAGGCGATCGACCTCTCTGCCAAGGAATATGCACTTCTCTCTTATCTGCTCCACAACAAGAACCTGGTCCTGACCCGGGAGCAGATCGAAGACCACATATGGAACGCCGACTATGAAGGCGGCACGAACGTCGTCGACGTCTACATCCGCTACCTGCGCAAGAAGGTGGATGACGGGTTCGAACCGAAACTCATCCACACCGTCCGCGGTGTCGGGTATGTCCTTCGGGAGGAAAGCGAAGGCGATGCACCATGAAGAAACGCAGCATCCGCTTCAAACTGACGCTCTGGTTCTCTCTGGCGCAAATCGCAGTGGTAGCCATTACACTGGCTGCAGTCCTTGGGGCGAGTCAGACCGTCCTTCGCAGCACGGTCCGCAACTATCTCATCGGAACCGTGGAAGAGAATGTCGACAGTATCGACTATGTCAGCGCGAAAGAAAACCTGCCGGACTATATCTACGTTCCCTATCACGATGGATACCTGAAGATCGACCCCGGCTATATGGATGTCGTCAACGACGTGGAGACCGCTCTTTATTCGAAAGACGGGACCATGCTCTACGGCTCCAACCCGCTGGCGATCCAGACGGAGGGCACCGCTTTTTCCGAGTCTTACACCTGGAGTCTGAAAGTGGACGGCATCCGATACGACCTCTACGACCGGAAAGTCAACCTTGAAAACCTGCCGGATGGAGAACTCTGGGTCCGCGGCGTGGTGCCGGAGACCAGGAATACGGCACAGCTGAACGAGATCGCCCGGCTGTCCGCACTTCTGCTGCCCCTGCTCCTCCTGCTGTCGCTTCTGAGCGGCTGGTTCCTTGCGGACCGTCTGCTGGCTCCTGTTCGGAAGATCCAGAGGACCGCGGAACAGATCGCCGAGGACAACGACCTCACGAGGCGCATTGAAACGGTCACGACCGGGGATGAGGTCGGAAAGCTGGCGACGGTGTTCAACCGGATGCTCGACCGGCTTCAGCATTCGTTCGACAGTGAAAGGCAGTTCACCTCCGACGCGTCCCACGAACTGCGGACCCCGACTTCCGTCATCCTCGCCCAGACCGATTACATTTTAGAAAAAGACCGCCCGGCGGAAGAATACAAGGAAGCCCTTGAAGTCGTGCAGAAACAGGGCCGCAAGATGAACACCCTCATCTCCGACATGCTCGATTACACCCGCATGGACCAGGGCCCGGAGCGCTACCCCTTCGAGAACGTGGACCTCTCTGCACTGGTCACCGAGACCGCAGACCAGATGGCCCTCCTCGGCACCCGGGGCATCACGCTCTCCGCAGACGTGGACGAGGGCGTCACCGTGAACGGCAACCCGCTGCTCCTGTCGCGCCTCCTGCAGAACCTCATCTCCAACGCGTACCGCTACGGCAAAGACGACGGCCACATCAACGTCTCCCTGAAGCAAAACGCGGGCGATATACGCCTTGCCGTCTCCGACGACGGCATCGGCATCCCGACGGCCGAACAGCTCAAGATCTTCGACCGGTTCTACCGGGCCGATGCGTCCCGCTCGACCGAGGGGACGGGCCTCGGCCTTTCCATGGTGAAGCGCATCGCCGAACTGCACGGAGCCACGCTCGAACTCGAGAGCGAAGAAGGCATCGGCAGCACGTTCCGCGTGGTCTTTTAAATCGCCAAAACTTTTTTGAAAAAGTTTGAGACTCTAATGTTCCTCTCATTTTTCACCCGCATAATGAGGGTGAAATCAGGGATGACCCACATCCCAACAAGGAGGTAATCTTATGAAAAAACTTACAATGACCATCATCGCTGTCGTGGCCATCCTCATGCTGAGTGTGGGTTCCGCATTTGCGGGAAACCGGGTCGCGCACAGCAATGCGATCACAGAGGACGCCGCCCGTAACTTTGCGTTTGTCGACGCCGGTGTCAAAGAAAAAGACGCTGTCGTCACGAAGACGGATTTCGATTTCGAACATGGCAAATATGTCTATGAGATCGAATTCATCGCGAACAACGTGGAGTATGAGTACGATGTGAACGCGACGAACGGCAAGATCATCAAAAAGCAGACCGAAGCGGTCATGACGCCTGAGACGGCAAAGAAAGACGGGAAGAAGGCTGCAAAGAAGCAGAAGGCGAAGACAGCAGCCACGCAGAAAGCAGCTGCTGCGGGAGACACCATTTCGGTCGAAAAGGCAAAGTCCATCGCCCTGAAGCAGGCCGGCCGGAAGGCGAACGAGGTCACCTTCAGCAAAGCAAAGCTGGAGCGGGACGACGGCCGCTGGATCTATGACATCGAGTTCTATGTCACTGGTCAGAATGAGTATGACTATGAGATCGACGCCACCACCGGCAACATCCTCGACTACGAAGTCGAAGGCTGGGAACTCGACGATTGAGTTCCCGTCAGAACAAAAGAAAACCGAAGCATCTCCGGATGCTTCGGTTTTTGTTTCAGAAGATGGGTTCCTCATAGTGAGAACGAGCAGGCGAACACGATGCCGCAGCAGATGGCGGCGACGGGGAAGAGCCCGAGGCCGAACCAGGCGGCGATGATGCCCGCGACCAGGGTCAGGATGCCGACCCAGACCGTGCCGGAGGCGTCCACGATGGCGGGGAACGTCATGACCGCGAGGGTCACGTACGGGACGTAGTAGAGGAACGACTTCACGAACCGGTTTTTGATGGGTTTCTGGATGAGCGTCAGCGGCAGGACGCGGACCGCGTAGACCGCGACGAACATGACGAGGATGTAGAGCCAGGTGTTATGCATGGGCGTCCACCTCCTCTGCGGAGTCGAGCGGTTTCGGCTCGTCCATGTCGAACGCGTCGTCGTCGACCGGGAACAGGAGTGCCGCGGCGCCGGCGATGACCACCGTCAGGATGATGATCCGGTTGCCGGAAGACAAGTGGGAGAGGGGCGCCACTTTGGTGAACACCCAGCTCAGGGCAAAGGACACGACGACCAGGGCCGCCACGATCTTGCTCTTCCTTGCAGGCGGGATGAACACGGCGATGAACATGCCGTAGAGCGCCACGCCCAGCGCGAGGACCACACGGTCCGGGAGCACGTTGCCGGCGATGATGCCGAGGGCATCTCCGGCGGCCCAGCCGAGACCGGCGGGAACGGTGATGCCGAAACTGTACCAGACCGAGACCGGTTTGTTGCGGAGAATGGTGGCGCCGAAGATCTCATCGGTGATGCCGAAGGCCATGATGAACCGGTGCCAGAGGGGCGTGCCCTCCGGGATGCGCTGGCTCAGAGCCGCGCTCATGAGGATGTACCGGGCGTTGACCACGAGCATCATGACGAAGATGGCGATGTAAGAAGCCTGCTCCAGTACGAGCCGGTACCCGGCGAACTCGCCGGTGGACGTCCGGCTGAGGAACGAGGAGACGAAGCCCTGGAAGGGCGAGATGCCTGCCTGCCGGGCGATGATGCCCAGAGCGATGGCCACGGCGAAGTAGCCGATGGCAATGGGGACTGAATCGCGAAGACCGTCCCGGAAGTCCTGTTTCTTTTCCGCGGTCACTACATCGCCCTCCTCTCTAAAAACGTTGCCCAAAAAATATACCACTCTGTTATAATGAATGCAAGGGAGGAATGTACCTATGGGAAGAGCATCGACGAAAGAGAACAAAAGCATCTACCAGCTCAAACGGGAAGAACTCGGCCTCACCAGAGAAAAGGCGGCGGACATCCTGGTCGGGATGTCTCCGGACCGCATCGAGAAGATCGAAAATGGAAAGACCCAGGCCCACCCGGAAGATGTGCTCCTGATGGCGGACGGCTACGCGGCGCCCCAGCTCAACAACTGGTACTGCAGCCATGAATGCCCCATCGGGCAGAAGTACGTGCCGGAACTCGACCTCAAGGACCTGTCGCAGATCGTCCTCGAGATGCTCGCCTCACTCAACTCTCTGCAGAGGGACCAGGAGCGGCTCATCGACATCTCGGCCGACGGCGAGATCCAGTCCGAAGAACTCGAAGACTTCGTGCGCATCCAGGACGACCTCGAGCGCATGGCCATGACGGTCGACACCCTCCAGCTCTGGTCCGAAGAGATGCTCTCCTCCGGACGCATTGACAAGGAAGCCTACGAAGCGCTCCGTACGAAGCGTTGAACGACAAAACGAACACGGCAAGACCCCGGTCACGGAGACCGGGGTCTTATTTTGTTATTCTGTCTCTCGCCGGAGGCTGTCTTCGATCAGCTCGGCACTTCGGCTCGAGAATTTCTGGAAAAGCTCTTTGAATCGTTTGCAGAATTCTTCCGGAGAGAGAAGCGGTTTTTGTGACAGCCAGACCTGACATGCGTCATAAGTCCAGTCCAGTGCATGCCGGACGAAAAACAGTTCATCCTCCGATGTCTCGAACAGATCGCCGTATTCTTCGTGGATGATCGGGATGAGCAGTTCCGTACCGTAGTCCCGGAACGAGTTTTGTCCCTTGATTTTGAATGCGTTGGCGTAAAAGGTCGGGTCTGTGTGGAGCTGTTTGGTGATCTCTGTGAAATAGTCCCAGATATTCCACTCGGGCTGCGGCTGCATGTCTTTGAAGAAATCGTGATAGTAGATCCAGTCGATGACGTCGTACTTGTCCTTGAAATACCGGTAGAACGTTTTTCGGTCGATCCCGATATTGTCGCAGATCGTCGTGACCGAGATCTTGTCGATCGGACGTTTTCGCAACAACTCTTTTACCTGCAGGGCAATGGCGTCCTGCGTGATTACCTTTCCTCCCATAGAATACCTCCCTCTCTAAGAATCCCAAATCCATTATAAGCTGTATCCGGATGGCAACAAAAGAAATAAATGTGGCTTTTTGTCCCATATTTCAAAAATGTGGAGTTTTGGAACCGGAGTGCTTTGATACATTTTTAATGAAAGGTTTTTTGTGATTTTGAGAGGAGGAAATATAATGATTTATCAATTTGACTCAAAAGCTGCGAAAAAAGATTACAAAAAGCAAGTCGATGAATTCAGTGACATCCGGCGGGGGATCACCTCTCCTGTCCCGGAGAAACCCAACTGGGACTACCTGAAACTCGGCTATAAGATCACGGACCGCATCTGGCCTCTGACGGAGAAAGACCCGGAATACTACGGCCTTTCGAACCTCATTACAGATGAAGAGGCGAAGATCGCGCTCAAAATGAAAAAGCGGAAAAAGTATACACTGGACGACATCCACAAAAAGTTTCCGAACTATTCCAAAGAGAGACTGGATGAGCTCCTCGTCGACATGTCTAACCGCGGTTTCCTCGAGTATGTGTACCGGGAAGACGGAGAAAGGACTTACTGGGTCCCGCCGTTCGTTGTCGGTATGGGCGAGTGGTCTGCCATCCACGCGGCCCTCGACAATGACCTCTCCCGGTCCATCGCGAAACCGGAGCTGGCCCGTTTCTTCGAGCGGAGCACGTATTTCCCCATCGGTCAGCTGGGCTCCATGATGGCCCCCGGCGGCAGCGGTGTCGCGATGCACGTCATCCCGGTGGAACAGGAGGTCGACCGGCAGACCCATTCCGAGTCCATCGAGCGGCTCTCTTACCACATGGATAAATACGACAAGTTCGCGGCCATGCCCTGCGTCTGCCGGACAGCCCACCGCGTGCTCGGAGAGAGCGGCGCCGTGGACGACCCGGACGACTGGTGTGTCGCGATCGGTCCCTTCTCGGACTATGTCGTCGAGACCGGCAAAGGCCACTATGTGACGAGGGAAGAGGCGGACGAGATCCTGCAGAAGGCAGAGGACAACGGCTTCGTCCACCAGGTCACCAACCAGGACGGTGGGGAAGGCGTCTTCATCATCTGTAACTGTGACAAGAACGCCTGCTACGCGATCCGCTCCTCCCAGCTCTTCAACACCCCGAACCTTTCCCGTTCCGCCTACACCGCAAAGGTCAATACAGAGAAATGTGTGGCCTGCGGAGGCTGTGTGGAAGTCTGTCCTGCCGGTGCCGTCAAACTGGGCCAGCGTCTGGATTACAAGAACGGCATGAAACCGGAATACCCGGTCTCCGAGAACGCCAACGATCACCTGATCTGGACCAAGGACAAACGGGATATCTATTTCAGAGATACCGCCCGCATCAACTGCTATGACACCGGTACGGCACCCTGTAAGACGGCCTGCCCGGCACATATCGCCGTCGAAGGCTATGTGAAACTTGCCCGTCAGGGCCGTTACGCGGAAGCCCTCGAACTCATCAAGAAAGAGAACCCGTTCCCGGCCGTCTGCGGCAGAGTCTGTAACAAGCGCTGTGAAGACGCCTGTACCAGAGGGATCTTCGATGAGCCCATCGCGATCGACGACATCAAGAAGTTCGTCTCCGAACTCGACCTCGACGAGGAGACCCGCTGCGTTCCCGACAAGGTCGTCGCCTCCATGAACAACTATTTCGAGAGATTCAAAGTGGCGATCATCGGTGCCGGCCCCGCCGGCCTGTCCTGCGCCTTCTACCTGGCGAAAGCCGGATATAAGCCCACTGTCTTCGAAAAGAACGACATGCCCGGTGGTATGATGCAGTACGGCATCCCGTCCTTCAAGCTGCAGAAAGACGTTGTCCAGGCAGAGATCGACGTCATCCGCGCTCTGGGCGGCGAGATCCGCTGCGGCGTGGAAGTCGGCAAAGATGTCACTCTGAAACAGCTCCGTGAGGAAGGCTATGAAGCGTTCTACATCGCGATCGGCTGCCAGGGCGCGCGCAAAGCCGGTGTCCCCGGCGAAGACGCGAAGGGCATCGACTACGCCGTCAGCTTCCTGAAGGGCGCCTCCGAAGATCTCACCCAGAAGATCTCTGAGGAGGTCATCGTGGTCGGCGGCGGCAATGTCGCAGTCGATGTGGCGCGGACTGCCAAACGCTTCGGCGCGCCGAAGGTCACCATGCTGTCCCTCGAGTCCAGAGAAGAAATGCCTGCCAGCAAGGATGAAGTGGCTGAGACTTTGCTCGACGACATCTTTATCCAGAACGGCTGGGGCCCGAAGGAAGTCCTGAAAGACGAGACGGGTGCCGTCAAGGGCGTCGTGTTCAAGAAGTGCCTGCGCACCATCGACCCGGTCACCGGCAGGTTCGCTCCGCAATATGACGAAGACGACACGATGACCGTTCCCTGCGGCAAAGTCATCTTCGCCATCGGCCAGGCCATCGACTGGGGTGCCATGCTCGAAGGCGAGGCCATCGAATACGTCCACGGCAACTACCCGAAAGCAGACCCGAAGACCTACCAGACTTCTGTCCCCGACATCTTCGTCGGCGGCGATGTCTACCACGGCCCGCGCTTCCTGATCGATGCCATCGCGGAAGGAAAACAGGGCGCGGAGTCCATCCAGAGACTCGTCATGGGTGCCAACCTCGATACCGGAAGAGACCCGCTCGATCTCTTTGAAATGGATAAAGAGAATGTGGCGCTTCCCTGTAACTATGACACCTCCGGCCGCCAGAAGCCCGTCCCGAAGACAGATCACAGCCTGACCTTCGACGACGTGAGCGGCACGCTGGACGAAGGCCAGGTCCGCATCGAAGCCTCCCGCTGCCTGCAGTGCGGCGCTTCCTATGTTGACCCGGGCCGCTGCATCGGCTGCGGTGTCTGCACCACCCGCTGCATGTTCGACGCCATCCATCTGGAACGCGACCATGAAGAGTGGTCCAACATGTACCGCTATGAACAGCGCTACATCACCGGCGGACTCTGGACGGCACGGAAAGCCGGCCGGCTCGCGGTGAAGAACGTGAAGAAGGCGATCGAAAAAGTCCAGAAATAACATCCGCCTAACGTGTTTGAACGATTCAAAAAGGAGGAAAGGATCGATGAAAGATCTGAAACACCTGATCTATTTTGAAGACCTCCTGGAGAACAGTGAAAATGAATTGATCCGTCAGGCAAAGCAGGAAGGAAGAAAGTGTCTGGGCACCATCTGCTACCAAATGCCGGAGGTCCTGTTGAACCTTCCGGGGTGCTTCTCCGTGAGGCTGCGCGCTCCGCGCTCAGCCTCGGTGGAGATGGGCAGCTATTACATGACCAGCCTGTCCTGCGAATTCTGCAGGGCAGTGCTGGAGCGTGCCCTGGAAGGAGGCTACGGTTTCCTCGACAGTATCTTCGATGCTTATGCCTGCTCTCAGATGACGAGCTGTATGGAGAACATCGCTCATCTGAAACTGGTGGAACGGGATAACCCTGACTTTTTTATCCAACATGTCGACACGCCCATGAAAGCGGACGCGAACGGCGTTCGCCATATGACCCGCATGTGCAGGTCCAGAGTGCTCGGGAAGCTGGAGGAAGCGTACGGGATCGATGTCTCGGATGACGCGCTTCGCGCCGCTGTGGAAGAGCACAATGAAGTCTGCCGTGTGCTGAACGAGATCGGGGGTTACCGAAAGCTCGAGAACCCCACCATAACGGGGTATGAGTATGCGGTCCTCTGTCTCGCCACCTACTGTGCGCCGAAAGACCTGCTTCTGCCCAAATTACGGGAGACTGCAGAAGAACTGAAGACTCGGAGACCCGACGACAAACCGGGTTTCCGCGTCAAGGTCGTACTGGCGGGCAGTGAAGTGGATGACCCCCCGTTCGTAAAACTCATTGAGGAGTGCGGCGCAAGGATCGTCGCCGACCGCCACTGTTTTGGCACGTTCCCGGGCCGGACAGAGATCGTTTTGAACGACGAAGAGGACGTCCTCACGCAGATTTGCCGGCAGACAGTGGAATTGTGCCAGTGTCCGCGATATATGGACTCGGAGAGGATCGCTGCACGAAAGAACTATCTGGATGACCTTGCCAGAGAATACCACGCTGACGGGATCATCATGCAGCAGATGAGCTTCTGCAACTTCTGGCCCTATGAACGGGCCGGGATGACGCATATCCTCACCGCACAGTATGACTGGCCGGTACTGAGCCTCGAGAAACCCTATCTGAACAGTGCCTCCGGACAGATGCGCACCCGTGTGCAGGCGTTTGTCGAAAGCATTGAGATCAAAAAGATCCAGGGAGGAGGACAGCCATGAATATCATGAAACGTGAGATCCCTCTCGGCGACCTTTACAATGGAGGGAAAACGAAAGTCCATCGCGAATGGCGGGGACTGGAAGACTCCTGGTTCGACTACAAATGCTGGGTGAAAAACTGGAAAGCTCTGCTCCTCTTCCTGTTCAAACCTCACAACCTGAAGTCGTTCCTGCGGTACCGGTGGATGTCCGAGTACTTTGCTACGCCGGATTTCATTGACCGGTGCACGGAAGGCCTTCGCGGCCGACAGCTGCGGATCGCCCACCTTGAGTTCGACTTCATCGTGGAGCAGATCACGCGGTCCATGGACACCATCTACCGGGGAGACCGGAACCTGGGCGGAGACGAAGAATTCAGCCGCACTCTGGTCGCGATGGACGAGAACATGATGGAACAGCTCCTCTTCGGCTTCCCGAACCTCCATTCCGTTTGTCCTCAGGTCTATGGTGTGTTCGCGTTGGCAGCGGTCTCCCGGGAGGGTTGTGTCCATTACATCGACCGTGCAGAGCAATTCGGCATCACCGGCGATGTGTGCACGATGCCCAAAGCGGAACTCGGCCTTTGTATCGATGACGACATCCCCGATGTCGGCACGATCATGCTCCATGCCAACACGACCTGCGATTCTTCGCTGATGGGCAACGGCATCGAGGACTGGCGGTATCAGAAGCCGTCTTTTGCGATCGCCTGCGCAGAACGGGCGGTCGATGAAAAGTCGATCGAATACACCGCCGACGAGATCCGGGATGCCATCCGGTTCGTGGAAGAGCATACCGGCGAAAAGTGGGACTGGGATGCCTATTTTCGCAATATGCATTTCTTCAACAACCTGACCCGGAATTATCTGGAGATCCTGGATATCAACCGGACCGACTACCCGCAGATCCCGGAGAACAACTACAACCTCTACCGCGACCTCTACTATACGCAGATGTTCAGCAGTACGCCGGAAGATTACTGGCAGATCGAGCAGAAGATCCGCGATGAGATGAGGGAAGGGTTTGAAAAGAAGGAACTCTGCTGCAAAGAGATCCGTCACCGCGCCCTCATCTGGGGCGTCCAGGCAGAGTTCTACACCGCTTTCCCGAACTGGCTCATGAACTGCTGGGGGATCGTCGGCATCACCCATATGCTGAACCTGACCTCGACGGAGATCTATGCGGAGACCGACACGCCCGAGAACCGGGAACAGGCGATCTACGACCTGGCGGACCTCTACATGAAGATGATCATGCGCAACCGCACCGAAGGGGGGTTCAGCCTCGGCGTCGATGATGTCTGGCGCTTCTGCGAACAGTTCAACCTCGATATGATCGTCATGGTGGAACAGATGGCCTGCAAGGCCGTTACGACCTGGCACGGGATCTACGAGGAAGAGGCGATGCGTCGGGGGATCCATGTGATCTGGGTGCCTCACGCTCTGCTCGACCCCCGGAAAGCGACCCGGCAGAACATGCGTGATGAGGTCAATCGGTATATGCGTACTGTCATGGGGGAAGAACCCCTGGACCCGTCCCTCGAGACCATCGAGGACGACCATGCGTGGTAAGGAGGGGAGACTGTGAAACGGATCATACGAGCATTGCTTGTCCTGTGCGGGATCGGTTTGTCGCTCTTTGCCGCATCGCTGATCATCTATTACTTCAACCTGGATATGAAGCTGATGGCAAAGGTCCAACCGCTGGTGCAACCCTGGTACGACCATCTCGAACGGCGCCCCATGCTGCCGCCGGACAAAGAATAAAAAAAGAACGGACCCTTGCGGGTCCGTTCTTTCTATTTCAGATACATTTGATCTCGTCCGGTACCAGAGCGTAGACCGCTTCTGCGATCTCGTCCGGAGTGACATCGAGTTTTCCTCTCGTGTAGTTTTCGAAGAGGTGCCCGCACCCGGAGGCGATGACCAGTAACTGGATCTCCTCCCCTTTGGTAAGTGGAGCATTCGGCCGGTTCTTCTCGATGAAGTTCCGGGTGAACTCCTCGCTGTACTTCTGGAAAGAATTGTGCATGGTCGTGATGGCGGTCGAATCGTAGAGGGTCGCCAGGGGTCGCCACTGGTCCACACAGCTCTGTCCGACAAAGTAGAAGATGTCCCGGAACGTCTGGATGCTCTCGTCGTTCTGGTGCTCATGGAACGTGCAGTACATGCTGTAATCCAAAAGGTCGTATTTGTCTGTGAAGTAGCGGTAGAAAGTGGTGCGTCCGACCTCTGCTTCCTGGCAGATGTTTTCGATCGTGATCTTGTCAAAATTCCTTTTCTGCACAAGCCGGTTGAAGGCATGCAGAATATGGTTCTTGGTGCGCTCCGGCATAACGACTCTCCCTCCTGAAATAAATACCTAACAATGATTATTATAGCATCCCGCGCCCTTTCTGACATATCGCCTCCGGCAGAATGGAACAGTTCCTCGAAATTGTTCCGAAACAGAACGTCGCAAGAAACCTGGTCCTCGGCAGGA
>JAZOTY010000087.1:0-79097 GCA_045657845.1 Acutalibacteraceae bacterium | reverse complement strand
CGCCTATTTCCGTCAAATTGGGAAAACAGGCGGTAATTTCGTCTTCCAACTCCGAAAAGTGCTCCATAATTTACCGCCTCTTTTGCCGAATCAGGAAAACAGGCGGTAAATCATAGAGAAACGCGACAAATTTCAGTTTGTTTTTGTCACAAATAAAAAGAAGGCAACCATTGGTTGCCTTCTTTTTAAAATCAGATGCAGGGTCAATCCTCTTTGAGGACGGCTTCCGTCATACGGATGGCGTCACAGACGATGCGGGGACACAGGGTCATTATCGTTCCTGTCTCCAGGGCTGTTTCCCGTTCTTCCGGGACCGAGAGGTCATAGCCGAGCAATTCGCGGCACAGAGAAGTCCCGTGCGCCTGTTCAAACAGGTCCATGAAGTCGTTGCGTTTTTGCCGCATGACATCTTTCTGTTCCATATGCGCGGCATCGTACTGTCCGTACTGTTCGCCGATCGCCATCATGGCGCCGACGACGGCACCGCAGGTGCCTCCCCGTCCGCTTCCGCCGCCGAAACAGGCGGTCAGTTTCCGGGCGTCTTCCAGAGACAGGCCCATTTTTTCGGAGAAGTATTCCACGACCACCTGAGAGCAGTCGAAGCCGGTCTTGAACTGTTCCGCCACTTCCTCCGGCGTCGGGATCGATTTCTTTGTGGACTGGTTCATGTCAGTTCCCCTTTTCAGCAGGTGTTGAGGTTCTCTTCGAAGAGGCGGTCGACCTGGGCTTTCAGGAGCTCGTGCTCGGGCCGTGTCAGCTGCGGGTCAGAGGCGATGAGCGCCCGGGCGGCGGCGCCGGTCTCTTCGAGGATGTCGGTGTCCTCCATCATATCGGCGATGCGCAGCTCCGGCAGGCCGTGCTGGCGTCGGCCGAAGAAGTCGCCGGGGCCTCTCAGTGCGAGGTCGGCCCGGGAGATCTCGAAGCCGTCCGTCGTCTTGCACATGACTCCGAGACGTTCTTTCGTCTTCTGGCTCTTGTTGTCAGAGAGCAGGATGCAGGTGGACTGGTGGGAACCCCGGCCGACGCGTCCCCGCAGCTGGTGGAGCTGGGAGAGCCCGAACCGTTCGGCGTTCTCGATGAGCATGATGACCGCGTTCGGCACGTCGACGCCGACTTCGATGACGACGGTCGCCACGAGGAGCTGGATGTCCCCCTGCAGGAACCGCTGCATGACGTCGTTCTTTTCCGCAGCCTTCATCTGCCCGTGGAGCAGTCCCACGCGGTAGTCCTTGAAAGCGCCTTTCGTGATCTTGTTGTAGTACTCTGTAGCGGAGACCAGTTCCTCGGTC
The DNA here is from genome assembly GCA_045657845.1 of Acutalibacteraceae bacterium. GTDB lineage: Bacteria > Bacillota > Clostridia > Oscillospirales > Acutalibacteraceae > RUG420. Next base: position 77,808 of record JAZOTY010000087.1, on the reverse strand, counting down.
TCCCCCTCCTCGACCAGCGGGCAGACGATATATCCCTGCCGCCCCTCGTCGAGGAATTTTTTGATGTATCCGTACGCCCGCTCCCGGATGGAGGAGTCGATGCGGTAGGTCTCGATGGGCTGTCTCCCCTTTGGGAGTTCATCGATGACGGAGACGTCGAGGTCCCCGTAGATGGCGAGTGCCAGCGTCCTCGGGATCGGTGTGGCCGACATGACCATGACATGGGCGCCTTCGCCCTTTTCGGCCAGCGCGCCTCTCTGGCGGACGCCGAACCGGTGCTGCTCATCGGTGATGACGAGGCCCAGCTCGTCGAACCAGACGTCTTCCGTCAGCAGGGCGTGCGTGCCGACGATGAAGTCGATGTCGCCCTGCCGCAGGTCCGCCTTGATGCGTTTCTTTTCCGCCGCGGTCGTGCTGCCGGTGAGCAGTTCCACTTTGACGCCGGTGTCCCGAAAGAACTTCTTCATCGTTTCAAAATGCTGTTCCGCGAGGATCTCGGTCGGCGCCATCATGGCGGACTGGTAGCCGTTCTTTGCTGTCACGTAGACGAGAGCCGCGGCCACCATGGTCTTGCCGGAGCCGACGTCGCCCTGGATGAGGCGGTTCATGAGGAACCCGCTCTTCATGTCCTGCACACAGGCTTCGACTGCCCGTTTCTGCGCGCCGGTCGGTTCAAAGGGCAGGTACTCATAGAATTCTTCCGAGCAGTCGTCCCGCAGGATGACGTCGGAGCCCGCCTTGTTGTCCTCCCGCAGCATGGCCATGCCGAGCTGGAGGTCCAGCAGCTCTTCGAAGATGAATCGCCGACGGGCCTGCATCATCCGCTCCATCGAGGACGGGAAGTGGATCTCCTGCAGCGCCTCTTTCAGCGACAGGAGGCCGTACTGCTCCCGCAGGTCATAGGGCAGGGACTCTTCCGCAAAGCTCCCGTACTGGGCCAGCGCCTTCTCCATACAGCCTTCGATGTACTTCGAAGACATGTTTTTCGTGGTGCGATAAACGGGTCGGATGCGGCACTTCTCCCCGACATCCTCGATGTCCGGAGAGAGCATCTCCCGCATGTTCCCCTCGAGGGTCACCTTGCCGTAGAACAGGAACTCTTTCCCGGGTTCCAGCTTGGCGGCGGCGAACTTGTTGTTGAAGATGAGGACCTTCATGGGTCCGGTGGCGTCGAACACTCTGCATTCGAACACCGTGATGCCGCTGCGGGCGCGGAACCGGGACGGGGCTGACCGGACCGTTGCCCGGACACACACCTTTTCCTCGGACAGTTCCGCTCCGAAAATGGCGACGGGAGAAGACCAGTCCTGGTATGTCCGCGGGTAGAAGTGCAGAAGGTCATAGACGGTGTGCACGTCCAGCCGTTCGAACTGCTCGACACGCTTCGGGCCGACGCCCTTCAGCGTACTGACGTTGTAGTCCATAAACATACGAGGTCCCCTCCTTTCTGAAAGTATTATAGCATAATTCTCTTTTTTGGGCTTTCCCACCGATTGGCCTTCGCCAGGGGAGTTTTTGTGGCTTCTTTTTGCGCAGGGGGGAGCAGCGCAATGCTTTACAAGCGGGCGGGGGTTCGGGTTGGCAAGCAAAAAGGAACGCAAAAACGGAACCCGATCAAGGAAAGCCCAAAAAAGAAGCATCACACATTCAGACAGGTGTGATGCTTTCTCTTTTACTCGACCGAGATGATGTAACTGTACACCGGCTGGCCGCCCGGGATGACGGCGGTCTCGAGGTCCTTGAACTTGTCGCGGATCATGGATTCGAGCTCCGCGGCCTCCTCTTCCGTGGCGCCTTCGCCGTAAAGAATGGTGACCATCGTGGTCTTGCGGTTGCACAGATGACGTGTGATCTTGTAGGCGGCGGTCAGGGCGCTGTCCTCGACCACCGTGATGGAACCGTTTTCCATGCCGAGCATCTGGCCCTCTTTGATCTTCATGCCGTCGACGACACTGTCGCGGGCCGCGAACGTGACCTGTGCGGTATCGACCGTGTCGAGAGACCGGCTCATTTCGAGGTGGTTCTCCTCGACCGGCTGGTCCGGATTGAAGTGGAGCATGGCGGTGACGCCCTGCGGGATGGTGCGGGTCGGCAGGACGATGACCTTTCTCGTGGAAAGAGCGGCGACCTGTTCCGCGGCCATGATGATGTTCTTGTTGTTCGGCAGGACAAAGACCGTGGAGGCCGGGACCTGCTCGACCGCATTGAGGATGTCCTCGGTGCTCGGGTTCATGGTCTGGCCGCCGGAGACGACGATGTCGACGCCGATGTCCCGGAAGAGCGCGGCAATGCCGTCACCCGCGGAGACGGAGACGAAACCGACTTCCTTGGTGATCTCGGCGGGCGCCGCCGTGCCGGCCGTTTCCTTGTCCGATTCCCCGGTCCGCTCCGGTTCGGAGTGGTACTGGTGCAGATCGACTTTCTGCAGCGGATCGTTCTCGGGGCGGTCCATGTTGTTGACAGCCGCTTTTGCGAGAACACCGTATTTCAGGGCCTGGTTCATCGCCCGGCCCGGGTCGTTCGTATGGATGTGGATCTGGATGAGCTCCGGATCGACTTTCACAGTCAGCTGGTCGCCGATGGACTCGAGGAACGCCTTCAGCGCCGTCGGGTCTTTCTTTGCGGCGGGGTCCCGCATGACCAGGAGTTCGACACAGTAGAGGTACTGAAGGGTGCCGGAGGTCAGCGGTTCGCCGGCAGCGGCCGGCACAGATGCGCCCTCTGTCTCCTCTTCGGCTGCCGGAGCAGCCTCGCGGCGCTGGACGTTCTCCTGTTCCCGGGGCTCCGAGTCCGAGGTGTCCGCGACGATGACGCCGTCCCGGAAGACGGACTGCATGCCCTCGAAGACGAGCAGAAGGCCCTGGCCGCCGGCGTCCACGACGCCCGCTTTTTTCAGGACCGGAAGCAGTTCCGGCGTCTGTGCCAGTGCATCGCGCGCGCCTTCTATGACGTGGGCAAAGACCTCGTCGAACGAGGCCTCTTTATGGTCGGTCCCATACTGGGCACCGGCCTGGGTCGCCAGTCGGACGACGGTCAGGATGGTACCTTCCGTAGGGGTCATAACGGCTTTATATGCGGATTCGACGCCGTAGGACAGCGCGAGGATCATGTCTCTCGCGTCGATCTCTGTCTTGCCTTTCAGTCCCTTGGCGATGCCGCGGAAGATGAGCGACAGGATGACGCCGGAGTTCCCGCGTGCGCCCCGCAGCATGGCGGAGGAGGTGGTCTTCGCGACCTTGTCCACCGTGACATCGTCCGGCAGGCGCTCCAGCTCCTTGCGGGCAGAGATGATGGTCATCGACATGTTGGTCCCCGTGTCGCCGTCCGGCACCGGGAACACATTGAGCGCGTTGACCGCATCTCTCTGGTTCGTGATATTATAGGCCGCCGAGATCATGGCGTCCCGAAATACTGCACCTTTGATCAAAACTTTCGCACTCTCCTTACGAAATCATGGAATCGACGAACACGTCGACCTTCTTGACATTCATGCCGGTCACCTCTTCGATGGTGTACCGGACCTTTTCGACCAGACTCCGAACGACGGTCGAAATGTTGAGGCCGTAGGTCACGATGATATGGAGCTCGATGACCAGTCCGTCAGGCTCTCTGCGGACAGAGACGCCCTGATCCAGATAGCGGGTCTTGCGGTCAAAGAACGACCGGACCCCCTGAAATGCGTTGCTGTTCGCCATGCCGACGACGCCGAAACAGGTGGGCACGATGCTGCCGAGGAGTTCCGAGAAGTATTCTTTATTGATCTCGATGGTCCCTAACGGGTTTTCGAATGTTACCATTTCGGTACCTGCCTTTCGCGTGTTCATGGTATTCTAACACACACGCATGCATATTTCAAATTATAGGACAAATCGTTTTGTCAGCCCATTTTCCAGTCGAAGACGTTCCCGTAGGGGTTGCCCGGGATCGGGGCCACTTCGGTCTCGAGGTTCCTCGAATAGGCGAGCACGCCGGTGCGGAAACCGATGGTCAGGAAGGGCATCTGACTGTAAAACGCCTTCATGAACGCCTCTCCGGTGGAGGAGCCGCGCAGGACCGAAGCCCAGGAGCTCTCGAGCTGTTTGTCGTCCAGGACGCTCGAGATGTCCATGTCGTTGGTCAGCCGCACTTCTCCGATGTAGAGGTCATAGAGTCCGCTCTTGACCGCGCTCCGGTAGACGGCGGGCTCCAGGAGTTCCACTTCGCACGGGACGCCGACCGCCACCAGTTCTCTCTGCAGTTCGAACGCGATCTGTTCCTTGTTGGCGTTCCCCTTCATGGAGACGATCTTGATGGTCTGGTCGCGGAGCTGTTCCGCGAGCAGGTCGCGTGCCTTCGAGCGCTCCATCGACTGGGTCTTGATGCCTTCCAGGCCGTACCAGTCCGGGTTGAGCGGGATGTCCGAGGCAACGCCGTAGTCGCTGAGACAGGACTCCACGAACGTCTTCCGCTCGAGGATGGCGTTCATCGCCTGACGGACCGAGGCGTCTGCCAGGGCGCCGTTCTCCTTGATGCCCACATAGAGCAGGTTGTTGAGCGGCAGTTTGGCCGTCTGCACGGTGATCCGCTGCAGCTCTCCGTCGGAGATGTCGTCGACCGCCGCGTTGACGGTCTCGATGTTGAGGCTGTTGAACAGGGTCTCGTCATCGGGGATGTTGATGAGGAACACCTGCTCCGCCTTGAATTTTTCGCTGTACTGGTCGCTCTTTTTGAGAACGCCGCCGGCGTCGTACGGCTCGTAAATATATCGGCCGGAGCCCACGGGGATGCTGTCTGCCCGGTCCGCGGTCCCGGCTTTCACCACCGGGAACACGAGGTTCGCGGCGATATACTTGTTGGGTTTTTCCAGCGTAAAGCTGACCGTCGAAGTCCCGCCGGCCGTCGCTTCGGCAATACCGTTCAGAAGGGTCCCGTAATAGGCGGAAGCCTTCGCTTTTTCGAAAGAGTAGACGACGTCGTCCGCGGAGATGATGGAACCGTCACGGAACCGCCGTTCCGAGTTCATGGTCAGCATGAGGGTCGTGCCGTTGACCGTGACGTTCTCCGCCAGCGCCATAGAGGGTTCGTAATGTTCATCGATCGTGTAGAGCCCGTCGTATATGAGGGGCATGATGGCCTCGTTCATAAGGCTGGTGCCGGTGAAGGGGTTCACGCCCTCTTCTCTCGAAAAGGGCAGGATGATGTCGGTATCCGCCGCGACGCCGGCCGGTTTCCGGGTATCTTCCTTCGTCTTGGAAGGAGTGTCTTCTCCCCGGTGGCAGGCGGCCAGGAGCAGCACCATGCTGAGGGCCAGCAGGAGCGCGAACACGCGATGAACGATTCGATTGGCTCGTTTCATAGTTGGTGCTTCCTTTCTTATCGGATACAGATGCGTTCGACCCGTTCACAGGTCCCGGTCGTCTCGTCGATGTCGAAGAGGCAGCCGCAGAGCATGGGCGTGCCGTCCGCGAAATCGAACCGCGCCGGCATGTTGGTCCGGAGCTTTTCGATGATGATCTCCGGCTTCACGCCGAGGACCGACTGCTCCGCGCCGGTCATGCCGAGGTCGGTGATGTAACCCGTTCCGCCCGGCAGGATCTGTTCGTCGGCGGTGGGCACGTGGGTATGGGTCCCGAAGACGGCGGACACTTTCCCGTCGAGGAAAAAGCCCATCGCCCGTTTTTCAGAGGTGGCTTCCGCATGGAAGTCCAGAAGAAGGATGTCGCAGGGGGACAACTCTTTCAGCTGCTGTTCCACAGCCGAGAAGGGATTGCCCACCGGGTCCATGTAGACGGTCCCGAGGAGGTTGATGACCCCGACCTTGTACCGTCCCTTGTCCACGACGCAGGCGCCTTTGCCCGGAGTGCTGTCCGGGAAGTTCGCCGGCCGGAGGATATAGCGGTTGTCATCGAGGTAGTCATACAGTTCTTTGCGGCGGAACACATGGTTCCCGGTCGTGATGACATCGGCGCCGCTCACGAACAGCTCTTCACAGAGATCCGGAGTGATGCCGTTGCTGGCAGCCGCGTTTTCTCCGTTGATGACGCAGAAGTCCACGCCCTCGGTCCGGCGGAATGCCGGGAGGACGGAACGGACGAACGCGACGCCGGTCTTCCCGACGACATCTCCGATTGCAAATACTCGTACCATAATACCCTGCCTGTCCCAATAGGTGACAAAAAGGGCCTTTTCGGGAACCCCTGAAAAGACCCTTTCGTAGTCTCTTTATTTCGCGTAATCCATTACGCGGCTCTCCCTGACGACATGGATCTTGATCTGTCCGGGATATTCCATTTCGCCTTCGATCCGCTGAGCGATGTCATGCGCGATGATGACCATCTGATCGTCGTTGACCTTTTCCGGTTTGACGACGACACGGATCTCACGGCCGGCCTGGATGGCGAAGGAGTTCTCGACTCCGTCATAGGAGTTGGCGATCTCTTCGAGTTTCTCCAGACGTTTGATGTAATTTTCGATGTTCTCGCGGCGGGCGCCGGGACGTGCTGCGGAGATGGCATCGGCCGCCTGAACGATGAAGGCGACGGTGGTCTTCGCTTCGATGTCTCCGTGGTGCGCCTTGATGGCGTGAACAACGGCTTCGCTTTCGCGGTACTTCTTCGCGGCATCGGCGCCGAGTGTGACATGGGAGCCTTCGAATTCGTGGTCGAGGGCCTTGCCGATGTCGTGGAGCAGGCCGGCGCGTCTCGCCTGTTTGACGTCAGCGCCCAGCTCGGAGGCGATGAGCCCCGCGATGTAGCAGACTTCCAGAGAATGGTCCAGAACGTTCTGGCCGTAGCTCGTACGGTAGCGGAGTTTGCCGAGCAGTTTGATGAGCTCGGGATGGAGGCCGGTGACGCCGGCATCCAGAACAGCCCGTTCACCGGTCTGCTTGATGGTCTGATTGACTTCCCGTTTGGCTTTTTCGTAGGTCTCTTCGATGCGGGCCGGGTGGATGCGGCCGTCCTGGATGAGACGTTCGACGGTCAGGCGGGCGATCTCCCGGCGGACCGGCTCAAAGCAGGAAATGGTGATGGTCTCCGGAGTGTCGTCGATGATGAGGTCGACGCCGGTGACGGTTTCGATGGCGCGGATGTTCCGGCCCTCGCGGCCGATGATGCGGCCTTTCATTTCGTCGTTCGGCAGAGAGACGACCGAGACCGTGGCGTCGGTGGTCCGCTCTGCGGCACAGCGCTGGATGGCGATGGTGACGATCTCTTTGGCGAGTTCATCGGAACGTTCTTTGATCTGTTCCTGCGCCTCCATGATGCGGTTGGCCTTCTCGTGGTCCAGCTTTTCGTCGACCTGGCTCAGGATCTGTTCCCGGGCCTGGGCCTCGGAGAGACCGGAGATCTTCTCCAGGATCTCGAGCTGGCTCTTCTTGAGTGCTTCGACCTCCTCGACCTTGGCTTCTGCTTCTTTGAGCTTCTGGTTGAGTTTTTCCTCTCTCTTTTCGAGAGTGGCGGTCTTTTTGTCGAGGTTTTCCTCGCGCTGGATATTTCTGCGTTCCTGACGCTGTACTTCCGTACGGCGCTCCCGCAGTTCGCGTTCCGTTTCGGTCCGCGTCTTGTGTATTTCGTCTTTTGCTTCTAAAATGGCTTCTTTTTTCTTCTGCTCAGCAGTGGTAAGAGCCTGATTTATGATGCGAGTCGCTTCCTGGTTGGCAGAGCCGATGGTGGCCTCTGCGACCTTTTTCCGGTGTGCCTGTCCGATAAAGAATCCGACGATGGCGCCACCGACCAGTGCGACAAGAATTAAAGCAATGGCTAAAGGTGTCATAAACCTAGAAATACACCCCCTTCTATAAAATTTCACCAATATATTATAAAAAGGACCTGTGTCAATTGTCAAGTAGATGCCCTTTCCGAAACAGCGGTCAGGACAAAAAGAAAACGACAGGGAGAGCCCTGTCGTTTTTTGGTTATCCGTTTTTCGTTTCAGACTGCAACCGGCCGATGAACATGGTCACATCGGGTTCTACCTCTGTCTGGCATTTCTCCAGCACGGTCCCCTCCATCATGGACATGACCAGTCTGGCGAGTGCTCTGGCGGAAAGGCCGCCGGAAGACTCCATCCAGCAGGTCAGGACGTTCACGAGAGCGCCGCTGACGAATGCGAACCAGAGCCGTGCTTCCGCGTCGTTCAGGTCTGTATTGCGGAAGTGAAGGTCTTTCACCGACTGGTAATACTCCGGCAGTTTCATTGACAGTAAATACGTCAGATTGTTTTCCATCAGCAGCTTCACGAAGTCAGCGTGTTCCTGCCAATAGCGGAAAAAGCAGCAGATGACGTCTTCCCAGCCATGGAGCGTTTTCTTGGACAGGTACTGGAGGAATCCCTCAAAGTGCTCGTCCAGACGGCACAGAAGAACGTCTTCCTTCGTCTCAAAGTTATGATAGAACGTCTGCCGGGTCAGTCCCGCACGGTCCACGATGTCTTTGATGGAGATCTTCGTGAACGATGTAACCTTCATAAGTTCCAGCAGGGCATCGGTTATGCGTCTTTTCGAACGGACGGAAATGGGGTTGTCTTTGCGTTCGCCCACTCTACTCACCTCTTTCATCCCACATAATAACATAAAAAAGGAGGCTCGAAAAGATATCGAGCCTCTTTTTCTTAAATTAATCTGAAAAACTTTTTGTGCTATTACGCGCTCTTATTGGAACGGGTTGAAGTAAAAGCGTGTGGTGGACTCACTCTGCGTCGTCGATTCCGCCGCATTGCCCTTGTCCTCGAGGAGAGTGGCCTTCACCGTGAAGGTGGTGATGCTGTAATCCTCTTCCACGTGGGCGATGGACAGCGTCAGGATATCGCCCGGGTCGCCCTCTTCGACGGCCTTCAGGAGGTCGCCGGCTTTCTCGAGGTCTTCCCCGTCGACTGCCGTGATGATGTCGCCCGCGACCGCTTTCGTGCCGGTCAGAGCGCTGTCTTCGTTGATCGCCGCGATGACGATGGAGCCGGACGGCAGCTTGTTCTGCTTGGCGATCTGCGCGTATGTGGAGTTCTCAGAGACCGGGACATACCGGATGCCGAGTTTGGCACGGCCGGTGACGTAACCGCTCTTCAGGATGTCGTCGACGACGTTCTTCGCGACGTTGATCGGGACCGCGAAGCCCATGCCTTCGAACTCTTCCGAAGCGATCTTCGAAGAGTTGATGCCGATGACCTGGCCGTAGCTGTTGATGAGGGCGCCGCCGGAGTTGCCGGGGTTGATGGCCGCGTCGTGCTGGATGCACTCCATGGTGTAGCCGCTCTCATTGCTGCTGGTGGGACGGTCGATGGCGGAGATGATGCCGGAAGTGACAGAGCCGTAGAAGGCAGTGCCGCCGGGGTTGCCGATCGCGTAGACCGGTTCGCCGACTTTCAGGACCGTGGAATCGCCGAATTCGGCCGCTTCCAGTTTGGTGGTCTTGACCTGCAGGACACCGATGTCGGTCCGGTTGTCATAGCCGATGAGGTTCGCGTTGTACTGCGTACCGTCCTCGAGCTGGACCTTCAGCGTCGTGTTGGCGGTATCGACGATATGCGCGCAGGTGACGACATAGGAGTATCCGGTCTTCTTATCGACGCTCATGACGACGCCGGAGCCCTCTCCGTATTTGTCGCCGTTCGGCTGGTAGACCATGACCGCGATGACCGAGGGTTTGCACTTCTGAGCGATCTCGACACTGGTCAGTGCGCCGTCGGTGTTCTCTTCATCGTAGGTCCGGGTGTCCCCGATGTTGATGGAGTTCCGGGTGTCCTTGGTCGTCGTCGTCTTGGCCGCCTGAGCTTCTCTGGCGTCCCGTCCGACATAGGCGACGCCGATGGCGATGCCGACGATGAGGAGGATGGCGATGAGCAGAGCCAGGAATACCCTGGAGCCGCCGCTCTTCTTTTTGTTGTCTTCCATGAGTTATCACTCCTGTGGATCTGTAGATTTTTCTATGGGGATCCAGAACCGGAACGAGGTGAAGCCTCCGGGCTCGCTTTCGGCGTAGATGTCTCCGCCGTGGAGTTCCACGATGTCCTGGGCAAGGTTCAGGCCGAGGCCGACGCCCTTGACATGCTCACTTCTGGATTTATCGACTTTGTAGAACCGCTCGAAGATGCGGTGGATCTCCTCTTCGGGGATGCCCTTGCCGGAATTGGAGATGCTGACGAGCGCGCGCCCTTCGGTCTCTTCCATCCCGACGCGGATGGTGCCGCCTTTGTTCGTGAACTTGACGGCGTTGTCAAAGAGGTTGTATGCGACCTGGAACAGAAGCTCCGGGTCCGCCTGCACTTTGATGTGGGGCAGGTCTTCGAACCCTTCGATCACGAGCCCGCCCTCGTCCACGGCGCTCTCGAAACTGAGCAGCGCGTTGAACAGGAGCTGGTTCATATCGGTGGTGGAATAGTGGAGGTTCTCCTCGCCCGCTTCGATCTTGGACAGGGTCAGCATGGTGACGACCAGCCGCGCCAGCCGTTTGATCTCGTTCGAGACGATCCCGAGGTACCGGCGCTCTTCCGAGGGCGGGATGGTCCCGTCCAGGATGCCGTCGACGAAGCCGCCGATGGTGGTCATCGGGGTCTTCAGCTCGTGGGAGACGTTGGCGATGAAACTCTTACGGGAGTCTTCGATGACCGACAGGGACGTGGCCATATCGTTCAGCGACTCGGCCAGCTCCTGCTGCTCCTTGGCGCCCTTGACTTCGAGGCGTTCCGAGAAGTTGCCCTTCGAATACTGCTTCGTGAGGCGGGACATCTTTTCCATCGGCCGGACCAGCTGCGCCGCGAACAGGTAGGACAGCAGGACCATGATGATGAGCGAGATGAGGGCCGCGACCACGAACATCCTCGTCAGGTTCCGCGAGTACGGGGACAGGATGTTGTAGGACGTGGAAATGGCATAGACATAGCCGGAGGGCATGCCGCTCCGGATGATCTGCGCGCCGCCGACGACCTGCTTCGCTCCGCTGAACGGCTTCGGCAGAGAGGCGACGGTGCTGTACCCGTTCCCGGACGTCTTGTTCATGATGGACGACGGGATGGCGAACCCGCTGTGGGTCTCGCACTCACCGGCATGCAGGGTATGGGTCTGTGTGTCGACCATATGACGGCAGAGGACCAGCCTGCCCTCCGCGTCGCAGATGAATACGTCCGCCTCGATGGTGTCGGAGACCGTGTTCAGCGTGTCGGCGAGCGCCAGAGCGGAATCGTAAGCATCTTCCTCCGTCACGTCGTCCGACATGAGAGACGCCGTTTTCTCGGCGATGACCATGGCATTCGACTGGAGGATCTCCATGCGGTCGTTGTTCCAGTTTCCGGAGACGAACAACAGGAAAATGATGTAGAGCACCAGGAAACTGATGGTAACGCTGGCAATGGAGAATCCCATGTAACGGAAGAACAGATTGTACTTCCGGCGCATGGGTTTCTTCGTATCGTTCGGATTCTTCATAGAGGATTATTCGGCCGTGTCGAACTTGTAGCCGACGCCCCAGACCGTTTTGAGTGCCCACTTGTCGGAGACGCCTTCGAGTTTTTCACGGAGACGTTTGATGTGGACATCGACGGTGCGGGAGTCGCCGTAATAGTCGAAGCCCCAGACCTCATCGAGGAGCTGGTCTCTCGTGAATACGTGGTTCGGGTTGCTGGCGAGATGGAAAATGAGTTCCAGTTCTTTCGGCGGGGTATTGACGATCTTACCGTCGACCTTCATCTCATAGTTCGTGAGATTGATGGAGAGCTTGTCGTATTCGACCAGCTTTCTCTCGGTCGCGGCGGAAACATGTGTCCGGCGCAGGACCGCCTTGATGCGGGCGACGATCTCTTTCGGGTCGAAGGGCTTGACGATGTAGTCGTCGGCGCCGAGTTCGAGGCCGAGGACCTTGTCGAACGTCTCCCCTTTCGCGGTGACCATGATGATGGGTTTTTCCGAGACTTTGCGGATCTCCCGACAGACCTGCCAGCCGTCCATGCGGGGCAGCATGATGTCGAGGATGACAAGGTCGGGCTGGAACGTCTGGAACTCGCGAACGGCGGACTCGCCATCGTTCACGCTGTAGACGTTGAAGCCTTCATTCTCGAGGTACAATCCGAGGAGTTCGCAGATGTTTTTGTCGTCATCTACGACCAGGATTTTTCCGTTACTCATTCTCTGATCCTCCTGTCTTCCTCCTGAAGCCGGATTGTAAGGCGGTCACCTTAATCCAACTTAAAGAGGCACACATGTCAAGAACTTTAATATTATTAATTATTTAAACACAAATATGTCGAGATGTAAACAAAAGTGTACGAAAAAAGTCCAAACAGAAACCAGAAAATGACCTCTCCCGGAAGTCCGGAAGAGGCCACAGGCTTGGAAATGAGCGGGCGATGTGCGGATCAGATCTTCATCGCGACATCCCAGGCGCCCCAGATGGCGGCCTTGATGTTCGCGACTTTGTTCGCGTCGCCGATGGTGTAGACGGTCTTGCCGCCGACGGTGGTCTCGGTGTTCACGGGGACCAGCGGGCCGAGCAGCTCTTTGACGATCTCGTCGACTTTCTTGACGACGGGCTGGCAGACCGCGGGGACCGGGACGTTGACCGAGCCGATGCCGAGATTGTATCCGGGCTCGACGATCGGGGTCGGCTTGTAACCGACGGACATGATGATGCTGTCGGCCGGCAGTTTGACCTGTTCTTTGTTCTTCTTCTCAACGATGACATAGTCGTCGCCGATCTCCTTGACGCCGGACTCGAGGAAGACCGGGACGTCATAGCACTTGAAGTAGTCGCGCAGGAACGAAGAGTTCGCAAGGCAGAGGTTCTTGACGGCCATCAGGTCGTTCATCATTTCGACGATCTGCGGGTTTTTGCCCTTCTTGTGAAGGTCGAGAGCGATCTCGCAGCCGGTCAGGCCGCCGCCGATGATGACGACGTTCTCGCCGACTTCTTTTTCACCCAGCAGGTATTCGACCGCGGTCATGGCGCGCTCGGCTCCCGGGATGGGAAGACGTTTCGCGACAGAACCGGTGGCGACGACGATGGCGTCGGCGTTCAGCTTGGTGAGGTCGGTGATCTCCGTGCCGAACTGGATCGGGATGTTGAGGTCGGCCATCTGCTTCTTGAACCAGGCGATGAGCTGTTTGTCGTGCTCCTTGAATTCCGGAGCGGCCGCCGCGATGAAGACACCGCCGAGCTCGTTCGTCTTTTCATAGATGGTCGGGTTGTGGCCGCGCAGTTTCAGGACGCGGGCCGCTTCCATACCGCCGATACCGCCGCCGATGACGGCAACGTTCTTCGGATGTTTGGTCGGGACGATCTTGTACTTGTTGTGCTGCATGGACCGCGGGTTGACGGCGCAGTTGCACATGTTCATGGAGTGGGACAGGTCCTGATCGTTGTCGGAGCCCTCGTGCTTCGTGAGGTCGAAGCAGCCGGAGTGGCAGCAGATACACGGACGGATGTCGTCTTCCTGATCGTTGATCATCTTCGTGACCCATTCGGGGTCTGCGAGGAACTGACGGCCGACGGCCATGGCAGCGATCTTGCCTTCGGCAATGGCTTTGGCGCCGACGGCGGGCTGCATCTTACCGGCGCAGACGCACGGCTTGTCAGTGAACTGCTGGATGTGCGAGACATCTTCGAGGCAGCAGTTGTTCGGCATGTACTGCGGCGGATGTGCCCAGTACCAGGCATCGTATGTACCGTTGTCGCAGTTGAACATGTCATAGCCTGCGTCGGACAGGTACTTGATGGCGCGCTCGGACTCTTCCATGGTACGGCCGACTTCGATGTAGTCCTCACCGGGCATGGCGCCGGCACGGTAGCCTTTCGTCTTGGAGACGACGGAGTAACGCAGGGAGACCGGGAAGTCGTCGCCGCATTTGCTCTTGATCTCTTTGACGATCTCGACCGCGAAACGATAACGGTTCTCGAAGGATCCGCCGTATTCGTCGGTCCGGAAGTTACAGTACGGAAGAGTGAACTGGTCGAGCAGGTAACCTTCGTGGACGGCATGGACTTCGACGCCGTCGACACCGGCTTCCTTGATGAGGCGTGCGGTCTCACCGAAGGCATAGATGATGTCGTCGATCTGTTTCTTCGTGAGGGCGCGGGCCTCCATCTTGTCGGTCCAGCGGTTCGGCGAGTCAGAAGGTGCTGCCGTCAGGTACTGCGGGTCCATGATGGGGCTGGCGATCTTGTTGATGATGTCGTTCTTGCCGAGCATGGTCATCATTTCGGTGAGGGCCATGGCGCGGCCGAAGCCGGCGGTCATCTGGATGAACATCTTGGCGCCGGTCTTGTGGAACTCTTCCATGTACTCTTTGAGCTGGTCGAATTTCCACTTGTGCTGGTACAGCCATGCGCCGCCGAGGATGTCTTTGACGGGGGCAATGCCGGGCAGGACCAGACCGCAGTTGTTCTCGGCGATCGTCTTCAGGAGCCAGGCCGCTTCCTTGTCGAAATGGTTGGGCTCGGTCCAGCCGAAGATGCACGTTCCGCCCATGGGGGCAAGGACGATGCGGTTCTTGATCTCGACATTGCCGATCTTCCACGGGGTAAATAGAGCGTTATACTCCTCTTTCATTAGCTTACACTTCCTTTATCATTCTGCGGTCTCGCAGATTTCTATCACGTTTTCGATGAGGTCGACTTTCTGAATGGTGGCAAGGGCCTCGTAGCGGATCCCGAGGATGTCCGTGAAGGTCAGCTTCCCGTCTGTCGGAGAGACATCCACGGACTGGATGTTCTTGCAGAACAGGACCGGCTCTTTCGCGGTCATCTTATAAACAGTCGATAAACACATACTCAGCCCTCCAGTGCCTTCAGTGCCTGTTCCAGTTTGCCGGTACCGGTCTCGTAATCGATGACGGCGGCGTGGACCAGCTCTTTGGCGGTGCCGTCGAGCTTGTTGGCAATGTCGTAGAGCTCATCGGCATGGTGCTTGTTGTGGTCGATCATATACTTCAGGAGAGCGACCGCTTCAAGGTCCTCATGGTCATGGTGATGGGTGTGGGAATCCGGGCAACTGTTACAGCTCATATATCCCTTCTCCTTTCCAATTGGTTGACAGTTTTGATTCTCCCGCACAAACACCGATGCAATTGCGTTTTAGAACTGGATATCGGTTTGTTTGCGGTCGAAAATGGTGTTCACTTTCTTGTAAGCCCAGCCCATCAGTTTCATGTCGAGATTCCAGAAATAGACCACGAAGAGAACGCAGACGGCAATGACCAGGATCTTGACGACTTTCAGGCATAAGCCAAACAGTTTTTTCATTGGTACTCCTCCTTAGGCAGCCTGGCCTTTCTGGCGGGCATATTCCGCGGCGCCGAGAGCGCCCATCAGCTGCGGGTCGACGGCGAGGTCGACGACTTTGATCTTCAGGACCTTTTCGATGGCGTCCTTCAGACCGTCGTTCTTCGCGCAGCCGCCGGTCAGCGTGATGCTGTCGGTGGCGCCGGCTTTCTTCGCCATGACGAAGCAGCGTTTCGCAACGGACATCTCGATGCCGGCTGCGATCTCGTCCATCGCCTTGCCTTCACCGACCAGGGTGATGACTTCGGACTCGGCGAAAACGGTGCACTGTGCCGTGATCGGGATGATGTTCTTCGCCTGGAGGCTCAGTTTCGAGAAGTCGGACAGCGACATCTCGAAGCTTCTGGCCATCGCTTCGAAGAAACGGCCGGTGCCGGCGGCGCATTTGTCGTTCATCGCGAAGTTCTTGACCGTACCGTCAGTGTCGATGGCGATACCTTTGACGTCCTGACCGCCGATGTCGATGATCGCCTTGACGTTGGGGTTCGTGACATGGACGCCCATCGCGTGGCAGGAGATCTCGGAGATGTTTTCATCGGCGAACGGGACCTTGTTACGGCCGTAACCGGTACCGATGAGGTACTCGAGGTCTTTCTCGGACTTGAGGCCGACTTTGTCGAGGACTTCTTTCATCGCGATGCGAGCGGACTCTTCCGCGTTGATCTTGGATTTGATGGTGGTGTCGGCAACGATCTTGCCGTTCTCATCTAAAATGACTGCTTTCGTGTAGGTGGAACCTACATCGCATCCGCCATAATATTTCATAATCGTAATATACTCCTTCCTGATGCTTACCACATGTTCTCGTCGTCGAGGACTTCGAGGGACGGGTCGAGCGGCTCTTCCTGGAGGACCGCACGCATGTAACGGTTGACGTCGTCACGGATGGACTGACGCGGAACGACACGCGGATCCATGAGGTCGTGGTTGACCCAGACCAGCTTGATGCCGTTGTCACGGGCTCTCTGCTCAAACAGACCATGCATACCGTCGAGGGCCTTGCAGGAGATGTGCTCCCAGAGGATGACCATGTCGGCATTGTAGTAGTCGCAGAAACGCCACAGGTCGTCGAGAAGGACTTCGTAACCGCCGTGGGTACGGTTTCTCATGATCATTTCCTGATAGAGCTTCGCGATGTCGTAGATGGCCTGCTCGGGGTCGTCTTCGGAGACCTCATCGAAGTAGACAAGGCTCAGCATGTCGACGAGCGGCAGGATGCCCCAGCAGTTCTGCAGCCAGGGAAGGAAGTCGGTGTAGTACTGAGACTGGACGCCCCAGATGATCGCGCGGTGGCGGTACTCGGGGACCAGCATCTCCTTTTTGGCGAAGGATTCCTGAGCGTACTTCGTGATGCGGCGGTCGGCGTCGAGGAAGTCCTGGATACGGCCGGCGATGGCCATGTAGGTCGTCTCAGCATAGAGGGCAAGGTTCGCGCCGATGACCTGCGGGGTATCGGTCTTGGACATTTCCATCCAGCTGTAACGAAGACGGTTTTCCTCGTTGAACCGTTTGATGTTCTCGAAGTAGAAATCCCAATCCCATTTTTCACCGGTGTTGTCTTCGATGAATTTGATGGCGTTGCGGATCTCCTGAGCGGCGTATTCCTGGACGCCGTCCTCGGTGTGACGGAGAGGAGCGGCGATCTGACAGACCGGGATGCCTTCCTCTTCATAGCGGCGGGCCATGATGCCGTTGCCCATCAGGGAGCCGTCACAGGTGGTGTTGCACTGGACGGCGCAGGCGCCGAAGATCGGGATATCGTCTTCGACGACGACACCGGCCTCTGCGGCGGGCATGGGGCAGACGTCGCCGGGCATACCCATTTCCTGGATGGCGTCAAGGTAATTGACGACACCGTCGCCCTGAAGGAGGACGGAGACGTAGACCGCAGCCGTTTCCCAGGAGATGGCTTTGAGGTTCCGGAAACCGCACATGATATGGAACATCTCGTTCTCATCGAGAACGACGATCTTCTTGGACAGTTCCTGATCGTTGCCGCAGTATTTGTCGGCCTTGAAGGACGTGTTCAGGAGTTTCGCGACGTCTTCTGCGACGAGGTCGTATTCCTCGTGAGCGATCTTCAGGTGGTTGCCCCGGAGACCGGCCGTATGCTTGTCGATCATGTGGGGGACCGCGATGTAGTTCAGCATCCAACGATAGCGCAGGAAGCCCTTCAGGAAATGCGGGCGGACCAGATAGGTCGCAAGCATTTTCATGATGCCGAGCCAGCGGGTGTAATCGTAAAACGTATCCTGTACGCCGCGCCATTCACGGCGTTTTTTTGTTTTTGCACCGGGTTTGTAGAGATCGCCCAGGCGTTCGGATCCAATTGCTTTTCCCATATTATTTCCCTCCCTGCAGCTTCTTGATCTCAACACTCTCGACGAAGGCCTGGACACGGGTCCGAAGCTGTCCCGAGGTACCGACCACGTAGGGGCGGTCGATGGTGAGAACGGGGTAGTTGTATTTCTCGCGCATGTCGTAAGAACCGGTGACGCGTTCATAGGCCCAGGGGTCGCAGAACTTCATCTGTTCGAAGATGATGCCGTCAACGTTGTATTCTTTCGCGATCTTTGCGACGTATTCCTTACGGCCGTGGATCTTCTCCATGTTCATCTGGCGCGGGCACTGGCTCGTCGTGATGTAATGGCGGCAGATCTGGGTGAGGACGTCTTCCTCATCGTTCAGGGGGATCTCCATCCTTCCCGGCAGGGAACCGTAGCAGAAACGATCTGCCACGACAAGGGCGCCGGACTCCTCGATGAGTTTGATCATGTCGATGTCATCGATCTCGGAACCGACGACGGCGACGCGGGCGCGATAGGGCGGTTTTTCGTCGGGCTCACGGGTCTTGAGGTCTTCCAGGGTCTCCTCGAGATAGGGGAGGAGCAGGTCCTTCGGACACACGTGGCTCGCCATGGTGATGAGATGGAACTCGTACCCGGTGATGGGCGGGTTTTCCAGCTTGCGGTAGTCGCCGATCTCATTGATGATGCGGCAGACTTTGTTGTAGTTTTCGACTGCTGTCCGCAGGGCGTCGTCGGAGACGTCGATGCCGAAGTTGTCGTGAAGCGCATTCAGGATCTTGGAACGGGTCTCGGACACATAGAGGTTCAGACCGTTCTCGTCGCACTTCATGGGGACTTCCAGATACTTATAGAAAAAGCCCTCTTTCGGCATGGTGTTCAACAGTTCCATGTTCTCGACGCAGCGGTTGATCATGGTGCAGCCGTCGGGGACGATGAGACAGTCGAGGCACTCGAAGCCGCCTTCGATGGCCCGCTCGAGAAGGGCTCTGGAGTACTCACACAGGAAACTGGTCATGTAGTAAGTCGCCATGTCGAAAGAGCCGGAGCGGGGTGCTCTCAGACGGAGCGTGAAGGTGCCGGGCAGATCCATCAGGACTTCCGGAGTCTGGAAGCAGATGTTACCGATACACTTCCGGCCGTCTTCCGCAGCCTGCCGAACGAGCTCGTTATCGACATCGTCCAGTAGCCTTTCATAGAAGAAGATGTTTTTTAAATCTCTCATAAATACCTCCTAACAAATATCCAAATTATAGAATACCTAACTTAGCGAGGGCCTCTTTCGCCCCCAGGACCACCGGAGCATCTTCCGGCAGTTCGAATACGCTGGCGCCGCTCATGTCGGAGAGCACCATCTGACGGTCATCGGGGATGCAGGCGAGCAGTTCCAGATCTCCTGTATCCAGCATGTCTACCAGAGACATGTCCGGCATGCGGTTCACGATGAGTCCTGCCTTGTCGAACATGACGAGTTCGCGCGCGACGTCGTGGATGGTCTGCACGACCTGCAGGCCCTTCTTGCTGGCGTCCGAGACGAGGACCAGATGCGTCACTTTCTCCATGACGCGGCGATTGACCTGTTCGATCCCGGCTTCGCCGTCGATGACGACGTAGTCGAAATGGTCTGCGATCATGGAAATGACTTCCTTGAGGTAGGCGTTCACTTTGCAGTAGCAGCCTGCGCTCTCCGGTCTGCCGATGGCGAGGAAGGAGATGTTGTCTCCGATCTCGACCAGCGCGTCGAACATCTGATATTTGGCTTCGCCCAGGAGTTCGACGGCAGCTTTGGTGTTGCCGTCTTCCACCGTGGTGACGAAGGATTTCCGGATGTCGTCGACCGTTGATGTGACATCGACTCCCAGCGCGGTCGCAAGACCGACCGCGGGGTCCGCGTCGATAGCGAGGATCTTCTGATCCGGATGACTCTCCGACAACAGCTTAACGGTCAGTGCGGAGAGAGATGTCTTGCCGACACCGCCTTTTCCGACCAGCGCAAGAATGGTCGTCGGATGTTCGTTTCCCATAGATATACCTCCCTTTCCCAAACCGAACGGTTTTTCCAGAGCATATGCGGCTCTGGTCAAACCATCATATCATTATTAATTTAACATTATTCTTTGGTTAATTCAATATTTTATAAAGACATTTTGTGAACCTTTTAGCAAAAATGAACAGAAAGCGTATGCCGGGCTGCGTCCTGTGCACCCAACAGGGGTCGATGCGGTTCAGCGTCCTGCTGGCAAACAAAAAACAAGACCCTGAATCAGGGTCTTGTTTTTTGGTGCACCCAACAGGACTTGAACCTGCACGCCTCGCGGCACCAGATCCTAAATCTGGCGTGTCTGCCAATTCCACCATAGGTGCGTATTCGGTTGAACGGCTATTATTATCTCTTTTTCAGAGGGAAAAGTCAATTGTACGACTTTATGGACTTTGAAGCCGAAACGTGGTACACTGAAACAAATACAGTATGCCAGAAAGGAGCGGGGCCTATGCCGGGACGTGCAGACTCGAAACTCAAAACGCTTTACCTCATGGACATCCTCCGGGAACAGACCGACGAGGACCATCCCATGTCCGCCGCCGACATCTGCAAGGAACTCGATGACCGGGGCGTCGGGGCAGAGCGGAAGTCCATCTACGCCAATCTCGAAGTCCTGCGGCAGTACAACCTCGACATCGTCAAGACGTCGACGCCGAAGAAGGGGTTCTTCCTCGGAGACCGGGAATTCGAGCCGGTGGAACTGCGGCTCATCGCCGACGCGGTCCAGTCCGCGAGCTTCATCTCCCAGGCAAACAGCCGGAAACTCATCTCGAAGCTCGAGAAGAACCTGTCCATCTATCAGCGGGAGAACTTCCGCAAACAGGTGTACATCGACCAGCGGAACAAGACCGACAACGACGCCATTTATTACCGGATCAACGAACTGGCGGAAGCCATCGACCGGAAGTGCCGGGTGAAGGTCACCTATGAGCGCCGCCGTCTTGAGGAGGGCTCCGCCGTCCGCAACGAGATCCGCATCATGACGGTCTCGCCGTACGCGATGATCTGGCTCAACGACCACTACTATCTCATCTGCAACAACGCGAAATACGACAACCTCCTGCACCTGCGCATCGAGCGCATCAAGCGGGTCGACATCCTCGAACACGAGCCCGTCCGGCCGGTGTCCGAAGTGTCTGAATACCGTGAGAAGTTCGATACCGCCGACTACAGCGCCAAGATCTTCGAGGGCTTCTCGGGGACTGTCGAGGTCGTCGAACTGCGCTGCGCCCATGAACTGTACGACACCATCGCGGACCTCTTCGGAAGCAAGCTCGCCATCATCGACGCGGACGACGACACGTTCACGGTCCGGGTCGAAGCGGCCACCAGCGAAGGGTTCATCGGCTGGGTCCTGAAGTTCGGGACGAAGATGCAGGTCGTGTCTCCGCACCACGTCCGCGAAGCGGTCCGGGAGACCGCGGAAGCGGTGACGAAGCAGTACGCTCTGTAACATGAAAACGAATTATCAGCTGGAACTCGACCGCATCCTGGAAGATCTGGAGGCGAAGGGCGAACGCCCGACGCTCCTGCTCCACAGCTGCTGCGGACCCTGCTCCAGTTATGTGCTCGACTATCTGGTCAAGTGGTTCGACATCACGGTCCTTTACTACAACCCCTGCATCGATCCGGAAGAGGAATACGAACTCCGCAAGGACGTGCAAAAGGGGCTCATCGACCGGATGAACGCCCACGGCCGGAACATCCGGTATCTCGACGTTCCCTACGACCATCTGTCCTTCCTCGACCGGGTGGCGGGGCACGAAGAGGACCCGGAAGGCGGTGCGCGATGCGCCCTCTGCTTTGACCAGCGGCTCCGCAAAGCGGCGGAGACGGCAAAGACCGGCGGATACGACTGGTTCTGTACGACTCTGACCGTGAGTCCGCACAAGAACGCGGAGGCGCTGAACCGCATCGGACAGGAACTGGCCGGCGAGACCGGAGTGCCGTTCCTGCCGTCCGACTTCAAAAAGCGGGACGGTTACAAACGATCCATTGAACTCTCAAGAGAATATTGCCTGTACCGGCAAAACTACTGCGGCTGTGAATTCTCCTCCCGGCCGGAGGAGACGGACGCGGAAACACAGGTCATGACGGCGGTGGTCTCGAAGTCGATCGCCGAAGGGTCCGGACAGAGAAAGGCAGGCTCTTATGAAACCTAAAACGAGAGCGGACGAATTCCGCAAGATGATCATGTTCACCCTCTCTATATTGATCCTTCTGTCGCTGACGGTGGCATTCGGATACACCTGGGTGAACCATATCAATGTCGGCATCATCTGGGCATTCTTCCGGAGAGGCAACTACCTCATCTTCACGCTGTACTTCGTGCTGCAGTATGTCCTGTCGCGCGTCTACGGCGCACTGAAGATCGACCTCTACCGGGTCAGTGATATCGTCTACTCACAGGGCATCACGACCCTGCTGGTCGACGCCATCATGTATGCCATCATGAGCCTGGTCGCCCGTAAGATGGTGGCCGTGGCGCCGGTCCTCATCCTGTTCCTCGTGCAGATGGGCATCATCCTCATCTGGGCCTACCTCGCCGCCATCGTCTACCGGAAACTGTACCCGCCGTACCACCTCGTCATCGTCTACAGTTATCATTCCGCGACGAGCCTCGTCCGGAAGATGTCCGCGAGAGACGACCGGTTCATCATCTGTGAGGCGGTCAACATCGACCAGGGGTACGATTACATCAAGGAGCGCATCATGGCCTATGACGGCGCCATCATCTGCGACATCCCGGGCTCCCTGCGCAACGACATCCTGAAGTACTGCTACGACAACGGCAAGCGCACCTATGTGACGCCGAAAGTCTCCGACATCATCATCCGCTCCGGCGAGAACCTCCACGTCTTCGACACGCCGCTGCTGCTCTGCCGCAACACCGGCCTCACCTTCGAACAGAAGGTCCTGAAGCGGATCGTCGACGTCGTTCTGAGCCTCATCGCCCTCGTCATCACGAGCCCGTTCATGCTGATCACGGCTATCGCCATCAAGGCCTACGACAAGGGCCCGGTCTTCTATAAACAGGCCCGGGTCACGAAGGACGGAAAAGTCTTTGACATCATCAAGTTCCGCTCGATGATCCCGAATGCCGAGGCCGACGGAAAGTCCCGGCCCGCCGTCTCCGACGACGAGCGCATCACGCCCATCGGCAAAGTCATCCGCGCCATCCGGTTCGACGAGATGCCGCAGATCTTCAACATCCTGAAGGGCGACATGTCCATCGTCGGCCCCCGTCCCGAACGCGTCGAGCACGTGGAGAAGTACACGGCGGAGATGCCCGAATTCGCATACCGTCTCAAGGTCAAAGCCGGCCTCACGGGCTATGCCCAGGTCTACGGCAAATACAATACGACGTCCTACGACAAGCTGAAACTCGATCTCTTCTACATCGAGAACTACAGCCTCCGGACGGACATCCGCCTCATCTTCATGACCATCAAGGTCCTCTTCATGAAGGAGAGCACCGAAGGGTTCGACAAGGTGGACGACAGCGCTGCCAGCGGCGCGCCTCAGAACTGAATCGCCCCGGCAAACACAAAAAAGAAAGCCTCCCGAAACGGGAGGCTTTTGTTGTCGGATGGGTGATCAGTCGGCTTCGATGATGGCTTTGGTCTCGCGGGCGATCATGAGTTCCTCGTTGGTGGGGATCATGAAGATGGCGGCCTTGGAACCTTCGGCGTCGAGGCGGACTTCCTTGCCGCGGATGCCGTCGTTCTTTTCGTAGTCCATCTTGATGCCCATGAACTCGAGCTCTTTGCAGATGCCTTCGCGGACGTTGCAGCCGTTCTCACCGATGCCGGCGGTGAAGACCAGCGCGTCGAGGCCCTGGAGAGCGACGATGTAGGAGGCGATGAGTTTCGGGACCTGATAGTAGAAGATGTCGAGGGCCAGCTGGGCGCGCTCGTTGCCTTCTTCGGCCGCGATCTCCACGTCGCGCATGTCGGAGGAGACACCGGAGACGCCGAGGAAACCGGCCTGCTTGTTCATCATATTGGTGGTCTGCTTGGCGGTCAGGTCGTCCTTCTCCTGGAGATAGGTGACGACGGACGGGTCGATGGCGCCGCAGCGGGAACCCATGATGAAGCCGTCGAGCGGGGTCAGGCCCATGGAGGTGTCGATGACCTTGCCGTCTTTGATGGCGGTGATGGAGGAACCGTTGCCGAGGTGGCAGATGATGACCTTCTTATACTCGGGGTGCAGCTCGGCCAGCCGGTTGGAGACATAGTTGTGGGAGATGCCGTGGAACCCGTAGCGGCGGACGCCGAACTCCTCATAATAGCGATAGGGGATGGCGTACATGAACGCCTTCGGCGGCATGGTCGTATGGAACGCGTTGTCGAAGACGACGACGTGGGGCGTGTCCGGGCTGAAGGACTTCTTCGCGGCGCGGATGCCGTCGAGGTTCGGGCCGTTGTGCAGGGGAGCGAGGTCGATGAGTTCTTCGATCTTGTCCTCGACATCTTTCGTGACGAGGTGGGACTCGGCAAAGTACATGCCGCCCTGGACGATGCGGTGACCGATGGCGGAGATCTCGTTCAGAGAGTCGATGACCTTGGTCTCGCCGCTCGTGAGCAGTTTCTTGACTTCGTTGAACGCGGCGGTGTGGTTCGGCAGGACGATGTTGAAGTCGACCTTGGCGCCGCTGTTGTTTTCGGCTTTGATATGACCGTCGATGGCGATGCGCTCACAGAGGCCTTTGGCGACGACTTCTTCGTTCGACATATCGATGAGCTGATACTTGAGGGACGAGGAGCCGCTGTTGATGACGAGGATCTTCATAGGTTTTTCTCCTTATTTTGTCAGAATATGGGCACTATTATAAAACAAATTGCGAACTTTTTCCACGTCCGTTACAATAGAAATGAAAGATTTCTGCAGGAAATCTCATTCGGGAGGCAATTTTTTATGAAAATCACAGGCATCGTAGCAGAATACAACCCCTTCCACAACGGTCACAAGGCGCTGGTCGACCGGTGCCGGGAGAACGGAGCCACCCACATCGTCGCGGCGATGAGCGGCAATTTCGTTCAAAGGGGCAGTGTCGCCATCATGGACAAACGGGCCCGGGCGGCAGCCGCCATCCGGGGCGGGGTGGACCTCGTCCTCGAACTGCCGGTGCCCTTTGCCGTCGCCACGGCGGAAGTGTTCGCCCGCGGCGGCGTCTCGGTCCTCGACGCGCTCGGCTGTGTCGATGCCCTGAGTTTCGGCGCGGAGTGTGAAGACCTCGCCCTTCTCAAAAAAGCGGCGGCGGCCGTCACCGACCCGCAGGTCGATGAACTCATCAAAGCGGAGCTCGCCGGCGGCGTGAGCTATCCCACCGCCAGGGCCTTTGCCGTCCGGAGCGTGTACGGCCCGGACATTGCCGATGTGCTGGAAGGCCCCAACAACATCCTCGCCGTCGAGTACCTGAAAGAACTCGAGCGCCGGGGGAGCGGGATGGCGGTGGAACCGATGGAGCGGGTCGGGTCCGGACACGACGGACTGACCGCCACCGACGAGTTTGCCAGTGCCTCCATGCTGCGCATCCTGCTCGAGCGCGGCGATGAACGGGCGTTCGATTTCATGCCCGCGACCACCGAAGTCGAGTTCAAACGGATGGTCGGGGTCGGCCGTGCGCCGGTCCGGGTCGAGGAGAGCGAACGGGCCATCCTGTCCCGGCTGCGGATGCTGACCGCCGAGGATATCCGGAAGGCGCCGGACGTCTCGGAAGGGCTCGAGAACCGCATCTACAACGCCATCCAGAGCGCCACGTCGCTCGAGGAACTCTACGACATCGTCAAGACGAAACGGTATACGCACTCCCGCATCCGCCGCATCGTGACCGCTCTCTATCTCGGCATCCTGCCGGAGGACCGGGAAGCGGTCCCGTACCTGCGCGTCCTCGGGTTCAACGACCGCGGCCTCGAGATCCTGAAAGCGGCGAAGGAGACGGCCGAATTGCCGATCATCACGAAGCCCGCCGCCATCGCCGGACTCGATGAAAAAGCCCGGCACACCTTTGAACTGGAATGCCGGGCGACGAATCTCTATAACCTCGCGACGCCCCGGATCCTGCCGTGCGGGACCGAGTACTCCGACGAGATCGTCATGTTATAAACTTTACTCTGACAGCAGGGTGCCGACACAGGCATCCTGCTCTTTTTCTGCCCCCGTGACGCGGACCGTGGCGAGCTCGCCGTGGCGGTCCCGGTCGGAGGGGAAGCGGACCGGAGTGTAATTCATGGTGTAGCCGGTCACGAACCCGTCTTCGAAGGTCTCACAGAGGACCTCGACGTCGCGTCCGATCTGGCGCTCCAGGAACTCCATCCGCAGTGCATCGCCCACCTCGATCATGCGGCGGCAGCGCTCTTTCTTGACCGCTTTGGCGATCTGCGGCTGCAGCTCCGCGGCGGGAGTCCCGGTGCGGGGCGAGTAGGGGAAGACGTGGATCTTTTCAAAGCCGATCTCCCGGGCGAAGGCCATGGAGTCCTCGAAATCCTCTTCCGTCTCGAACGGGAACCCGACCATGATGTCGGTCGTGATGGTGCCGTCCGGGAAGGTCTCCCGCAGCCGGTCGCAGAGGGCTTTGTACGCCTTTGTGTCGTAGTTGCGGTACATGCGCCGCAGCGTGTTGTCGGAACCGCTCTGGAGCGAGATGTGGAACTGGGGACAGAAGTTCGGGAACGACGCCATCTTCTCGATGGCCTCCGGCCCGATGTTGTCGAATTCGAGGGAGCCGATGCGGACCCGGTCGAAACCCATGCTGCAGGCGAGTTCGATGGGGTCGGTGAAGTGCTTCCCGATGTCCGGCCCGTAGCAGCAGAAGTTGATGCCGACGAGGACGACTTCCCGGTAGCCGGCCGCCTTGATCTGAGTCAGCTCCGCCTCGAGGTCTTCGAGGGTGCGGGAGCGGCTCCGCCCGCGGGCGGTGGGGATGATGCAGTAGGAGCAGCGGCGGTTGCAGCCGTCCTGGACCTTGATGAATGCCCGGGTCCGTCCGAGGAACTCCTCGATGGGGACGTTCTGGAAGGTCTCGTCCCGGTCGTGGGCGAGGACGTCGAGGACCTTTTCAGGGACTTTCTCCTGAGCTTTCTCCGCGAAGAACGCGTTCACGTATTCGATGATCTTTTCCTGGTCCCGGACGCCGGCCACGATGTCGGCTTCGTCGAGGGACGCCGCCTTGTCTGGGTAGGCCTGGACCATGCAGCCGCTGAGGACGACGCAGGCGTCGGGGGACATGCGGCGGAACTTCCGGATGGCCTGGCGGGACTTCTGGTCCGCGACCGCGGTCACGGTGCAGGAGTTGATGACATAGACGTCAGCGCCCTCCGGCGTCTCCGTCAGCGTGAAACCGGCGCGGCGGAACCGTTCCGCCAGCGATTCGGTGTCGTACTTATTCACTTTGCAGCCGAGCGAATGGAGATAGACCTTCATGTCCTCACCGCCTTTCCGAGTCCTGGAATCGCCTTATTATAAGCGACTTCCATGATTTTATCAATAACGTCTATTATAGTTTGACACGCCGCGCGGTAAAATGGTAAAATTTCTATTGAATATTTATGCCAACGAGTACTCTGGAGGGAAATGAAATGATCGATAAAAGAAGTTCCTATCCGGTCATCCTGGTCCCGGGCGTCCTGGGCTATGGAGACGACAATAAACTGTCGAAAGTAGTGCCCTATTTCGGTACGATGTCCGCCAGCGTGGCCAAGACGGTCCGCAGCCTCGGCATCGACTGCTTTACGGCTTCCTTTACCCCGAACGCGGGCATCTGGGAACGCACCTGCGAGCTCTATGCACAGATCGCCGGCGGCACGGTCGACTACGGCGCCGCCTATTCCAAACGGTACGGCAAACCGCGTTACGGAAAGACTTATAAAGGATTCGTCGGTGACTGGGGAACGACCAACGAATTCGGAAAACTCAAGAAAGTCACACTCATCGCTCACGGCTTCGGCGCACCCGTTGCCCGCATGCTCGCCTACCTGATGGCATTCGGCTCGAAGAAGGAACAGGCCGAAGGGGGAGACCTCTCTCCGCTGTTTGCCGGCGGCAACGGCAAGGCGGTCCACGCGGTCGTCACCCTCGCCGGGAACAACGACGGCACGACCCTCATCCAGGCACTCGAAGACAAGATGCCCGGCATCACCAGAAAGATGGCAGGCCTCTGCTTCAAGATGAGTGAAGATTACTTCACTGAGGAAGACGTGGACGAATACCTCCAGAAGTCCCGCACGAACCTCTTCTACGAGATGGGACTCGACGGCATGGCAGATTTCAACAAACGTCTCGAGACCAACCCCGACACCTACTACTTTGCATACTCGGCAGAGGCGACCCGTGACTACGGCCGTCTTCTCCCCGAGCGGAAGATCCGCAAATATGAGAACCCGTTCACCTCGAAGTCCTATCGGCGCGCTCAGGAAAACCGCCTCGAGCTCACGCTGCCGGACCTGAGACACGGCGGACTCCCCGTTGCTCCCACCGCGGCGCTCATCGGCACTTACAAGAACTACCTCGCCGACGCCCCGCTGGCAACGCCGGTCCTGCATCCGAACGACGGTTTCATCAATACCGACAACACACTGGCTCCCTCCACCGAAGCCGTCCGGGCTTACCGCTCCGTGAACGACTGCTACCCCGGTGAGTGGTACCAGATGCCGATCTGGGAAGGCAACTCTCTCGGCTACCTCGGCGTGCTCCAGCGCCCCGACAAATACCGGGACTTCTACATCGATCTCATGAAGATCATCTGCAACCTGATCGAAGAATAATTGCAAGAACTGTCGGGCGGACATCCACTTGGATGCCCGCCCTTTCTCTTGATAATCATTGTTTATTATGATAAAATGTTCTTCAACTCTTTGGGTGGATCGCCCAAACCCCTGTTTCCAATTTGAAAAAAATGAAGTTCTGCTTTGCAGAAACGGATAGAAAGGAGTGGCTGCCAATGGATTTCGCAAGAGATTTTTCCACGATCCCGCCTCAGGTAGAGGAACTTGCGAAGCTGTCTGTGGAAAACAGTCAGATCGATCCGGCTCTCTATGCCAAATACAACGTCAAGCGCGGTCTTCGTGACCGGGACGGTAAAGGTGTCCTGACCGGCCTTACGGAGATTTCCGAAGTCTGGGGCCACCAGGTCATCGATGGCGTCGATACCGAAGTCGACGGCATCCTCCGCTACCGCGGATACAACGTGGAAGACCTCATCGAAGGCTTCCCGAAAAACAACAACTTCTCGTTTGAGGAGGTCATTTACCTCCTGCTCTTCGGCGAGCTCCCCACGGAGCAGCAGTTTGCCGAATTCCGGGAACTGCTGGCAGGCTACCGGACGCTTCCCATCCATTTCGTCCGCGACATCATCATGAAGGCGCCCAGCAAGGACATGATGAACACCCTGGCCCGCAGCGTCCTGACCCTCTATTCCTATGATCAGCACTCGGACGACGGCTCTCCGGAGAACGTCCTGCGCCAGTGCCTGGAACTCATCGCGCTGTTCCCGCAGCTGTCCATCTACGGTTACCAGACGTACCGCTATTACCACGACGGAGACTCGTTCTTCATCCATCCTCCGCTCGAGGAGTACTCCACGGCCGAGAACATCCTGCACATGCTGCGCATGGACAGCCAGTTCACCCCGCTGGAGGCCAAGGTCCTCGACATGGCCCTCGTCCTGCACGCGGAGCACGGCGGCGGTAACAACTCGACCTTCACGACCCACGTCGTCACGTCCACCGGCACCGACACCTACTCGTCCACCGCGGCGTCCCTCGGTTCTCTGAAGGGCCCCCGTCACGGCGGCGCGAACATCAAGGTCGTCAAACAGATGGATGAACTGAAGACCGTGGTCCGGGACTGGAAAGACGACGACGAGATCGCCGCCTACCTGAACCGTCTTCTGAACCGTGACGCCTTTGACAAGGCCGGCCTCATCTACGGCCTCGGCCATGCCATCTACACGAAGTCCGACCCCCGTGCCCGTATGCTCAAACAGTTCGTCCGTGAACTGTCTGCCGAAAAGGGCCGCACCGACGAGTTCGAGCTCTACGAGCGCATCGAGCGCATCGGACCCGGACTCATCACCTCGAAGCGCAACACCCAGAAGAGCGTCTGCGCCAACGTCGACTTCTACAGCGGCTTTGCCTACAGCATGCTCGACCTTCCGCTCGAACTCTACACGCCCATCTTCGCCATCGCGAGGATCCCCGGCTGGAGTGCCCACCGGATGGAAGAGATCATCAACAAGGGCAAGATCATCCGCCCGGCTTACATGAACATCTGCCCGGCGCGGGAGTACAAACCCTTCGAAGACCGCTGAACCAAATCTTACGAAAAAAACCTCTCTGACTTCGGTCAGAGAGGTTTTTGGTTTATTGAGCGGGATCATTCATTTCCGCCGACCAGGTTCCCGAAGAAATTGGGGTCTTCGGACGAGGGCTCGGTGATGTCGGACTCTGTGGTCGACTCGGTCGTGGTCTCCACTTCATCCCAGACCTGGAGGACGACGAGCGTGCCTTTCCGGTGCTGAGAGCCGGCGGGGAGGGACGCGGACTTGACGGTGCCGGAGATCTGGGTGCCGTCGTTCGCGATGTCGGAACGGCTGACCTTGAACCCGAGCGCCGTGAGCCGGGCGCTGGCGTCGTCATAGGTGCTGCCGGTGACTTCGGGCATGGTGATCTGTTCCGGTCCTTTGGAGACCGTCAGCTCGATGTTCGCCCCTTCGTTCACTTTTGTGCCGGGGGTCAGGCTCTGAGCGATGATCTTGCCGGACGGCTCATCGCTGTACTGCTCGACCTCGGTGAAGGTGAACGAGGCATAGCGCGGCGAATGTTCGATGGCGGCGAAGTACTTGCCAACGAGGTCCGGGACCTCCACGACCTTGACGTCGGAGGACAGCGTGACGGTGGTCGTCTCGCCGGGGTCGACGGTGAAGTGGTCTTTCAGGACCGTGACATAGAGGATGCCGAAGAGGAGGGCCGCGATGAGCAGGACCACCATGATGGTGGTGAGGATGGTCTTGGCCGTGCCTCCGGTATGGTCTCTGCGGGGCCGGTCGTCCTCGTCCTCTTCTTCCTCGTGGAGGTGAGTGCGGACATAGCCGTCGTTCAGCGCCTGCTGCTGCAGCGGGTTGAACTTGAGCTCCTGGGTGTCATCCTTGTTGCCGATGGGATGAGGCGCGTACATCTTCTGACGTTTCCGGGCCTTTTCCTCCTCCTCGTATTCGGAGGCGAACTCGGCGACCTGAGACGCGGAGAGTTCGGCGCGGAAGCGGTCCATGTTCCGGGTCCGGTCTTCCGGCAGGACCTGGAGAGCGTTGACGAGCGCGCCGACCACGTGGTTCGGCAGGGCGTCGGCGAATTTCGCCGGGATCATCATCTCGTCGTTCTCCAGACGGACCATGGCGTCGATGGGCGCCCGTCCGATGAGGACGCGGTACAGGACCGCGGCAAAGGAATAGATGTCGGTCCATGCGCCGGAGGCCGCCTGGACGCCCAGCTGTTCGACGGGGGTATAGCCCGGGAACACCTCGGTCGTGAGGCCGCTGTTGACCATCCGGCATTCCGGGATGGAGAAGTCGGAGATGCGGACTTTATGGTCGGGATAGATGTAAAGGGTCGAAGGGGAGATGCCCCGGTGGATGATGCCGTTCTGGTGGAGCGTCGCCAGCGTGGAGAGGACGGGCATGAACAGGACCCGGGCCTCTTTCCAGGGCAGGTAGCCCTCCTTGGCGGCCAGCAGATAGTCCCGGAGGGACTGGGCGCCTTCGACATATTCACTGACGGCGTAGGCCGTGTTGTTCTCTTCAAAGATGTCCACGACAGAGATGAGGGCGGACAGGCCGTTCATCTTCTGAAGCTTGCCCCAGAGTTCGAGGAACGAGCTGAGCAGACTGTAGTAAGTCTCCTGCGATCCTTCCCGTACGAGGAGGGAGGAGGAGTCCGAACTTCTGCGGACCATGGTGTCCGGCAGGAACTCACGGATGGTGACAGGTGTCTTCGTCTGCGTGTCATACCCCATGTAGGTCGTGCCGTCGCCGTTGGACTCCGTGACTGCGCCGACGAGATAGTGGCCGCCGACGATGGTCCTCATGGGGAGGAACGGGGGCAGCTGCAGGGAGTCGTTGTGGAAATGACAGTGCGGGCACTGTTCCGACGAACCTTTTTCCTTCATGCAGTTCATGCATAAGTTTTCGTATGACATGGAAGTTCTCCTTTCATACAAACGTAAAATACCAGTATCATTCTAATATAAAAGCGGTTAGAAAGCCAATTACAAATGGTTTCAGATACATTACAGGGGTATTTTGGCGATTTGTGTCCGTAAAAAAGGACACATCGAAAAAACTTAGAACAAGAGTGTTGACTTTGTTCGGTTGGCGTGTATAATTGACTTGTAACGAAAAACAAATGTTCGAATCCTGTTCGGCTTCATTGGAGGTATATCACATGTTCGCTCTGAAAACCATCCTCGAATTCACCGCCATCGTCCTGCTTCTCATCGGATGGCTCAACGAAGACAAAGTCGTCGACTTTGAACGCGCACTCTGGGCACAGCTGAAGGCACGCTTCGCCCCCAAAAGCGAGACCGCTGCCGCCCACTCCGCCACCTATTACGCCGCCCGCGCAGCAGAACAGCGCGCCTGGGACGAGCGGGAGCGCATCGCCAGAAGTGCCGAGTACGCACGGAACCATGCCGTTCTCCGGAACCGTTCCGAAGAACCCAAGCGTGTAGCCTGAGTCGCCCATTTCTCAGGTTTACATACATAGCAGGTAGAGTCTGCCTTATACAACAAAACGGTGTGCCCTCCGGACACACCGTTTTTGTTTTGTCTCGATCAGATGAGGTCCTCGGCGTCTTCCGGGTTCTCCCAGTTGTGCCAGACGTTCTGGACGTCATCGTTGTCTTCGAACATTTCGATCATCTTCGCCATGTTCTTGAGCGCGTCCTCGTCGGTCAGCTTGACGTAGGTGGACGGGACGTACTGGATCTCGGCCGTGGAGAATTTGTAGCCGGCCGCTTCCAGGTTGTCGCGGACCGCGCCGAGGTCGGGGATAGCGGTACGGATCTCGAAGACCGTATCGTCGTCGGTGAGGAAGTCTTCGGCTCCGGCTTCCAGAGCGGCTTCCATCAGGGTGTCTTCGTCGATGACGTTCTCATCTTCATCTTCGCGGTCGATGAGGATGACGCCGCAGCGTTCGAACATAAAGGAAACGCAGCCGGACTGGCCGAGGTTCCCGCCGTATTTGTCGAAGTAGTGGCGGACGTCGCCGGCGGTGCGGTTCTTGTTGTCGGTCAGGGTCTCGACGATGACGGCGATGCCGTTCGGGCCGTACCCTTCATAGACGTTCTCGACGTATTCCTTGCTGGAGTCCTCGCCGGCGGCCTTCTTGATGGCGCGTTCGATGTTGTCGTTCGGGATGTTGGCAGCCTTGGCTTTGGCGATGACGTCTTTCAGTTTGGAGTTGTTGTCGGGGTCCGGTCCGCCTTCGCGGATGGCGACGGCCAGCTCACGGCCGATCTTCGTGAAGACCTTCGCTCTCGCGTTGTCGGTCTTTTCTTTTTTGCGTTTGATGGTGCTCCATTTGGAATGTCCGGACATGGGTGCACGCCTCCCTTAGTGAATTGTCAAAATACGGAACTATTATATAGAGGAACTTTCCTCTTGTCCATTGTAAATTATCTCGAAAAACTCCCGCAGACGGTCGAGTTCACCGGCGAGGTACAGGTAGCCGAACAGGGCTTCACAGCCCGTTGCCGCGTGGTAGCTCGCGCTCGACATGTTCTTCGGCGTGTGGTTCGTGTGGGCGTTGCGCCCTCTGCGAAAGACCGAAGCCTCTTTCTCCGTCAGAAGGGGAAGGAGTTTCCGGATGGCGGCTTCCTGGGCCTCCGCGTTGACCAGTTTGACCTTCGCGGCATGAAGGTCGCGGTTCGGCCGGTTCGCCTCGGTGACGAGTTTCTCCCGGACGAAGAGCTCGTAGACACAGTCGCCGAGGAAGGCGAGGTCCAGAGGGCTCAGCAGGTTCGGGTCGGTCTCGGTGTTCAAAAATCGGTCCATAGTCCTGTCCTTACGTCACGTAGTCGAATTCGATGTCATAGAGGCTGACGGTGTCGCCGTCCTCGATGCCGTTGTCCTGCAGCGCCTGGTCGATCCCGCTCGTCTGGAGGACTCTCTGCAGGTACTGGAGAGACTCGTAGTCGTCGTAATCGATCTTCGAGAGGATGGGGACGAGCCATTCGGCCTCGACGATGTAGATGCCGTCTTCCACGCGGATGGTGAAGCCGTTGTCCTGTTTCTTCTCAAGGGCTTCGAGCGGGATCTCGGCCGTCTCGTACCGCTTGATGGGCGGCAGGGTGTCGAGCTTCGCGGCGACCGCGTTGATGAGTTCCTGCGTGCCCTCCTGAATGGGAGCGCAGATGCTGAAGTACTCGTAACCGAGCCCTTCGACATAGGAGCGGAACGCCTCGATCTGCTCGTCGGAGGCCATATCGATCTTGTTGCCGGCAACGATCTGCGGAAGACCGGTCATCTCCGGGTTGAACTTCTCAAGCTCTGCGTTGATCGCCTTGAAATCCTCGATGGGGTCTCTGCCCTCGGAACCGGCCACGTCCACGATGTGGACGAGCATCCGGCAGCGCTCGACATGGCGCAGGAACTCATGGCCGAGGCCGATGCCTTCCGCCGCGCCTTCGATGAGTCCGGGGATGTCCGCCATGACGAAGGACTTGCCTTCGCCCATGGAGACGACGCCGAGGACCGGGACGATGGTCGTGAAGTGGTAGTCGCCGATGATCGGCTTAGCCTCACTGACGACTGAAATGAGCGTCGATTTGCCGACGTTGGGGAACCCCAGAAGACCGACGTCCGCGAGCAGTTTCAGTTCGAGCTGCAGCTCCCATTCCTCGCCGGGGGCGCCGTCTTTGGCAAAGCGGGGCGCCTGTCTCGTGGGCGTGGCGAAGTGCCGGTTGCCCCAGCCGCCGCGTCCGCCGCGGGCCGCGATGAATTCCTCTTCATCGGACATGTCGGCGATGATGGTGTCGGTCTCGACTTCCCGGATGATGGTGCCCTTCGGGACCCTGATGTAGAGGTCCTGGCCCCGTTTTCCGTTACACTTGTTGCCGCGGCCGTCCTTGCCGTTTTCCGCCTTGTACTTCCGCTTGTACCGGAAGTCCGACAGGGTGGCGAGCGAGTTGTCGACCACAAAGACGATGTTCCCGCCTCTGCCGCCGTCTCCGCCGTCGGGCCCGCCGCTGGCGACATATTTCTCACGGTGGAACGCAACGGCTCCGTTGCCGCCCTTGCCGGCGGCGACCGTGATCTTCGCAATATCGACAAACATAAATGTGTACTTCCTTCAAAGAGTTTTCATGATTATATAAAAATAAAGAGGGGAAGTCAACGCGGGCGGGTTTGACGGAGAACGCCGTTTGTGTTAGTCTTGAGGCGATTTACAGAAGGGAGACATACCCATGAAAGTCGTCATGCCGGAATACCATACCCTGACCCGGGGTGACATCGATATGTCCGGGTTCGAAACGCTCGGAGACCTCGTCATCCTGGACCATCCGACAAAAGCCGAACTGAAAGCCGAACTGGCCGACGCCGACATCCTGTTTGTCAACAAATGGAACGTCGACGAAGACCTGCTGTCTGCCGCACCGAGACTGCGGTATGTGGGTGAATGCGCGACCGGTTACAACAACATCGATATCGCCGCCTGCAAGCGGCGGGGCATCGTCGTCACTTACGTGCCGTCCTATTCGACGGACGCGGTGGCGCAGCAGGTGTTTGCCTTCCTCCTGGAGCACTATGCGCGGGTCCACGACTACAGCGACTTCGTCAAAGACGGGGGATGGATCCGTTCCGGGAACTTCTCCGAATTCTGCTTCCCGACCGCGGAACTGGCCCACAAGACCATCGGTCTCGTCGGGTACGGGCGCATCGGGAGCAAGGTGGCGCAGATCGCCAAAGCGTTCGGCATGAACGTCCTGGCCTCGTCCCGCTCGTTCCTCTCCGGGTACTCGGGTGACGGCCTCGCGCAGTTCGTTCCCTTTGACACGCTCCTCGCGGAGTCGGACATCGTCTCGGTCCACTGCCCGCTGAACGAGGAGTCGCACCACCTGTTCAACAAGAAGACGTTCGCCAGGATGAAAAAGGGCGCGTTCTTCATCAATACGGCCCGCGGGCCCATCGTGTCCGAACCGGCTCTGGCGGCCGCTTTGAAGAGCGGACACCTGTCCGGCGCCGCCGTGGACGTCATCGAAGAAGAGCCCATGAAAGAGGGTTCGGTCCTGCTCGGAGTCGACAATCTGATCGTCACGCCGCACGTCGCCTGGGCGCCGCACGAGACCCGTCAGCGGCTGGTCGATGTGGTCCTCAGCAACGTGTACTGCTGGCTCGAAAAGGAGCCCGTCAATGTGGTAGAAGTCGATTGACAAAGGACAGTCCTCTCTGCTAGAATACATTGGCAATACGGAGACGTATCGAAGTGGTCATAACGGGGCTGACTCGAAATCAGTTTGCCGGTAACTCCGGCACGTGGGTTCGAATCCCACCGTCTCCGCCAAAGAAAAAACGCTCAGGCAAAGCCTGGGCGTGTTTCTTTTCGGAGACGGTGCGAGATGAACCGTAGGCTCGAGCGTCAAGAAAACGCGTCGAATCCCACCGGTCGAGCGGAGCTCGACAGAAAACCCGAAGTCAGATGCCATTCTATGTTATAATAGTCTCATCCCACTCAAGGAGGTCCTACCATGGCATCCGATCCCGTCCGCTACTATATCTCCTTCAAGGGCCGCGTCCAGGGCGTCGGCTTCCGCTGGCGCGCGCAGATGGTCGCCCGGGAACTGGGCCTCACCGGCTGGGTCCGCAACGAGTACGACGGTTCGGTCGTCATGGAACTGCAGGGCCCCATCGTGAAGATCTATCAGCTCATCGATACGCTCGAGGGCGACCACTGGATCCGCATCGAAGAGAAGTACATGCGCGAGATCCCGGTCGAACCGAACGAAACGCAGTTTCGGGTCACCGGCTGACTTTTTCGACCGAAGGTGGCAAATCGCCTTTAAATATGTTATGATTATTTAGTTAATACTACTAGAATCCCCGGAGGCAAAGACTATGTTGGGTGCGATCATTGGAGATATCGTCGGTTCTCCTTATGAATTCGATGAGAACAACATCAAGACGACCAATTTCCCGCTGTTCACTGACAAGTCGATCTTCACGGACGATACCGTCATGACGGTCGCCGTCGCCAGAGCCCTGATGGACACCTACGGCGCGGACGACGACGTCATCGAAAACGCGCTGACCATGCAGATGCGGGCTCTCGGCCGCAACTACCCCGGACGGGGGTACGGCGGCATGTTCCAGGCCTGGCTGCTGGTCGACACCGCGGAAGCCTACAACAGTTTCGGCAACGGCAGCGCTATGCGCGTCGCGGCGGCCGGCTGGCTGTACCGCACACTGGAAGAGACCCTTCACGCGGCGGAACTCACCGCCCGCGTCACCCATAACCATCCGGAAGGCACCAAGGGCGCGCAGGCCGTCGCGGCCGCCATCTTCCTCGCCAGGCTCCGCCTGCCGAAGGACGATATCCGCGCGTACCTGTCCAGAGCCTTCGGGTACGACCTCACAAGGACCCTGAAACAGATCCGCCCCGACTACAAAATGGACGAGACCTGCCAGGGCTCCGTCCCGGAAGCCATCACGGCATTCCTCGAGGGCAACGGGTTCGTCGACGTCATCCGCAAAGCCGTCTCCATCGGCGGCGACAGCGACACCATCGCCTGCATGGCGGGTGCCATCGCGGAGGCCTACTACGGCGTCCCGGAACAGGTGGAGAAAGACGCGTTCGCCCGGCTCACGCCGGACCTCTCCGCCACTGTCCTCAAATTCCGGCGGTTCTACCTCGATCACTCCGGCACGCCTCTGCCCGGCTGGGAAGAGAGCGTCTACTATAACCCCGACGAGGTCCTGAAAGGCCTCAAGAACCT
Source organism: Acutalibacteraceae bacterium (assembly GCA_045657845.1). Taxonomy (GTDB): domain Bacteria; phylum Bacillota; class Clostridia; order Oscillospirales; family Acutalibacteraceae; genus RUG420. Next base: position 40,231 of record JAZOTY010000087.1, on the reverse strand, counting down.
CGAGTTCGCCATCTCCGAGTTCTATGTGAAGTCGGGCAGCGGCAAAATGGAACCGCAGCCCGTACTCGATGAGATCGCGGAACTGATGAGGAAGGACGAAGTGGCTCTCATCACGGTCCAGGCGCCGAGCCAGTCGCTGAAGTATTCCACCAGCGCCGACGCGGTCCAGGTCCAGTGCATCAACGACAGCGAAGGCCACCTTCTCCTGCCGATCTTCACCTCGAAGCATCAGGTCTCGTCCGGAGGACCGGAACTGTACTGCATGACAGACAGCATCTACAACATCCTGAGCTCCAGCCTGGCGGCGGACAACCTGTTCGGCGTCGTCATCAACCCCTTCGGGCAGAACTTCCTGCTCGACAAAAAGAACGTCCGGCTCCTCGTTCAGCAGTTCGAGATGGACCGGTCCATCGCCGAAAAGAACCGCGAGGACTGACGTTCGACAAACACGCAATACCCTAGGGAGATATTCTATGGCAACAAAGATCATCATCGCTACGCACAAGCAGTACCGCATGCCGGATGACCCGGTCTATGTCCCGGTACAGGTGGGCGCAGCCTGCAATAAAGACGAGAACGGGAACCCCGTCGACCTCGGGTTCCTGAAAGACAATACCGGGGAAAACATCTCGGCGAAAAATCCGCACTTCTGTGAACTGACCGGCCTCTACTGGGCCTGGAAGAATCTGGAAGCGGACCACCTCGGCCTCGTCCATTACCGCCGCTATTTCGGTTCGCCGAAGAAGACGAAGGCGAAAGACCTGTACGACACCGTCCTGACCGGGGAAGAGGCAGATCGTCTCTTCGAGAAGTACCGTGTCCTGGTCCCGACCCGCCGGAACTATTACATCGAGACCCTCTATTCGCATTACGCGCACACCCATTACGCGGAGCACCTCGATGAGACCCGCAAGATCATCCAGGAAGTCTGCCCGGATTACCTCGGAGACTTCGATACCGTCATGGACCAGCGCTCCGGCTACATGTTCAACATGTGCGTCATGGACCGCGAACTCATGAACGATTACTGCAGCTGGGTCTTCAACATCCTCTTCCGTCTGGAAGACGCGCTGAAAGCGCAGGAAGCGGAACTCTCGTTCTACCAGGGCCGCTTCTACGGCAGAGTGTCCGAGATCATCTTCAACGTCTGGCTGCAGCACCAGCTGGAGACCGGCGTCCTCAAAAAGTCCGACATCTGCGAACTGCCCTGCATCTACACCGAAAAGGTCAACTGGGTCAAAAAGGGCATCGCGTTCCTGTCGGCCAAGTTCCTTCACAAACGCTACGAAAACAGTTTCTGATCAAAGGTGATTTCCATGAAGAACGCGGTCGCACGCACCGTGGCACGGGGATCCGAAACAGTTTCCGTCATGGAAAGGTCTGAGTATTTTACCTTCGGGTTTCAATATTTCGGACCTTTTTTGTATGGATTCACGAAGTGGCTTTCCGGCCGGCTCGCGGAAGAGGGACTCACGAATGTCTTCTTCTTCTCCCGCGACGGCTACATGATGCAGAAAGCCTTCGAACTCCTCGAACCGGATCTCCCGAAAACCAAATATGTCTACTTCTCCCGCAAGAGCCTGCGCCAGAGCCTTCTCTGGAAGTGCGACGGCTTCCGGGAGTCCCTCCGCTATCTGACCTACGAGAACTTCATCTCCGTGGGCCGGCTCCTCGACTATTACGGCTACGGCGAGGCAGAACGCGCCGCGGTCGCGGACCGGTACGGGTTCGACCTCACACAGGATCTGCCCTGGAACGACCTCTCGGAAAACGAGACCGCGAAGCACGTGTACGACCTGCTCGCGGAGGACATCGCCCGCAAGTCCCGGGAACAGTACGACCTCCTGGAAACGTACCTCGACGCCATCGGCATGACCGGCCGGGTCGCCATCGTGGACATCGGATGGATCGGCAGCATGCAGTACGCGCTCGAGGAGTTCGCCCGCCTGAGCGGGAGAGACCTCACGGTCTCCGGCTTCTACGTCGGCATGAACCCCGAAAACCCGGTCGCCGGGTCGGCGGAAGGGTACCTTTACAACAAAGACGACCTCACCCTGCGCAAGAGCCTCCTGTGCTTCTTCGGCGGGCTTGAAAAGCTGTTCCAGAGCCTCGAAGGTTCGACGGACGGCTATGTCCGGGAGAGCGGCGCCGTCGTGCCCGTCTGCGCCGCCTATGAATACGAGGGCGATGAACGCATCCAGGGCTTCATCAGAGAATGGCAGCAGGGCGCGCTCGACTTCGTGGCGTTCGCAAAAGACGACCCGGGCGCAAATAAAGTCAAAGACCTGAGAGACTGGGCGATGCCCCTCGTCGCGTTCGGGAAATCGCCGACGCTCCGGGGCGTGAAGCTCTTCTCCTTCTTCTACAATGTCGACGGGACGAAACAGTACTTCGTGGCGCAGAAACCGCTGTGGAAGTACCGCCCGAGGGAACTCGTCCACGACCTGTCCAACAGCGTCTGGAAGACCGGCTTCATGAAGTCGGTCCTGAAGGTCCCGTTCCCGTATTTCAAGATCTACGATATCCTCCGAAAGTGAGACCTGTCATGAGACTCAAGACGTTTCTCTACACCCTCTGTCTGCGCCGGTACCGCGCGGTCAGCTTCGACATCTTCGACACGCTCCTGGAGCGGGACGTCGACCGCCCGGTCGACGTGTTCCTGCGCGTCGGGGACATCGTGCTGGGCGCCGGGAAGGGCGAGCAGTTCCGGGCGGACCGGATCGCGGCCGAACAGGCGGCGCGGGTCCCCGCCCCGAACGGGGAAGTGACCCTCGACGACATCTACGAGGCACTGGTGGCCGCCGGGTACGACCGCGCGGTCGCGGAGGAACTGAAGACCGAAGAAGTCCGTTCGGAACTGAACGGCTGCTTCGTCAAGTCATCCATGAAGCCGGTCTTCGACGCCGCGCTGAAACACGGCAAGACCGTGTTCCTCATCTCAGACATGTACCTGCCGCCGGAAGTCATCTCCGGTATGGCCGCCCGCTGCGGGTATGAGGGCTACGAAAAGCTCTTCGTCTCGAACGAGTACGGCGTCAGCAAACGGAGCGGTCAGCTCTTCGGCGAAGTCCTCCGCGAGTACGGGCTCTCGAAGAACGATCTCATCCACATCGGAGACAGCATCGGAGCCGACCTGCTCGGCGCCCGGAAAGCGGGCATCGCCGCACTGCCGGTGGCCCGGAAAAACAGACTGGGGAGGCTCGTGAACCGCGCATGAAAAAGATCCTCGAAGTCAATGTGGACGATATGGGGTTCGGCGGCGTCTATTCGCTCGTCCGAAACGTCATCCTCGCGAGACCCGCGGGAACGACCCTCGACATCGCCTGCATCGAACCGTTTGAACAGCAAAAGAATATCGATGAGCTCGCGTCCCGCGGCTGCACGGTCCACTACGTGGGCTATGCCGGGAACAAGGTCAAAAAGCAGTTCGTCATCCTCCGGAATCTGAGACAGCTCATCCGGGACGGCGGGTACGAAGCGGTGCACATCCACGGCGATGTCGCCTACAAGCTTCTCGTCTACTCCGTCGCGGCCCGGCTCTCCGGCGTGAAGACCATCCTGCTCCATTCCCACGCCTCCGGCACCGACGGCAACCACCGCGGACTCAAGCGGAAGCTGCACATGGCGTCCCGCCGGTTCCTGAAGTGGACCGGGACCGGGTACGTCTCCTGTTCCGACCTCGCGGCGGACTGGATGTTCCCGAACGTGAACGCGAAGAAGATCACCATCATCCACAACGGCGTAGACCTCGACAAGTTCCGGTTCGACCCGGAAAAGCGGGCCGCCATGCGGAGCGAATGGGGTCTTGAGGACGCGTTCGTCCTCGGCCACGTCGGCCGGTTCGAGTACCAGAAGAACCACACCTACCTCGTCGACATCTTCGCGGCGGTCAGAGACCGCGTGCCGAACGCGAAACTCTTCCTCGTCGGAGAGGGGAGCCTGCAGGACGAGACCCGGAAGAAAGTGGCGAACCTCGGTCTTGCCGATGACGTCATCTTCGCCGGCCTCTCGAGAGAAGTGGAGAAGCTCCTCTCCGGGTTCGACGTCTTCGTCCTGCCGTCCCACTTCGAGGGACTGCCTATCGTCGGCGTCGAGGCGCAGGCGGCCGGCCTGCCGGTGCTCTTTGCGGACACCATCACAAAAGAGGCCAGACTGACCGACGCCTCCTGGTTCCTGCCGATCGGCGAGGCCGACGTGCCGCAGTGGGCGGACAAACTCGCCACCCTGAACGACGCGGAGCGGGGAGACCCCTACGAGCGCCTGAAGGCACAGCACTTCTCACTCGACGACACCATTCAGGAGTTCCTGGACCTCTACGCGTGAATCGCCAACCGAATAGAAAACAACACCCGGACGGGAAGACTCCCGTCCGGGTGTATTGTTTGTATTACCGTTTTCGCGAGCGCCGGTCAACTTTGCCCGAGGACCTTCTGGAACGCGCTCAGGGCGGCCGGGAAGTCCTCTTCCGGCAGAGCGGAGGGAAGAAGGGTCAGGCGGGCGGTCTGCCCGTCAAAGCTCTCCCAGAAGACACTGAGGCCGACGGCCTCGAAGTCCTCTTTCGTGCCGGAGAAGGGGACCGTGAGCCGGACCTGCAGACCGTTCTCGCTGACGCGGCATTCCTCATAGGTGAGGTTGTCCCGCAGGAGCTCGTAGAAGCGGCGGGTCTTGGCGGTGGCGAACCGGCGGATCTTCCGGATCTGCGCGCCGATGTGCCCGTCCCGGATGTAGCCGCACAGGGCGATCTGCTCTGTTTTACTGGCGGTCTGCGAGAACCGCCAGATCTGTTCGTGATAGGCGTCCGCCAGGACCCGGGGCAGCACCATGAACGAGATGCGGATGCCGGGGGTCAGCACGTTCGCGAACGAACTCATGTAGACGACGTTGTCGGCGGTGGCCAGCGCGTAGAGGGAAGGCGTCGGCCGGGAGGCGTACAGGAAGTCGTTGTCGTAATCGTCCTCCAGAACGAGCGCCGCATGCGCTTCGCTGTACTCGACGAGTTCGAGCCGCCGTTTCATGGGCATGACATCGCCGAAGCGGGTCATGTGGGAAGGGGAGACGTAGATGATCGTCGCGTCCTTGTCGCGGAAGTGGACGTCGAAGCCGTAGTTCCGGAACCGGGAGATGCCCTTCCGGAAACTCTGGTCCGGGAACGAGACCGTCCGGTCCTTCGGGAGCAGGGTGCAGAGGATGTCGAGCAGCGTGTCGACACCGGCGCCGATGACGATCTGGTCCCGGTCGGCGATGACGTTCCGCTTCCCGCGGATGTATTCGGCGATCGCGTCCCGCAGGTCCTCTTCGCCCTGGGGCTCACTGTACGAACAGAGCCGCTCTTTCTGCCGCAGGGCCGCGTTGATGTACCGGTGCCAGAGGGCGACATCGAAGCTCTCAAGGTCCGCGTCGCCGCTCGACAGGTCAAAGCGAGGCTTCACCTTGCCGGTGAAGTCCCGGGCCGGTTTCGGCGCCGCCGGCTTCGTGCCGGCTTTCCGGGACACATAGTAGCCGCTGCGGTCCGAGGACAGGAGAAAGCCCCCCGCCTGCAGGGCGAAGTACGCGTTCTCGACCGTGGTCCGGCTGACGCCGTGGATGGCCGCCGCTTCCCGGATGGAAGGCAGACGGTCCCCGTGGCGGAGCTGGCCGTCCAGGATCCGTTCTTTATAGTATTCGTAAAGCTCCAGATACTTCTTCATGACGTTTTATCTGTCCTTTAAAAAATAGTCGAAATTGTCACTTTCTTTCATGCCAGTTACAGTATATACTGACTTCAACTCCAGAGCAAGAAAAAGTACCGCATCGAAAGGAACATCACTTATGACAAAACGCACGACGGCTTCGACCGTGTTCCGGGGCGGGAACGACGTTCTCCGCCTGACGACCGCCGCGGTGGCGACGGCGCTCGTGTTCCTGTTCACCTTTCTCATCAAGGTCCCGACGGCCCTCGGCTATGTCCACCTGGGCGACGCGTTCGTCCTGCTTTACGCCGCCGTCTCCGGCGACCCGCTGGCGCTCCTTGTCGGGGCACTCGGAGAAGGGCTCGCCGATGTGGCGGGCGGCTATTTCCAGTACGCTCCCGCGACGGTCCTCATCAAGGCGCTGATCGCGCTGCCCGTCTTCCTGAACGCCCGAAAAGAGCGTGCGGAACACCGGGACGCGGAGCACGGACACCGGATCCTGACCGCGAGGACCTTCCTGTGGTCGCTCGTGTCCATTCCGGTCACCCTCGGCGGATACTTCCTGACCGACTACCTTCTGAGCGGGGCCTACGCCTTCGCGGCGCTCTGGTCCAACGGCGTCCAGGCCGTCGGCAGCGTCCTCGTGTTCGCCGTCCTGGCGCTCGCCTTTGAAAAGAGCCGCCTCGAACAGCGACTGCGGTGAATCGCCCAATGAAATACAAAACAAAAACGTGTCATCCTTTTCGGAGGATGACACGTTGTTTTTATTCACTCGCTTTTCCGCGCTTCGGCCGAAGCTTTTTGAGCCAGGGCCAGGGGTCCAGCAGCGCGTTCACCGGGACCGTGAACGGTTTCCAGGAGAACAGGTAGGTGAGGGCCACCGTCAGGATGACTGACAGCAGCAGGTGGTGCCAGAACGACTGGTGGATGAAGTCGACTGCCCAGTCCGTGTGGATGATGACGTCGAGGACCGGCAGGTGCCAGAAGTAGACGGACAGCGTCCGGGCGCCGAGTTCGGTCATGTGTGCGACTGACAGGCGGGGGACCAGGGTGAAGAACCCGAGGATGACGAGCGCGCTGATGAGGTACGCGAGGCCCCGGTACAGGAACTCGGCCGGGCTCAGGGCGTTCGGGATCTCGTCATAGTTGTTCTGTCCCGTAAAGAGCCGTCGCAGCAGGTAGACCTGTTTATCGAAGACGAAGCAGATGACGAACCACAGGAGGAACATGAGCGCTCCTCCGGCGCGGACCGCCTTTCTGTCGAGGAACTCCGCGAACCGGTTCCGGTCCAGCATGTACCCCGCGTAAAAGAACGGGAAGAACACGATGATCCGGGAGAGGGAGAACCCTTCGCTGATGAAGGGGACATACCCGACCGCGAGGCCGACGGCGATGGTCGCCGGGAAGACGATCTTCGGCGGGTACTTCCGCAGGAGCCAGGCGATGGAGTACGACGCGAACAGGGCCAGCATGAACCAGGAGATCTTGTTCTGGTTGTAGAAACTGAACCCGTGCTCCGGCTTCCGGATGTGGATGGACAGGTCCCGGAAGAACCCGAGGACCAGACAGACCAGCACGTAGGGAAGGAGCTTTTTCCAGTTGTATTTGTCCGCCTGAACGGTCCGTTTGGAGAACAGGCCGGAGATGAAGAGGAACGCCGGCATGTGGAAACTGTAGATGAACAGGAAGAGGCTCCGGTCATATGCATAGTATTCACAGCCGCGTTCTACCGCGTGGCCGAGGACGACGAGAAGGATGAGAAGGAACTTCGCGTTGTCCCAGCGCGGGTCGCGTTTGGCGGTTGGCAGAGGGATCAGATCCTTTCTCTCATGCTGCGGATGGTGCGGCGGAACATTTCTTCCATGCCGACCGAGGGGACGTACCCGATGGACTTCAGCTTCGAAGCGTCCAGACGGATGACCATCTGCGGGTTGTAACCGAAGGAGGCGAGGTCCTCCGGGATCTCGATCCGGACGTTGACACCGGCTTCCGGTTCCAGACCGGCGACCAGTTCCGCCATCTCGCGGATGGAGCAGGCGGTGTCCATGTTGGTGACGTTGTAGGCCTCGCCGCTCTCACCTTTCAGAAGGATGGTGTAGAGGGCGCAGACCGCGTCGGCGGTGTAGCAGTAGCTGCGGACCGTGGAGCCGTCCGTGTGGAGGACGATGTCTTTCTTCTCCATGAGGCAGCGGGCGAACTCCGCGAAGACCCGGCCGTCGTGGTACTCGACCCCGGCGCCGAAGGTCTGCGAGAGGCGGGCCACCTTGACGGGCACTCCGTATTCGGAGGCGTAGGACGCGCAGAGGCATTCCACCATGCGCTTGCCTTCGGAGTAGCTGCTCCGGACCGACAGGGGCTCGATGAGGCCGTAGTCCGACTCGGAGATGGTCGGGTTCTTCCCGTCGGGCACACCGTACACTTCGAGGGAAGAGAGGTACACCATGCCGGAGACCTGTTTGTCTCTCGCGAACTGCAGGAGACGGTCGGTGCCGTAGATGGCGGTCTGGATGGTCTCGACGGGGCTTTCGACGAAGAACTTCGAACCGGTGGCGCTGGCGCCGTGGACGACGTAGTCGACCGGCTTGTCATATTCGACGGGGCGGGACAGGTCGCCGATGACGAAGTCGAGTTTCCCGTTCGGAAGCACGTCTTCGAACATCGCCTGCGCCTTCTGCTCATTGCGGATGAAGGCGGCCACCGTGATGTCCGCGCCGTAGAGGCGATTTGCCTCGAGCAGAGTCCGGACCATCTGCGAACCGATGAGACCGGTGGCTCCGGTGATGAAGACCGTCTTGCCGGACAGGGCGGGCAGGAGCCCGTTGTCGTTCAGTGTTTTCGCGCAGAGGGCCATGTCCTCGCGCAGGACAGAATCGGTCATGGTCAGCTCTCTTTCGGTTTGCGGAAGGTGTTGATCTTCGTGCGATTGCCGTTGGTGAGACCGAAGCCGAAGGTCTGCTCGTTCTCACGGTACTGGAGCAGTGCACGGAACATGTACACGTCTTCCGGTGTGGTGACTTTGATGTTGCCGCGGTTGCCCTCCACCATGTGGACGGGGATGCCCAGCGTGTGGCAGATGGTGCAGTTGTCGACCATGTTCTCGTAGCCGTTCTCGGTGGCGCGGATGCGGTCGTGGGCGGCGATGATGTCTTTCAGGACAAAGGTCTGGGGAGCCTGCGCCGCGAACGTGTCTTTCCGGTACGGGACCTGATCGACGCCCTCGCCGTCATGGCTCAGGAGGATGGTCTCGAAGCAGGGGGTGCAGGTGATGGCATTGCCCTTTTCCTTCGCGGTCTCGATGTTCTCGGTGATGACATCGTAGGAGACGAAGGGACGGACGCCGTCGTGGAGCAGCACGATACTGTCGTCCGGGTTCTCGGACTCGGCCTTCTTCAGAAGGTTGTAGATGGTGTCCTGGGCACTGCTGCCGCCGGGGATGACCCCCGCCACCTTGCTGAGGTGGAATTCCTCGCAGAGGTTCTCCACGTAGGGGATGTAGTCCTCCAGGGTGGAGATGTAGATCTTGTCGATCATCGTGTGCCACTGGAACAGACGGACCGTGTGGACGAGGACCGGCATGGAGTTGATCTCGAGGAACTGTTTCGGGATACCGGCACCCATGCGGACGCCGCTGCCGCCGGCAAAGATCAGAGCGATATTCATAAAGGGATCCTCCTTTTGGTTTGCTTAGTCGTGGGTGTCCTGTTTCTCTTCCTCGTCGTCCGTTTCCTCACGGGGCGTCAGGGAGGAGAAGTCGAGGTGGCGAAGGAGTTCGACGTCGTCCTCGACCGCCTTGATGGCCGCCTGAAGGTCCTCCGGGATGTTCCCGAGGACGATCCAGTCGATGACGCGGTCGGACGCGCCGGAGTCGATGTAGTCGAAATGGACGTCGACATATTCTTCGACCTTCTCGTAGTCGAAGTCGTCGTTCTCGAGTGCGGTCATGACTTCGTCGAAGGTGTGGCAGACCTTGCCCGGCGCCGACTCTTCGTAGTCGCGGTGGAACCCGCGGGAGAAGGAGTACTGGATCTCGTCGAAGGCGAAGAACAGCATGGGCTTTCTCATGAGGGAGAACTCGAAGATGTTCGACGAGTAGTCCGTGATGAGCAGGTCGGTCTTGTAGAAGAGGTCGTTGATGTTCGGGTATTTGTTGACATCGACGAACTTGTCTTTGTGCTCATTTTTGATGGGGACCGGTTCGGAGACCCAGGGGTGCATCTTGAAGAGGACCACGGTGTCGTCTCCGCAGAATTCATAGAGCCGGTCGAAATCGATGAGGTTATAGGGATAGTGGGCGTCGAAGTGGTTCTTGCCCCGGTAGGTGGGAGCGAAGAGGATGACGCGTTTGCCGTCGATCATCGGGAACTGCTCGAGCAGCTCTTTTTCTTTCTGTGCCCGGTAGTCCGGGTCGAGGAACTCGTCCATACGCGGCATGCCGGTGGGGAGGACGTTCTCCGTGTTGATGCCCCAGACTTCCGAGAAGAAGTGGGCGATGTGCCGGCTGCCGGCGATGCCGTACTTGTACTGCCGGTGACAGCCGTTCGGAGCGGGACATCCGGTGTGGCCCCAGCGGCTGTACCCGGAGGACTTGAACCCGGCTCCGGCGTGCCAGAGCTGGACGAGCGTGGTGTCCTCGTTCAGGAAGACCCAGTCGAGGATGGGGGCGTGGTCGTCGATGAAGATCAGATCGGACTGCGCCATCTTCCAGAGGACTTTGAGCCAGCTCGGGATGCCGTAATGGGGGTTCGCCACCGTGGCGCGGGCCGAGTAGAGGATGTTGTAGTCTTTGTCCATCCCGCGCTCGACCATGCGGTCGGCGACGCTCATGATGTTGGTGCCGAGCTTCTCGCTCTGCTCGCTCATGAAGAGGATGGTCGGTTTGGCATTCTTGCCGCGGAACAGGCGGTTCAGGTCGTGGGAGGTGTTGTAGTCCCAGATCATGAATCGCCGTCCGGCTTTGACATATCGCTTGTGGAGATTCTTTTTGAATTTTGCCATGCCCGTCGGGTTGTTCTCCTGACGGTCATCGACATTGAAGACCTTGAGGCCGCTCTTGGTGAGGTCCATGATGTTGAGGATGATGCCGAGGTCTTCCTCGTCCTCGGTGACCGAGAAGTTCACGCAGTAGCCCTTGGTCTTGTTGTTGTGGAGGAAGGTGCGGGAGCGCTCCTGCAGTTTCGGAGCGAGTTCCGGCGCCACTTCGGGGGCACAGAGGATGTCGGTGCCCTGGCAGGCATAGATGGTGTAGGTGCCGGTGGGCACACACATGACAGCGCCGTTGTTCGTCACGTTGAGGGACAGGCGGTAGGTGTGCTCGTCGAGCTTCTCCGCCTTGTATTTGGCATTGGCCATCAGGAACGCGGCGACGAGGTAGAAGTCGAGCGGCTTCGACGGGTCGAACCGGTCGGAATAGTCCACTTTGACCGTGAGGTGCATGTGGATGCGTTCCCATTCGATCTCCGTGATGGTGGCCGAGATGAGTTTTTCTCCGAGACGGTTGGTCATGAGGATCTTCTGTTTGCTGTCGTGAAAGTCTGCCATAAGAAGTTGACCTCCTTGAAAAAGTCATTAAATTATAACATATAAGGCGTGACCATTTCCATAGAATTCAGGAACCATTTGTGTTAAGATAGCGATATATGTTGGGAGGTGCTTGCATGAGCCTTGAACGACCGGACTTTCTGAATGAAAGCTCCCCGGCCGATCCGAACCTCAGTCTTTCGGAAGAACCGGTCGTCGCCAACGTCGAGGAACGCCCCCGCTACGAAGTGGCATTCTTCTCTCCCGAATTCATGGAAGTCGTCGAAGAGAACCGCCGCAAAGAGCACGAACTGCTGGTCCACTGGCAGTCCGACGCGGAGAGCGGAGATCCGGAAGCCCAGCTGCAGATGGGCATCAACCATCTGTACGGCATCGGAGGCGTCTCGCAGGACGATCGCAAAGCATTTGAATATTTTGAAGCCGCCGAGTCAGGCAGCCCGGAAGCGGACTACTGGCTGGGGCTCTGCTATATGAACGGCATCGGTACGGAAGCGGACCCGGAAACGGCGTTCTCGCTGCTGAAACAGGCGGCGGACCACGAAGATCCTCTGGCCCTCTGCGCCCTCGGCGCCTGCTATGAGAACGGCGTCGGCACGGAGCAGGACCTGAAAGAAGCGGTGTTCTGCTACACAGCGGCGATGGACCGCGGTTCCGTCGAAGCGGCATTCCAGCTGGCGGAACTCTATTTCCTCGGCAGCGGTGTCGAACGGGACGACCGGAAAGCGCTGGAACTCTACCGGAAAGCGGCCGAAGGCGGCGACCACCGGGCACTGTTCATGCTGGGCTTCTGTTTCGAGACCGGAGCCGGCGTGGAGCGGGACCTGGAAAAGGCGGCCGCTCTGTACCGGGACGCTGCCCGGAAAGGGGTCCCGGAGGCGAACTGCTTCCTCGGAGTCCTGTACTACGGCGGCAAGGGCGTCCCGGAAGACCGGGAAGAGGCCGTCCGCCTGTTCCGCCTCTCTGCCGATGAGGGGTTCCCGCGGGCCAATTACCTGCTCGGGTACTGTTACGACTTCGGCACCGGGGTGGAAGAAGACCTGGAAAAAGCGCTCGAATACTACTGGAAAGCCGCGGAACGCGGCGATGTCGACGGCATGTACCAGATCGCCCTCTGCTGCGAGACCGGACACGGGACCGCGCAGAACTATGAAAAGGCGGCGGAGTGGTACGAAAAGGCCGCCATGGCGGGCGACGCCCGTTCCATGGTCCGCCTCGGCGTCCTCTCGGAAGCGGGCAACGGCGTCCCGCAGGACCTGTCGAAAGCGGTCTCGTGGTACCAGATGGCCGCCGGCCTCGGCAATACGGAAGGCATGACGAACCTCGCGGTCCTGCTGCGGCAGGGACGCGGGACCGAACCGGATCTTCCGGAGTCATCCCGCCTGCTGGAGGCCGCTTCGGAGCAGATGGACCCCCGGGCGATGTACCTGAACGGTCTTCTCTACCTCGAAGGCGACGAACAGCACGCGAAGGACGAACGTCACGCGTTCCGCCTGTTCCTCGACGCGGCGGAAGCCGGTTATGAAAAAGCCTGGTACGCGGTCGCCCATTGCCGGGAAAACGGCATCGGCACGCTCGCGAACCCGGTCCGCGCGGCCACCGATTACCGCCTCGCGGCAGAGTACGGCCTGCCGGACGCCCAGTTCCGGTACGCGGTCCTGCTCCGTCTCGGCGAGGTCGTCCGGCAGAACGACGAGGAGTCGTTCCGCTGGCTGAACAAAGCGGCGTCCCAGGGACATCCCGACGCCATCTGTGAACTCGGTTACTATTACGATAAAGGCATCACCGTCCCGAAAGACCCCGTCCGGGCACGGCACCTCTTTGAAGAGTCGGCCTCCCTCGGCTGCGCCCGTGCCATGACGAATCTCGCCCAGCTCTATGCCGTTGGCAGAGGGGTGGAGGCGAACGAGGAAAAAGCGGTCGAGCTGTTCCTGATGGCCGCCGATGCCGGCGACCCCTTCGCCATGACCCGCATCGGTGAGATGTATGAACACGGCGTCGGCGTCCGGCAGAAACGCGACCTCTCGAAGTCGCTCTACTGGTATCGGCGAGCGTCCAAAGGCGGCGACCTCATCGCCTCCGGAGCGCTCGAACGGATGCGGGTCGCATTCCGCGACGCATTCCGGAGATCCCTGATCGTCACGACGGCTCTCTCGGGCATCGGCCTTCTGGCACTGGTCCTCCACCTGTTCGGCGTGCTTCCCCTGGCCACCGGCATCCTGACCGGTGTCTGTCTGCTCGGCGACCTCGCCGTCCTCGGGAAGATCCTCCGACTCCTGAAACAATATTTTAGTTTATGAGGTGATACAGTATGAAAACGATGAAACTCGCAACCAAGATCTTCCTGGCCGTCATCGGCGTGCTGCTGGTGGCAGCGGGCGTCGTCTGTCTGGCCGACCCCATGGGCGCCGTCAGCACGGTCGCCTGGGTCATCGGACTCGTCCTGCTGGTCTCCGGCATCAGTACGGCGATCTACTACTTCGTGTTCGGCAGTTTCCTGGTGTTCGCGTTCCCGGTGCTGCTCAGCGCCATCGGGCACATCCTCTTCGGCGTGATCTTCCTGCAGCATCCGGATGGGACCTCCCGGGTCTTTATCGTGCTTTACGGCCTGCTCCTGATCCTGGCGGGACTCACCGCCGCGGCAGTCTCTTTCGCGCTTCGGCACTTTGTGGAGAACAAAGCGGTCTTTACCGGTGTGCTCCTCGTCGGACTGGTCGCCATCGTCCTCGGCATCGTGACCCTGGCGTCTGATACGGCCGGCGCCGTCCTGGTCGCCATCCCCGTCGGACTCGGCCTTCTGCTCATGGGCATCGGGTACATCGCGCTCGACGCGAGACTCATCCGAAGCGACAAAGAAGGGAAGACCCCGAAGTACTTCAAGGATGTCGACGACAAGCCCGGTCCTTCCGCCACCGCGTAAGACAGAAACAAAAAACGTCCATCGGACTCTTCCGATGGACGTATTTTTTTGCACTCAGGCGTTCGCCTCGTCTTCCGCGAAGGCGTCCATGAGCTGATGAAGGGTCTTCATGAGGACGACCGCTTTCATGTTGCCGATGTCGAGGCCGTCGATCATCTGGCGCGGCACACAGACCGCCATGGACTTGAGCTCGCGGCCCTTGTCGGTGAGGCGGATGATGATGTTCCGCTCATCGCGCGGGTCTCTCGAACGCTCGACATAACCCTGTGCCTCGAGTTTCTTCAGAAGGGGCGTGAGGGTGCCGGAGTCGAGGAACAGGCGGGAGCCGAGCTCCTTGACGTTGACGTTGTCCTTTTCCCAGAGGGCCATCATCGTGATGTAGCCCGTATAGGTGAGACCGTAGGGCTCGAGCAGGGGTTTATAACGTTTGATGACTTCCTTGGAACAGACGTAGAGGGAGAAGCAGAGCTGGTTGTCCAGCTTCAGAAGTTCGTCTTCTCCTACGGCATCGAGTGCCTTCTCGGTGAGGATCTTTTCTACAGCCATGATTACTCCTTTGGTTGGTCACGCAATTGAATGGGTATTTCAACTAATTGCGTGTAATTTAACTGAATCCATTGTGGCGCATTTTCCCGGGATTGTCAAGTAAAAATCTCATCTGAAAAAAGCCGGAATGTAAGGGAACACGATACATAACAGGACGGTTCGGTTGTGTACAATGTATATAGAATACATGGGGCGATGGACCCCGTGAAGGGAAGACGACTATGACAAGCGAAAAGAAGAAGACCGTCGCGCGGCTGACGGCAGCGGGACCCGTACCGTGGTCCTGCGGCCCGATGAGATCCTGCTTTCCCGGCCGGGCGCCGGGGAAGAGACCGGGACCGTGCTGGAGCGTTCCTACACCGGGGAAGTGTATCGCTATACGGTCCGGTTCCGGGATCGGGAACTGCGCTGCGCGACGCTCTCCCACGAGCCGTTCGAGGTCGGGGAAGCGGTCGCTGTATCGTTCTCTCTGGACCGCGCCGCGGTCCTCGGAGAGGATTGTGAAAAGTGAAGCATTTTTGTAAAAAAAGTGCGACGTAAAAATCCTGTGAAAAGGGTTGACTGGGAGCCATATATTGGATACAATTCAATTGACTCTTACAGAACTGTTGCCCGAACGGCAGTTCTGGACAATAAGAGTTCACTCTCCATAAATATCCAAAGCTTGAGGAAAACAGTCTGCCTGATCCGGCGGACTGTTTTTCTTTGGGAAAGGACCTTCTTATGAAGCATGTAGTATATGATTGCGACAACACGCTCGGCGTCCTCTTCAGCGATGTCGACGACGGCCTCGCGCTTCTCTATCTGATGGGGGAGTCGGAGGGCGTCGACCTGCTCGGCGTCACCACGACCTACGGCAACAGCCGGGAGGAGAAGGTCTGTGAGGCGACCCTTCAGATGCTGGAGGAGTGCGGCCGGGAGGAGATCCCCGTGTTCCGCGGAGGCGATGCGCCGGGCCGCTATGAGAGCGCTGCCGCGGACTTCCTGGCGGAACAGGCGAACCGTTACCCCGGGGAACTCAGTGTCCTGGCGACAGGCTCTCTGACGAATCTGGAAGGCGCATACCGCAAAGACCCGCACTTCTTTGAGAATGTGAAAGAGATCGTCCTGATGGGCGGGATCACCGCGCCGCTGGTCTTTTCCAAAAACACGATGGACGAGCTCAACTTTTCCTGTGACCCTCAGGCGTCCTATGACGTGCTGACGAAGGGCCGGAACGTCTCGGTCATCACCGGCAACAACTGTCTGAAAGTCCTCTTTACAACGAAGGAATACCGGGAGAAACTGTATTCCACCCATACATCGGCCGGGAACTTCATCCGGGACAAAGCGGACCTCTATGCCGGCCTCAACGAGGCCGTCTTCGGCATCGAAGGCTTCTACAACTGGGACGTTCTGGCGGCCGCTTACCTGTGTCATCCGGAACAGTTCGACGACCACCGCAGCTGTTATGACCTCTCCGTGAAAGACCTCGAGACCGGGTTCCTCCGCGTCTCGGGAGACGGTCTCTCCGGACTGAACCTCCCGGAGGTCCGGGATGCAGAAGGGTTCCGGGACCATGTCTATGCGACCTGGCTCGCCGCGGACATCTCTTACCGGAGCCGGAACTATCTGCCGCTGCGGGCCCTGAAACGGATCGTCTATCCGATCCTGCACAAAGCGGCCGCTGTCTACTGGAACCGCGGCAAAATGAGCGTGAAGTTCACCGGAGAAGGCGTGAACGGCCACGGCGCCTGAGACAGTCACATAAAGAACGACGCAAAAAGACCCGCCGGGAGGCGGGTCTGTTTTTATGTCAGGGGTCATTTGATGAACTTGTCGATGATGCCGTAGAGGCTCTCGAGCGACTCTTCGGACTGCTGTTCCGTCGCGTGTTCCACTGCGCCCTTGAAGTGTTCCTTCATGATGACGCGGGACGTGCTGGCGATCGACGACTCGACCGCGGACAGCTGGATGAGGATGTCGGACGCGTCGCGGTTCCCCTCGACCATCCGTTTGACGGACTCGAGGTGGCCGATGGACCGGGCGATGCGGTTCGAGATCGCCTTGCGCTGGGCCTCGTCGGCGGAAACCGGGTGCTCGTGATGATGGCGGTGGCCGGCGGAACGGGGCGTGGTCCCTTCTTTGCCGGAAACGTCCTCCGCTTCGCCGAAGAAGGCGCGGAAGTAGTTCGCGACATCGTAGTCCTTGGTGCCCATCCCGTAGCCGATCTTCTCGATGTTCATGACCGGCATGGGTCCGAACGAGTCGGCGTAGTACTTGATGAGCGCCGCGCCGGTCGGCGTGCAGAGCTCGCCGTTGACGCCGGTGTTGTAGATCGGGATGCCGTGAAGCAGGTAAGAAGTGGCAGGAGCGGGGATCGGCAGGATGCCGTGGGCGCACTTGACCTTGCCGGTCCCGGTGTTCACGCTGGAGGCGATGATCTGGTCCGGACCCAGCTTTTCGATCAGCATGCAGACGCAGACGATGTCCGCGATGGCGTCCATGTTGCCCACTTCGTGGAAGTGGATCTCGGTGGCCGTGGTCCCGTGCACATGGCTCTCTGCTTCCGCGAGGATGTCATAGACGGCCTGAGCGTCCTTCTTGACCTTGTCGGAAACGTTCAGACCCCCGATGATGGTCTTGACGTCGTTGAGCGAGTGGTGTTCGTGATGGTGCTCGTGGTCATGATGGTGTTCATGCTCATGGTGATGTTCGTGGTGAGCATATTTGAGGTCTTCCTCGGGGGTCAGTTCCACGATGGCGTCCTTCGGGAGGACGTTCGGAGTCTCTTCGATGTCGTTGTAGGTCACTCGGAAATGAGTTCCAAAAATGCCCTGCTTTTGCGTGGGCAGGGCATAAGTTTTGACACCAGGGATCCCGATGGAATTGACTTCCTCGATGAATTCCTCCTTGTTTTCTGTGAGTTCCCACAGAGCGGCGGAGATCATGTCTCCGGCGGCTCCGTTCCCACAGTCAAGGTACAGTGTTTTCATATAGTTTGATTCTTCCTAGGCGATTATTTCTTTTCGAGAAGATCTTTGATCTCGGTGAGAAGATCGACTTCGCTCGGAGCTTCAGGCTCGTCTTCCGTCTTTGCGTTTCTGGCTTTGTTGAACGCCTTGACGACGATGAAGAGGACCAGACCGACGATCAGGAAGTTGATGATGGCGCCGATGAAGTTGCCGTAGTTCATGGTGACACCGTTGGCGAAGGTGTAGGACAGTGCGGAAGCTCCGTCCACGAGAGCGTCTCCACCGAGGAGAGCGATCAGCGGATTGAGGATGTCCTCGACCAGCGCATCGACGATCGCGGTGAAGGCGGCACCGATGATGACGCCGACTGCCAGATCCATAACGTTGCCGTGCATGATGAACTCTTTGAATTCAGCGATGAGGCCTTTCTTTTCTGCCATTGTTGATTACCCCTTTTTCATTTGGTATTTGACTCAAAACTCACTTCAAGTCATCACTGATATTTTATCAGAAATTTTCGCGATGTACAACAATAAAGCGACACGTTCGAACGAATTCTGAAAGAAAAAAGACCTGCGCCGATACCGGTGCAGGTCTTTTGTTGTTTTGCTTAGCCGAAGATACCGCCGACTGCTGCAATAGCAGTTGCGAAAACGGTGGAGACGACGGTCATGAGCTTGATGAGGATGTTGATGGACGGGCCCGAGGTGTCTTTGAACGGATCGCCAACGGTGTCGCCGACAACAGCCGCATGATGGGCATCGGAGCCCTTGCCGCCGTGGTGGCCGGTCTCGATGAACTTCTTGGCGTTATCCCAGGCACCGCCGGAGTTCGCCATGAAGATGGCCATCAGGACGCCGGTGACGAGCGCGCCGCCGAGCATACCGCCGAGAGCGGTGGGGCCAAGGATGAATCCGCAGAGAAGGGGAGCGGCGACGGCGATGAGGCCGGGGACGATCATTTCCTTCAGAGCAGCTTTGGTGGAGATGGAGACGCAGGTCTTGTAGTCCGGCTTCTCGGTACCGGCGAGGATGCCGGGTTTCTCTCTGAACTGACGACGGACTTCTTCGATCATGTTGTTCGCTGCACGACCGACGGACTCCATGGTGAACGCGGAGAACAGGAAGGGCAGCATACCGCCGATGAGGACACCGGCGACGACCGGAGCGTCGGTCAGGCTGATGCTGGTAAGGCCGATGGACTGCGTGTAGGTGGAGAACAGAGCCAGGGCGGTCAGAGCGGCGGAGCCGATGGCGAAGCCCTTACCGACAGCGGCGGTGGTGTTACCGACGGAGTCGAGCTGGTCAGTGATCTCACGGACAGACGGGTCGAGTTCGGACATTTCCGCGATACCGCCGGCGTTGTCGGCGATGGGGCCGTAGGCGTCGACCGCAACGGTGATACCGGTGGTGGCCAGCATACCGACAGCGGCAAGAGCGATGCCGTAAAGGCCTGCCGTCGCATAGGCGATGAGGATGCCGATGGCGATGAGCAGCAGCGGGATGGCGGTGGATTTCATACCGACAGCAAGGCCGGCGATGATGTTGGTGGCAGAACCGGTCTCGGACTGCTCCGCGATCTTCTGGACGGATTTGTACTTGTCAGAAGTGTAGTACTCGGTCAGAGTGCCGATGGCAAGACCGACGAGAAGGCCGGCAAGGACAGCCCAGAACGGGCCAAGGCCGACGAAGAACAGCTTGCAAAGGACAAACGCGCCGATGATGGTGAGGCCTGCAGAGACCCATTCACCGATCTTCAGGGCAAAGCCGGGGTCGGAACCCTCTTTGCCGCGGACGAAGAAGGTGGAGATGATGGACGCGATGATACCGATGGCGGCAAGGATGAGCGGGAACGCTACCGCGCCATAGGGTTTGTCCGTAACGGTGGTGACGATGCCGGTGGCGGCAGCGACGGTACCGAGGGACAGGGAAGAGATGATGGAACCGACATAAGACTCATAGAGGTCGGCACCCATGCCGGCGACGTCGCCGACGTTATCGCCGACGTTGTCAGCAATAACTGCGGGGTTTCTGGGATCGTCTTCCGGGATGTTGTTCTCGACTTTACCGACGAGGTCGGCGCCGACGTCAGCAGCTTTGGTATAGATACCGCCGCCGACACGGGCAAACAGTGCGATGGACGAAGCACCAAGGCTGAAACCGAACAGGATGTCGGTGCGGCCGGTGATGGCGAAGATGAGACCGACGCCAAAGAGACCGAGGCCGACAACGGACATACCCATGACGGCACCGCCGGAGAAGGCGATGGACAGGGCTTTGTTCATGCCGCTGGTGCGGGCTGCGTTTGCAGTACGGACGTTCGCTCTGGTGGCGACCGTCATGCCGAGGAAACCGGCAAGGACCGAGAAGAGCGCACCGACGATGAAGCATACGGCGGTGGGCCAGCTGATCGCGAAACCGATGACGAGGAAGAACACGGCAACGAAGATTGCCAGAATTCTGTACTCGGACGTCAGGAACGCGAGAGCGCCTTCATGGATGTGGCCGGAGATTTCCTGCATTCTTTCTGTACCCGGGTCAGCCTTTCTGACGCGCGCTGCAAGGAACAGAGCGTATGCCAGACCTACAAGACCGATGGCCGGAATCAGATAAACTAATCCTCCCATTTCTTGAATCCTCCAATATGATAAGAGTTTTTGAGACGTGGAGGCATGGGACGCCTCCTTATCGTTCCTAAGTATTCTAACAAAGAAGAAAACAGATTTCAATAACACTCTTTATATATCTGAAAGGTTTTCCGCAAAAAGGGGAGGCGTGGCGCAAAGGGGAGCGGGAAAAACGGCCGGTTTTCGACAAAAAGGATAAAAAACGGGAAAAATTTTTCAAAAAAATTCCTCAGCAAACACAAGATGTTGTGTTTTCCGCCTTCTCCGACCACAATTGCGCAAAAATTCTGTCTTGCAATGCCAGAATGCGGAGTGTATATTGTTAGTATGAAAGTGGGGCGAAATCCCAAAAAATGTCACCAAAATGGTGGAAAGTGGAGCGGAGGTGAGAGCGACATGGAATTCCTTGGCGATTTTCGGCATAAACTGGATGCCAAAAAGCGTCTGTTCATCCCTGCCAAGTACCGCAGCGCTCTCGCGGACGGCTTCGTTGTCTGCAAAGCTCCCGACCACTGCCTCTATATCTATTCGAAAGAGGAATGGGAACCGGTCGCCGCACAGGTCAAGTCTCTTCCCGGCGGAGAGGAATACCGCCGCTTCAAACGGGACTTCTTCCGCAACGCCGATCTGGTGGAAATGGACAGCCAGGGGCGATTCACGGTCAAAGCCGACCTGCTCGATTACGCGGGACTCGACAAAGAGGTCCTCATCATCGGCTCCGGCAACAAGTTCGAAGTCTGGGATGCCGCTTCCGTGGAAGCTGATTCCGGCAAGACCATGAGCGCCGACGAACTGGGTGTCGAGGTCGTATTCTGATGAGTGAAGTGACATTCTCTCACATCCCCGTCCTCCTGCAGGAGACACTCGACTCACTGCAGATCGACCCGGACGGCATCTATGTCGATGCCACGGCCGGCGGCGCCGGTCACTCGTCGAAGATCCTCGAGAGGCTTTCCGAACAGGGGAGACTCATCTGCATGGATCAGGACCCGGATGCTATACAAATCATTAAAGAACGGATCGGATCCGACCCGCGGGTCACCGTCGTCCATGACAACTTCGCGCACATCGCCGAAGCGCTGTCCGACCTCGGCATCGACCGCGTGGACGGCATCCTGGCCGATCTCGGTGTGAGCTCTCATCAGCTCGACACACCGGAACGGGGGTTCTCCTTCCATACGGACGCGCCCCTCGATATGCGGATGAGTCAGGAGGGCCCGACGGCCGCCGACCTCTGCAACGAACTTCCTGAGGCGGAACTCCGGAAGATCCTCTATACCTATGGAGAAGAAAAAAACGCGCCCCGCATCGCGGCCTCCATCGTGAAGGCCAGGGCGGAAGCGCCGATCGAAACCACGCTGCAGCTCGCGGAGCTGGTCAAAGGAGCGGTCCCCGCAAAGCAACGGCGTGCGAAGCATCCTGCCCGGAAGACCTTCCAGGCACTCCGGATCGCGGTGAACGGAGAGATGGATGTCCTGAACACCGCACTGGACAGCATGTTCGACGTCCTGAAGGACGGCGGCATCCTTTCCATCATCACGTTCCATTCCCTCGAAGACCGGATGGTCAAACAGCGCTTTGCCGATTACTGCCAGGGCTGCATCTGTCCGCCGGAATTCCCGGTCTGCGTCTGCGGCAGGACGCCCAGCGCGGAGCTCCCGTTCAAATTCAAAACGGCGGGGGAGGAAGAACTGGAACAGAACCCGAGGAGCCGCAGCGCGAAACTCCGCTGCATAAGAAAGCTCAAAGACAGAGAACCCGATTGATTTTACATACATACATCAGCACAGTGGGGAGGTGAGTCAGATGGCTGCTACTGGAAACCGTGGCGCGTATGATTTGAATTCATATCGCAGTCAGCGGAACGCAAGGCTTTCCGAGCCGACCCGTCCCGTACGGGGAACAGCGGTGCCGAAGACTCACCCCAACCCCACGCCCCAGACCCGAAGGGCCCGACGGCCGCGGGTCGTCCGGAAATCGCAGAAGCAGCTGCGGGCAGAGGCCCGGCGCAGCCGCGCAGTCGCATTCCGGGTCGTGGCGCTGGCCGCCGTCCTGTTCCTGGTCTTCGGATTCAAGATCTACAGTCAGGTCCAGGTCGATGAGCTCGACCAGCAGCTCGACGCCATCAATCAGCAGATCAGCGTCATCGAAAGCGACAATACACGGCGAAACATGGAGCTCAACGCCAATGTTTCCCTGGAAAAAGTAGACCAGTACGCCAGGTACGAACTCGGCATGGTCAAGATCTCCGACTATCAGGTCAACTACGTGAAACTGTCGGAGGACGATGCGGTCGAAGTCAGCGGCGGGAAGACCCACGGCGACAAAGACATCGCACAGAAATTAAAGATCAGTAAAAACGAATAACGCACCCGCGATTGAGAGTTAGGAAAAACTTTCCTAACTCTCAACGTCGTAAATAAGGGGCGCTTCGGAGGACCAAAAATGGCGAGAAAAACAGATAGAAAGCTGCAGGATCGGGCGTACATCGCCATGATCCTCACCCTGGTACTGGGCTTCGGTATCGGGGTGTTCGGCATGATCAATACCGGACTCATCCACGGGGAGGAGAACCGCCGGAAAGCGGAGTCGGAACAGCTGTCCGACACCGTTGTCGCGGCGCGCCGGGGGACCATCTACGACAGCAACATGAACATCCTCGCCCAGAGCACCGACGCCTGGAAGATCTTCATCAACCCGAAGGAGATCCCCGACGAGTCGACGGCGAAACGGGCCGCATCCAGCCTGTCCTCCATCCTCGAACTCAACTACGACGACGTCCTCGCGGACTGTCTCAAGAAAGAACGGAAATACATCGTCCTCAAAGCGAAGGTGGACTTCAAGACGAAACAGCTCGTCGAGAAACTCCGCAATGAGAACAAGGGCTATAACCGGTTCCTCGGCATCGAGGACGACGTCACCCGGTTCTATCCTTACGACAACTTCGCCTCCACCGTCATCGGATTTACGGGCTCCAGCGACAAGGGCATGTCCGGACTCGAATCCGCCTACAACACGAAACTCACCGGTCTCACCGGCCGGAACATCACGGCGCAGAACGCCAAACAGCGGCAGATCGCCTCCGATTTCGCCACTTACTACGCGGCCCAGGAGGGTACCAGTCTCCAGCTGACGATCGACAACGCCGTCCAGTATTACCTCGACTCCGCGCTGTCCCATGCCGTAGAGACGCAGGGCGCCACCTACGGCTACGGCATCGTCATGGACGTCAAGACCGGCGCCATCCTCGCGATGAGCAGCCAGCCGGACTACGACCTCAACGAGCCGTACAAGATCTCGAAGGCCGACGTCAAAGAGGAGCTCGACAAGATCGCCAACGACGACGAGCGGGCGAAGGCCACGACCTCCGCACTGTTCGCCCAGTGGCGGAACCGTACGATCACCGATACCTACGAACCCGGCTCCGTTTTCAAATGCATCACCGCGGCGGCCGGCATCGAAGAGGGCGTCGTCACGCCGGACGAGATGTTCGTCTGCGGCGGCAGTTACCGGGTCAAGGACATCACGTACCACTGCTCCAACCGCAGAGGCCACGGCTCCGAGGACTTCACGACCTCTCTGATGAACTCCTGCAACCCGATCTACATCCAGGTCGCACAGCGCCTGGGTTCTGAAAAATTCAGCAACTACTTCGAGGCGTTCGGCCTCGGTGAGACGACCGGCATCGACCTTGCGGCCGAAGCCGCTCCGAAGCCCGGCATCACCTACTACACGGCAGACCGCATGGGACCCGTCGAACTCGCGTCGAGTTCCTTCGGCCAGTCCTTCCAGGTCTCGCCGATCCAGATCTGCACCGCCATCAACGCCATCGCCAACGACGGCAAGCTGGTCCAGCCCTACATCGTGGCGAAAGAGCTCGACGCCGACGGGAACGTCCTCTCGGTGACGAAACCCACCGTGCGCCGTCAGGTCGTCTCGAAACTGACCGCCGACACCGTCACCCAGATGATGGTCGAAGTCGTCAAGAACGGTACCGCGAAGAACGCGACCGTCAACGGCTACAAGATCGCGGGGAAGACCGGTACGTCCGAAAAGCTGACCACCTCGACCGAGGACTACATCGGCTCGTTCTGCGGCTTCGCGCCGGCAGATGACCCGGAGATCTCCGTCATCATCATCATCGACGACCCGAAGAACGGCAGCTTCACCGGCGGCAAGACCGCGGCGCCCGTGGCGGCCGAAGTCATCGGCAATACGCTCCGCTATCTCAACATCGAGCCGGAATACGAAGACGACCAGAAGGGACAGCAGGATGTCAAGACGCCCAGTGTCGTCGGGCTCAAGACCGAGGCCGCACAGGAATCACTGACGGCGAGCGGATACACGGTCCGGATCATCGGAGACGGACCGAAAGTCAAGGCGCAGTACCCCGAAGCCGGGAAGCTCATCCCGCAGAACGGCGTCATCGTCCTCTACACGAAGAGCGCGAAGACCGATGAGGTCGTGGAAGTGCCGAATCTCACCGGCCTCACGGTGAGCCAGGCGCGGTCCACCGCGAAAGCGGCCGGACTCAACGTCGAGATCGTCGGGATGACGAACGACTTCACCGGCGCCTCCTACACCCAGAGCATTTCCAAGGGGACGAAAGTCGCCCTCGGCTCGACGGTGACCGTGGCCTACATGACCACGACCACCGAAATGGAGATCGAAGATACCGGCAATGCCGATTGATATATCAAGGAGCAAGCAACCATGAGAACGTTTACAACGGAAGAGATCGCAAGGGCGACCGGAGGGGTCGCCAGCGGACATGCGGAAGTCACCTCGGTCGTCATCGACAACCGGGAGGCGCGACCCGGCAGCCTGTTCATCGCCATCAAAGGGGAACGGCTCGACGGTCATCAGTTCGTCGACTCCGCGGTAGAGGCGGGCGCAACGGCCGTCCTCTGTCACAAAGACGTGAGCTGCAAAGTGCCCACTGTCAAAGTGGCCGATACGACGAAGGCATTTCTGGACCTTGCAAAGTCGTACCGGCTGGAATATGATATCCCGGTCGTCGCCCTCACCGGCAGTGTGGGGAAGACGACGACCAAAGAGATGATCTGGTGCGTCCTGAACGCAAAGTTCCATGCGCACAAGACCTATAAAAACTGGAACAATGAGATCGGCCTCCCGAAGGTCCTGCTCCGGCTCGAACCGGAACACACCGCTCTGGTCCTCGAACTGGGCATGAACCACAAGGGCGAGATCTCTACACTCTCGAAAACGGCGCTGCCGGACATCGGCGTCATCACGAATGTCGGCGTCTCGCACATCGAGAACCTCGGCAGCCGGGAAGGCATCCTGGCCGCGAAACTGGAGCTCCTCGACGGGATGAAACCGGGTTCCCCGATCCTCCTCAACAAAGACAATGACCTCCTGTCCACCGTGGAGCTTCCGGACTACCGGATCCGCTGGTTCGCGATCCACGACGAGACCGCCGATGTCCGTGCCGAAGACATCGAGTACCTCGATGATTCCACGGTCTTCACGGCCGTCACCGATCAGGGGCGCTGCCGCGTCGAACTCCCGACGACCGGAGAGCACAATGTTTACGATGCGCTGGCCGCAATAGGGGTGGGCCTCGAACTGGAGATCCCCCTCGAAGATGCCGCCGCAGCGCTCAAAGGATACCGTCCCGCCGGCATGCGGGAGAACATCGTCGAGAAGGGCGGCGTCACCGTCATCGAAGACTGCTACAACGCGAGCCCCGACTCCATGAAAGCCATGGCCGAGACCCTCATGCTGAAGGGAGCGCCCGGCCGACGGAAGATCGCCATCATCGGCGACATGCTGGAACTCGGCGACTATTCGGAAGAGGCCCATGCCCTCGCCGGACAGTACATGGCCGAGGCGGGCGTCGACCTGCTCATCACCTACGGCCCCATGTCGAAGTTCGCCGCTCAGTCGGCGAGAGAACACGGTCTGCTCCGGGTCTTCGATTTCCAGGACAAGGCGGACCTGACGGCCAAGCTGACCGGGATGCTGAAGCCCGGCGATGTCGTCGCGGTCAAAGGCAGCCGCGGCATGCAGATGGAAGAGATCATTCAGAACATCTACGACAATCTGGACGAATAAGCGTGAGATTATTTGAGAAACGAGGAAGAACATCATGAAACTTGCAGCTGTCATCTGCGCGTCTGTCCTGGGCTTCGCCCTCAGCGCGCTCCTCGGCATCAAACTGGTGCCGTGGCTCCACAAACTGAAATTCGGCCAGACGATCCTCGACATCGGACCGAACTGGCATAAACAGAAACAGGGGACCCCCACCATGGGCGGCTTCATGTTCATCATCGGTACGACGGTCGCCTTCCTTGTGGTCGTGCTCGTCGCGAAAGTGCTGGGCTATGACCTCGTCGGCGGGGACTCCCTCGTCGCCGGCGCCGAAAAGGCCAAGATCTACGGCGGTCTCCTCATGGCGCTCGGCTTCGGCCTCATCGGCTTCGCCGACGACTACATCAAAGTCCGCAAAGAGCAGAACGAGGGCCTGACGGTCATCCAGAAGACGCTGCTCCAGCTGTTCCTCTGCGCGGCGTACATCGCCACCCTCATCCTGTCGGGCAACGTCTACATGCGCATCCCGTTCGCCGGGACCTGGGACTACGGCAACACCTTCTTCTTCTGCATCTTCACCTTCATCGTCATGTACGCGACCGTCAACGCGGTCAACTTCACGGACGGCATCGACGGCCTCTGCGCCTCGGTCACGACCACGGCGGCCGTGTCCTTCGCAGTCATGGCGGTCTTCGTCCACTGCCTCGGCGCCACGATCCTCGCCGCGGCACTCGCCGGTGCCTGCGCCGGTTACCTCATCTGGAACTGGCACCCGGCCAAATGCTTCATGGGCGATACAGGCTCCATGTTCCTCGGCGGTATGATCGTCGCTCTGGCGTACGCCATCAACTGCCCGCTCATCCTGCTCCTCGCCGGCTTCATCTATGTGGTCGAGGGCGCTTCCGACGTCATCCAGATCCTCTATTTCAAGGTCACGAGAAAGATCGCTCAGAGGACCGACCCCGAAGCCACCGGCAAACGTCTCTTCAAGATGGCTCCCATCCACCACCACTTCGAAAAGAGCGGCTGGTCCGAAGAGAAGATCAACTACGTATTTGCAGCAGTCAACATGCTCTGCGGCATCCTTGCCTGCATCCTCATCTATTTTGGAGTTTGACGAATTATGGCAAAAAGAAACGCGAACGCAAAACAAAAACACGGATTCCTGGCCCTCGGCGGCCTCGACATCCCGTTTTTCATGATCGTTATCGCACTGATCACGCTGGGACTCATCATGATGTTCTCGGCGAGTTCGTCGTATTCCTACTACTATTTCAATGACAGTTTCTACTACTTCAAACGGCAGCTGGTGTTCGCGGTCCTCGGCCTCATCGTCCTGGGCGTCATGTCCCGCGTCGACTACCACATCCTGAAGGGCGCGGCCATCCCCATCCTGCTGGTCTCGTTCGCCCTCCTGGTCGCGGTCCTTCTGGTGCCGCCGCCCGCCGGCTTTGAAGACTTCCACCGGTGGATCTCCCTCGGCCCGGTCACGTTCCAGCCGTCGGAGGTCGCGAAGTTCGCGATCATCCTGTACTTCGCGTACCACATGGACCGGCATTTCAAGGAGATCAATTCCAACGCGCTCTCGGACGCCTCCTGGGCACAGGGGTTCAATCAGGGGAGAGGCCTCATCAAGATCAGGGCCAAGACGGTCCACATGCTGTGGTACCTGCTCATCCTGGCCGTCACCTGCGCGCTCGTTTACAAAGAGAACCACGTCTCCGGCACCCTGCTCATCTTCGCCCTCGGCGTCATGATGATGTTCCTCGCCGGATTCAACTACCGCTGGTTCGTCCTCGGCGCCGTTGCGCTGGTCGTTCTGGTCATCGTCGTCATCAACAACCCGTCGATCCTGCCGGAACACGCGCAGCCCCGCATCCTGTCCTGGGTCGACAAGAGCTATGACCCGCTGGGCGTCCGCTGGCAGACCAACCAGGCGATCTACGCCATCGGCTCCGGAGGCTTCTTCGGCGTCGGTCTCGGCAATTCCAAGATGAAACAGCTCTACGTCTCCGAACCGCAGAACGACTTCATTTTCTCGATCATCTGCGAGGAACTCGGATTCGTCGGCGCGCTCTTCATCGTCATCCTCTTCGCGCTGCTGGTATGGCGCGGGTTCCTCATCGGGATCAAGGCAAAAGACAAATTCGGCGCTCTGCTGGCGATGGGCATCGTGTTCCAGGTCGGCCTGCAGGCAGCCCTCAATATCGGCGTCGTCACCGACGTCCTGCCCAACACGGGCATCTCGCTCCCGTTCTTCAGCTACGGCGGCACATCGCTCCTCATGCTGATCTTTGAAATGGGTGTCGTGCTCTCGGTCTCCCGGACCGCAAAACTCAAGAAAATCTGAGGAGGAACGCTCATGAAACTACTATTTGCGACCGGTGGTACCGGCGGACACATCAACCCGGCACTGGCGGTGGCGGGGAAGATCCGTGAAGAGTACGGCGACGAGGTCGAGATCCTCTTCGTCGGCACCCCGACCCACATGGAGACGAGACTGGTCCCGCAGGCCGGTTTCGACTTCACGGCGATCGACGTCCGCGGCTTTTACCGCGGCCTCTCCTGGAACAACATCAAACGGGACAGCGCCGCGCTGGTCAAGATGTTCACGTCCAGCACCCAGGCGAAAAAACTGATCAGAGAATACCAGCCCGACGCCGCCATCGGTTTTGGCGGCTACGTGAGCGGCCCGGTCATCCGCGCCGCCGCGAAACTGGGCGTTCCGACCGCGATCCACGAGCAGAACGCCTACCCGGGCATCACCAATAAAGCGCTGGCCAAAATGGTCGATGTCGTCATGCTGACGTCCGAAGACGCAGAGCAACGCATCGAATGCAAGAACCCGCCGGTCATCACCGGCCTGCCGGTCCGCGGCGAGATGGTCTCGGCCGACCGCGCGGAGTGCCGCAAAAAACTGGGCATCCCCGACGACCGCATCCTCGTCCTCTCCATGGGCGGGAGCCTCGGGGCAGATGCCATCAACCACGCGATGTGTGAACTCATCGCCAGAGAAAAAGACAATAAGAAACTCTATTTCATCCACGCATACGGCCAGTACGGCCAGTATGTGCCGGAAGAGCTCAAAGAACTCGGAGTCGACGCCGCCCATTACGGCAACATCACGCTCCGGGAATACATCGACGACATGGAAGTCTGCATGCCGGCCGCCGACATCGTCATCTGCCGCTCCGGCGCCTCCTCGCTCTACGAGATCCGCGCCCTCGGCAAAGCTTCCATTCTCATCCCGTCCCCGAACGTCGCCGAGAACCATCAGTATTACAACGCGATGGAACTGGTCGACCGGGACGCCGCCCTCATCATCGAACAGAAAGATCTGACAGGGGACACCCTCTACGAGGCGACCGAGTCTCTGGTGAACGACCCCGAAAAGATCCGGACCATCGAAGCGAACGCGAGAGCCATGGCCATCCTCGACGCGACCGAACGGATCGCGGGGAACCTCATGGACCTCGCAAAGGCCCATGCCGGGGAGGAAGACCATGGCTAAACCGAAACGGGGCAAAGCGGCTTCGGCCAAGTCCCGCGAAGAGCTCCGGCGGGAGAACCGCCAGGAACTGGAACGACAGAAGACCCGCAACAAGGCGATCTGGATCATCCTTCTGGTCGCCATCGGTGTCGTCACCGCCGTCATCCTGTCGCTGACCGTCTTTTTCAAAGTGACGGCCGTCGAGGTGGACGCGTCCAAGTCGCAGTACAGCGCGGCGCAGATCCGCGACGCGAGCGGCATCGAAGAGGGGGACAGCCTGTTCCTGCTGAACCGGGAAAAAGCGGCCGACCGCATCAGCACGAAGCTGCCGTACACCGGTGAGATCATCGTGAAACGCAGTTTCCCGAGCAAGGTGAAGGTCTTCGTCGAAGACAGCACCGTGACGGCCGCTGTGAAGTACAACGACAAATATATCGTTCTGAACGAGAGCAACAAAGTGCTCGCGACCGCGAACAATATCGACTCGCTGAACTCCCTGATCGAGCGGCAGGCGAAGAAAAAGACAGGTAAATCGCCCAAGAAAGCCAAGAAGACGACGACCACCACGACGACAGTGACGACCACCACCACGACCACGACTGTCCAGAGCGAACCGGTCACGGACGCGAACGGCATGATCGTCGAACCGACGACCGTGGCAAATGCCGTCGAGATCGCCGGCGGGGAAGACCTGCGCAACGCGGACCCGTCCGTGACGATCATCACCGGCGTGAAGGTGCAGGAAGCCAAAGTCGGATATCCTCTGAAGGCGAAGAACGCGAAGGTGTTCGAGACCTACAAGGAGATCCGCGCGGCGATGGACCGCTGGGGCGTCCGGGACATCACAGCCGTCGACCTCACGAAGGTCTCTGACATCCGGCTGACTTACCAGCAGCGCATCACGATCCTGCTGGGCTCCGCGACCGGCCTCGACCGAAAGGCGGCTATGTGCGCGAAAGTCCTTGAGGAACAGAACAAGGTCAGTACCGAACAGAAGGGGACGATCGACCTCTCCATCGAAGGAAAGGCGTACTTCTCCGAAGGCGGCGCCACGACGATGACTACCACGACGACGACCACGACGGTCACGCTCCCGGGAGAGACGACCGAAGTCGTCACCGATGTCGACGGAAAGCCGGTCAGTACGACCACGACGAGCGGCACGACGACGACCGGAACGACCGCGGCCGGCAGCACGACCGCGACCGGTACGACCACGACGACGACCACGACCGCAACGACCCAGGACCCCGCTGACATCGGCGGCTGAGCAGGTTACCGGCACGGAAAAGGTTATTGAATTATTTAACAGGCCGTGTTAGTATATTAGAGTATATAATTAAAGCTAAATTGCATTACTACGCAATTGTGTGACCTTTGTGCACAAAAAGGGAGGAACGAACATGCCTTTCGAAATGGCAGCAGATTTTGACAGTGTTGTGCAGATCAAAGTTATTGGCGTCGGCGGCGGCGGCGGAAATGCCGTCAACCGAATGATCGCTTCGGACGTCAAGGGCGTTGAATTTGTCTCCATCAATACAGATAAACACGTACTCATCTATTCTCAGGCCACCCATAAGATCCAGATCGGTGAAAAGGTGACCAGAGGACAGGGCGCCGGCGCAAGACCCGAGATCGGCAAACGCGCCGCCGAAGAGAGCAAAGACGTCATCACCGATGCTCTGAAGGGCACCGACATGGTCTTTGTCACCGCCGGCATGGGCGGTGGTACCGGTACCGGTGCCGCTCCCATCATCGCGGCAGCCGCCAAAGAGATGGGCATCCTGACGGTCGGTATCGTCACGAAACCCTTCAGCTTTGAAGGCAAGCACAGAATGGATCAGGCCGAAGAGGGCATCAAGGAACTGGCTCAGCACGTAGACAGCCTTGTGGTCATCCCGAACGACCGACTCAAATATTACTCTGACGAGCCCATCACGCTGGCCAACGCGTTCGACGCGGCCGATGACGTGCTCCGTCAGGGCGTCAAGAGCATCTCCGAACTCATCAAGATCCCGGGCTTCATCAACCTGGACTTCGCAGATGTCAGCGCCATCATGAGAGACGCCGGCCACGCACACATGGGTGTCGGCCGTGCCACCGGTAAAGACAAGGCCAAGAACGCCGCTTCGGCTGCGGTTTCCAGCCCGCTTCTGGAGACCTCCATCGAAGGCGCTCACGGCGTTATCATCAGCATCACTTCTTCTCCGGACATCGGACTGGACGAGGTCGAGGAAGCATCCACCCTCATCTCCAACGCCGCTCATCCGGACGCCAACATCATCTGGGGTGTCGCATTCGACGACACGCTCCAGGATGAGATGGTCATCACCGTCATCGCCACCGGTTTCGGCGAAGATCCGACCCAGTTCTCTTCTCCGCTCAAACTGGACCTTGACTGGGACGGCCCGAACTTTGGCGACATGAAGATCGAGTCCCCGGCCCGCAACATCAACCCGGCCGGTTCCGATACCCCTGCCTTTGAGGCTCCCGCCACCGAACGCTTCATCTTCGATGAGCCGGAAGAGACGAAAGCTCCCGCGGGCAGCGGCGACGACCTGTTCGAAGACGATTATTTCGACGCGATCGACAGCCTCTTCAGCAACCGCAAATAAGGTTGTAAAAACGGGAAATTTCCTTATTGCATTTAATAAAACAGTGTGATAGAATATCCCGGTAACACAGAGGGACCCTGGCGTCCGCATTACTACAAAAGAGGTGAAACGAGATGAAGGAAGGAATCCATCCCGCATACGGTCCGACGACCGTACGGTGTGCCTGCGGAGCCACCTATGAGACCAGCTCCACCAAGCAGGACCTCCGTGTCGATATTTGCTCCAATTGTCACCCGTTCTTCACCGGCAAGCAGAAACTTGTCGATACCGGTGGACGCGTAGACCGATTCAACAGACGTTACGCTAAGACTCAGGGCAAATAAGCCGATTGGCTTTTTAAAAAGGCGGTACACTTTGTACCGCCTTTTCTTTTGAATCTCTGCAGAAGGAGGGACCGCCATGGAGTCCTACCGCACCGTACGGAACGAAGGCTGCGGGGAATACGAGGTCAAACGCTCCCGTTTTCTCTGTTATGCCGCGCCGGTCCGCTCCCAGGAGGAGGCGGCCGCGTTCATCGCCGCCATCAAGCAGAAACACTGGGACGCGCGCCACAACTGTTCGGCGTACATCCTGAGAGAGGGCGGCGTCAAACGGTTCTCGGATGACGGAGAGCCCCAGGGGACGGCGGGCATGCCGATCCTCGACGTGCTCGAAAAGTCCGACGTGACCGATGTCTGCGTCGTCATCACCCGCTACTTCGGCGGCATCCTGCTCGGCGCCGGCGGTCTCGTGCGTGCCTATTCCCACAGCGCGACTCTCGCGCTCGAAGCGGGGGAGATCATCACGATGGTGAAGTGCGCCGAATGCGAACTCACCTGCGACTACACGCTGTACGGCCGCATCCCGGCCCTCATCGCCGCACACGGCGGCAAAGAGACCGGCACCGACTTCACGGACAGTGTGACCGTGCGGTTCCGCCTGCCTGAAGACGAAGTCGACGGCTTCCGGGCACAGCTGACGGAGTACTCCTCCGGCCGCTGCGCCGCGGCCGTCACCGGCTCCGCCTTCTACGAATCCTGATCCGTTTGCTTTTGGCTTTTTGATCGCGTTCCGTCGCAAGAGGCCGCCGAGCCACTTGCCATCCCGAACCGCGCGCCCTTCCACAGATGTTCCGGGCTTTCCCCCAAGCGTCTCGACGGCACTCTTGCTCCTCCGCTGAGATCCTTTCGGTGAAAGTCAAAAGCAAACGTTCGGCCAACCGGCATCACGATGTCCGTCGGATGTCATAATCGCACCGGACGAGCGCGTCCGCAGGACTGGAATCTCACAGCTCGGAGGAGCGGACCTTATGACAGACGGCGGAGCAGCGTTATGCTTCTCTTAAGGCCGAACGATCTATTATGAATATGAAAAAAGACCTCAAGGCGTGTGCCTTGAGGTCTTTTTGTTGGTTACTCTGCGTCTTTGAGGGCTTTCTCCAGCCAGGTGGAGCCGATGGCCATGGCCGGGTAGAGGCCGGGGCGCTCCGCCGTCTTGACGATGATCTCTGTCGGGGGACAGGCGGGGTCGGTGTTCATGAGCTGAACGCGGACCTTTTCGGCGATGTCGAGGTCGCCCTTCTTTTCAGACTTGGTGATGGTCAGCATGACGACGAAGGGGTCGTACATGTTGCCGTAGTAAAGAGTGTTTCCCTGCCGCACGAGCGGTTTGCCCTTGTAGGTCAGGAAAGCGTTCTTTTTCTCAGCCAATGGATTCACTCCGTTTCTAGAACTTGTCGCGCGCCGGACTTATTTGTCCAGGAAGTTCTTGACGAGAGCCTGCATCAGTTCGTCGCGGTCGACTTTCCGGATGAGGCTGCGCGCGTTGTTGTGGGTGGTGATGTAGGTCGGGTCCTCCGACAGAAGATAACCGACGATCTGGCTGGTCGGGTTATAGCCTTTTTCCTTCAGAGCAGTATAGACTTCACCCAGGATCTTTCTCATCTCGGCATCGGAATCGTCCTTGATGGAAAACTGGATCGTTTTATCGGTCATGGTGCCACCTCCAACTCTTTGTTAAAAATCATTATATACCAAGAACTCATAGAACACAAATGCTTTTTGCGCCCTCCACCGTCAGGAACGGAGCTCCGCTCCGAGCTTTTCGGCGGCCGCGATGGCCTTCTGGACGGCGCTGTTGCACTCTTCGTCGGTCAGGGTGCGGTCCTCGGCGCGGAAGATGAGGTTGAAGGCAACGCTCTTCTTTCCTTTGCCGATCTGCTCGCCCGCGTAGACGTCGAAGAGCTCGATGCTCTCGAGGATGTTGCCGGCGGCTCTCTTGATGGCCTTTTCCAGGACCAGGACCGGAGTGATCTGATTTACGACGAACGCGAGGTCGCGGGTCGTGACCGGGTACTTCGGCAGCTGCTTGTACAGACGGACGAGGTCGGAGCACTCTTCGAGGAGTTCCATGTCGACGAGAGCGGCGTAGGTACGCGCTTTGATCTCATAGTTGCTCCGGACGTTCGGATGGACTTCGCCGAGGAGAGCGAGCTGTTTGCCCTCGACCTGGATGGCGGCCGTGCGGCCCGGGTGGAACGACGGGTGGTCGGTGACCGGGACGACGTCGTAGTCACGGATGCCGACGGTGTCGAGCAGGTTCTCGAGGATGCCTTTGACCTTGAAGTAGTCGGCCTCCTGCCCGTACATGCCGATGACGATCTCCTGATCTTCATCGGGCAGCTCGTCGAGCGTGGCGTGGGGGACATAGACCGTCGCGACTTCGTAGAGGAAGGCCTTCGGGTTGCGGTTGTTGTAGTTGCGGGAGAGGACTTCCATCATGGAACCGAGGGCCGTGCGGCGCATGACGCTGGTGTCTTCGCCGAGGGGGTTGCTGATGACGATGTTCTTCCGCAGTTCGGAGTCCTCCGGCAGGCAGAGCTTGTCGTAGGTCTTCGGGGAGATGAAGGAGAAGGTCTGCGTCTCGGAGAGGCCGCTCGAGAGGAGGGTGTTCTCGACGAGGCGATTGAACTTCTGCCGGTCGGTGAGCGATGCGTCGGCGGTGCCGCGCAGTTGCGTGTTGGGGATATTGTTGTAGCCGTAGAACCGGGCGATCTCCTCGGAGATGTCGGCCTGGGACTCGATGTCGATCCGGAAGGACGGAGCGGTGATGACGCCGTCTTCGACCCGGAAGCCGATCTTCTCGAGGATGGCTTTCTGCTCGTCGGCGGGGCAGTCGATGCCGATGAACCTGTTGACCCAGTCGGGGTCGAAGGGCAGCGTGACGACTTCTTTCGGCGTCGGATAGACATCGATGATGCCGTTCACGACGTCGCCGGCGTCGAAGAGCTGGACGAGCTCGAGGGCGCGCTTCAGGCAGAGGTCGCAGTCATCGGGGTTGAGCTGTTTTTCGAACCGGGCCGAGGACTCGGTGCGCATGCCGAGCTTCTTGGCGGTGCGGCGGACCGACGGGCCGTTGAAGCAGGCGGACTCGAAGACGATCGTATTGGTGTCGTCCATGATGCCGGAGTATTCACCGCCCATGACGCCGGCCACGGCGACGGGCTTCTTCTCGTCGGCGATGACGAGCATGGTGTCGTCCAGCGGACGCTCGATGCCGTCGAGCGTGGTGATGGACTCGCCGGCCTTCGCGTTGCGGACCACGACATGGTTCCCCTCGAGGAACCGGAGGTCGAAGGCGTGCATCGGCTGGCCGTACTCGAGCATGACGTAGTTCGTGATGTCGACGATGTTGTTGATGGGACGGACGCCGCAGGCGCGGAGCCGCTCTCTCATCCAGCGGGGCGAGGGAGCCACGCGGACGTTTCTGACGACGGCGCCGGCATAGCGGTAGCACTTGTCGGCGGCTTCGATGTCGACCTTCAGGAGGTCGTTGACGTCGCCTTCGCCGGCTTTGACTTCCGGAGTATGGAGCTTCAGCGGGACGTCGAAGGTGGCCGCGGCCTCTCTCGCGAGACCGATGACGCACATGCAGTCGGGACGGTTCGAGGTGATCTCGAACTCGGTGACCGTGTCGTTCAGACCGATGGCTTCCCGGATGTCCATGCCCGGGACCTTTTCACAGTCGTCGCCGAGGATGAAGATGCCGTCTTCGATGGCATAGGGGAAGTCGTGGACCGTGACGCCCAGTTCGGCGACGGAGCACATCATGCCCTCCGAGACCTCACCGCGCATCTTGCCTTTGGTGATCTTGGTGCCGCCGGCGACCACGGAGTTGTGGAGCGCGACGGGGACGTAATCGCCTTCGGTCAGGTTCTGGGCGGCCGTGACGATCTGGAGCGGTGCATCGCCTCCGACATCGACTTCACAGACCCAGAGCTTGTCGGCGTTCTCATGTTTTTTCAGGGAAAGCAGGTGGCCGACGACGATGTTCTTCAGTTCTTCGCCTTCCTGCTTGTAGGACTCGACCTTGGAGCCGGAGATGGTGATCGCTTCCGCGAACTCCCGGTCCTCGATATCAAGGTCGACATAATCGGCTAACCATTTCTTTGAAAGATCCATTCTGTCAAACCTCCTTAAAACTGGTCGAGGAACCGGACGTCGTTCTCGTAGAGGAGACGCATGTCGTCCAGTCCGAAGCGGAACATGGCGATTCGCTCAAGGCCGACGCCGAAGGCGAAACCGCTGTACTTCTCGGGATCGATGCCGCCGGTGCGCAGGACCTTCGGGTGGACCATGCCGCCGCCGAGGATCTCGATCCAGCCTTCGCCCTTGCACATGGAGCAGCCGCAGCCGCCGCACTTGAAGCAGGAGACGTCGATCTCACAGGACGGCTCCGTGAAGGGGAAGTGGTGGGGGCGCAGACGGATCTTCGTCTGTTCGCCGTAGAGTTTTTTGGCAAAGGTCTCCAGGGTGCCCTTGAGGTCGCCCATGGTGATGCCCTCGTCGATCGCCATGCCCTCGATCTGATGGAAGAGCGGGGAGTGGGTGGCGTCGACCGCATCGGAGCGGAAGACGCGTCCCGGCGCGATCATGCGGATGGGGGGCTTCTTGTTCTCCATGGTCCGGATCTGGACGCCGGAGGTCTGGGTCCGGAGCAGCATGTTCTCCGTGATGTAGAAGGTGTCCTGCGTGTCTCTCGCCGGATGGTCCTTCGGGATATTCAGCGCCTCGAAGTTGTAGTAGTCCCATTCGACTTCGGGACCGCCGACGACTTCAAAGCCCATGCCGAGGAAGATCTCCTTGACCTCGTCGAGGACGATGGAGAGGGGATGTCTGTGGCCGATCTCGACTTTGGCGCCGGGCAGCGTGACATCGATGGTCTCGGCTTTCAGTTTCAGTTCCTGCTGAGCGGCCTTCAGGAGCTCGTTGCGGCGGTCGATGCCCGCGCTGATGACCTCACGGACCTCGTTCGCCATCTGGCCGACGATCGGGCGCTCTTCGGGAGAGAGTTTGCCCATCGTCTTGAGGACGGCGGTCAGTTCTCCCTTTTTGCCGAGGTACTTGACGCGGACGGCGTCGAGTTCCTGCAGCGACGCGGCGTTTTCCAGGGCCGCTTCTGCTTCTGCGCGGATCTGTTCGAGCTGTTCTCTCGTATCCATGCTATCTGCTTCCTTTCAAAAGTTCGTCTCTTTTTTCGAATGGGTCGTTCGTGCGGGGAGAAAGAAGAGCAATAAAAAGGACCCCGCCCCACCTTGGGACGAAGTCGTGACTCCGCGGTACCACCCAGATTCCCGCCTTTTGCAAAGCGGACTCTTTGTGCCCGGTAACGAGGGCGGCCGTCTTTTCTTACTGACCGGGAGGCGTTCGGAAAAGCCGCTCGGGAGTGAACTTCCGCTGTTTTTGGCAGAGGCCCGTTTTCAGCCGGTGGCGGGCCCTCTCTGTCTGTCGGAGAACAGCGTACTCTCTCCGTCATCGCGTTTTACGATATTGCATGTATTTTACTACAATGCATGGAATAATTCAATCTATTTTTTGGTGGCGGGAACGGAGCCGGTGTGATACGATGGGAACAGTGATAGAGAGAAGGAGACGGACCATGATCATTACGACAGCGGACGAGATCCGCGCCATCGAAGTCAGAGAAGACGAGATCGGGACAAAGTTCCTCGCCCTCATGGAGAAGGCGGGGTCCGGTTGCGCCGGCCTCATCATGGACGAGTACGCTCCGGAGGACGGCCCGGTCACGGTCGTCTGCGGCAGCGGGAAGAATGGAGGCGATGGATTCGTCATCGCCCGGAAGCTCCTCCGGGCCGGTTATGACGTCTGTGCCGTGCTGGCGTTTGGCGCGCCGAAAGCGGCAGATGCCATTGAGAACTGCCGGCGTGCTTCCGACCTCTCGGTCCCCATGTTTTCCTGGGGGACCCCGGAGGCGGCAGAAGCCGTAAAAACCGCATCAGTACTGGTCGATTGCCTGTTCGGCATCGGCTTCCGGGGCGCCGCGGACGAACTCCAGTCGGAGGTCTTTTCGGCGATGAACGAAGCCCCCGGAGACACGGTCAGCATCGACGTTCCGAGCGGCGTCGTGACGGATACCGGCGAGGTCCTCGGAACGGCTGTGAAGGCGGACCGGACCATCGCCATCAGCACGCTGAAACCGCTGCATGTGCTGTACCCGGCGAGGGAGTACTGCGGCGATGTACGCATCCTCGACATCGGGCTTTTGCCCGAATCTTACGCGGCGGTCACGCCCCGTCTGCATACACTGGACGGGGAAGAGGCGGCAGCTCTCCTGCCCGTCCGTTCCCGGACCGCCCATAAAAATGACGCCGGTCACATCCTGTCGCTCTGCGGCAGTTACCGGATGCCCGGAGCCGCCTGCCTCTGTGCGAACGCGGCCCTCCGCGCCGGCGCCGGTCTCCTGACCGCCGCCTATCCGGAATCGGCTTATCCGGCCGTTTCGTCCCACCTCACGGAGGCCATGAGCCTGCCGCTGCCGGCCGCGGCCGACGGAACGATCTCCGTCGACGCCCTGCCGGTCCTGAACGGGTCCCTCGACAGGGCGACTGTCCTGGTGACGGGCTGCGGCCTTGGCCAGAGCGACGGCGTTTGCGCGGTCCTGACCGAACTCCTGAAGTCGTTCGACGGACCGGTGCTCCTCGACGCCGACGCCCTGAACAACCTTGCGGGAGACCTGTCGGTCCTGAAGGAACGGACGGCTCCGACCGTACTGACGCCCCATCCGGGAGAGATGGCGAGACTCACCGGGAAGCCGGTCTCCGAAATCCTCGCCGACCGCGTTTCCGCGGCCAAAACCTTTGCCGATGCATACGGCGTCACGGTCCTTCTGAAGGGTCCCGACACCGTCATCGCGTCCTGCGAGACGGACGATATTTTCGTGAATACCACGGGCAATGAAGGCCTGGCCAAAGGCGGCAGCGGCGACGCCCTTTCCGGCATCGTCGGCGCCTTCCTCGCGCAGGGGACGGCCCCGTTCGAGGCGGCCGCGGCAGCTGCATATTACCACGGGAAAGCGGCCGAATACTGTGCGCTCGACCGGGCGCTCCGGAGCGTTCTCGCGACCGATCTCATCGAGGCGCTGCCGTTCGTTTTGCCGTGATTTCATGGATCGAAAATCAAAAAAGAGAGGACACCTTCCCGGGTGTCCTTTTTTATTTTTTCGTCTGTCAAGTCTTGTTTACTGTGTAAGGGTTTGCTATAATATTTTAGTCTATATTGTTATCTGTAAAAGTATGTCTATCTTTAAGAGAGAAGGGGAACGGCCATGGGACGACTGCTGGTGCTCGAAGGCCTCGACGGTTCCGGGAAATCCACCCAGACCGAACGGCTGAGGGAAGCGCTTCTCGCGGCCGGTGAAACGGTCCGGCAGATCAAGCTGCCCGACTATGACGCCCCGTCCTCCACTCTGGTCCGTCAGTACCTCGCCGGAGACTTCAAGTCGGAGGCCAAGCGGTCTTAGGAAGACAAATTATTGTGCCAACTCC
>JAZOTY010000086.1:0-14597 GCA_045657845.1 Acutalibacteraceae bacterium | reverse complement strand
CTCCCTTCGTTAAAAACAGCCCACCGGGCTGTTTTTTACGCTCAGGCCCAAGGGTTCAAATCCCCCTGTTCTGTAAAACACAAAAACCAGACCATATAGGTCTGGTTTTGCGTTTGGCGGAGAAGGGGGGATTTGAACCCCCGCGACGTTCATCACGCCCTACTCCCTTAGCAGGGGAGCCCCTTCGGCCTCTTGGGTACTTCTCCGGGTCAAAGTCAGTGTTCATATTCGATTGAACGCCTTAACAGTTTACCATTTTTAATGGTGGCTGTAAAGGTCTTTTTGGGTGTGGGATTCGACGCGTTTTTGCTCCGCAAACCCGCCCCAAGCTGCTGCCGCAGCTTCCTTCGCTAAAAACAGTCCGCAGGACTGTTTTCTTTACGCTCAGGCCTAAAGGTTCGAATCCCACACCCTGGAAAAAGAGAGCCAAAAGCAAAAGCTTTTGGCTCTCTTTTTTGGCGGAGGGTGTGGGATTCGAACCCACGTGACGTTTCCGCCTAACGGTTTTCAAGACCGCCCCGTTATGACCGCTTCGGTAACCCTCCGTACAGCGGAACTATGCTAACATATTTACTTTTGAGTGTCAATCGAACAGACGTAAGGAAATGCCCTTCCCGGAAAACCCGGGAAGGGCATGCGTTTTGTTTGTCAGACGACCAGCGTCGCCGTGCTTCCGCCGGACGGCAGTTTTTTGACATCGATCTGTTTGTCGATGCGCTGTCCCAGCTCTTCCACGTGGGAGATGATGCCGACAAGCCGGTGCTCCGCCCCCAGTTCTTCGAGGGTCTGCAGCGCCTTCTCGAGAGACTCTGCATCGAGGCTTCCGAAGCCTTCATCCACAAAGAGCGTGTCGAGCTGGACGCCGCCGGCCTGCTCCTGGATGAGGTCCGACAGACCGAGTGCCAGGGCCAGAGACGCGAGGAACGATTCGCCGCCGGAGAGCGTCTTGACAGAGCGGCGGGATACATCGCCGTAGTGGTCGATGACATCGAGGTTCAGCGCATAGCCGGACCGCTTGTCCCCCGCCTCCGTCTGGCGGGCGAGTTCGTACTGGCCGTCGGTCATGGTATAGAGCCGACGGTTCGCGTGGGCCAGCACCTGATCGAAGTAGATAGCCTGGACATAGGTCTCCAGCTTCAGTCTTCCCTCACTGGTCAGCTTGCCGTTGAAGACCTGGTCGAGTTCCCGGAGCCAGCGCTGTTTTTCCCGCGCGGCAGAGAGTTCTTTCAACGTCTTTGCGGCATCCTTCTGAGCCTGTTTGGCGATTTGAAGGGCGGTCGTGCAGGCGATGACCTTCTGCTCGAGGTCTTTCCCCTGCTCCGTCAGTTCACCGATCTCTTTGACCCGCTTTTCCGCGGCCGCTTTGTCGAAACCTTCCAGCCCGCTTTCCAGCGTTTTCCGCTTCGCCTCGAGACCGACTTTGTTCTCCTTCGCGGTCTCGAATGCTTTACGGGCAGCCTCCAGAGCGTCTGCCAACGTCTTCTGCTTCGTCGTCAGGTTCCGAAGTGCTTCCTCCGCGTTCTGCAGGGACTCATAGGGCAGTTTTTCCTGCGCTGTTTCCAGTTCCTTCTGAAGGGTTTCTTTCTGCCCGGACAGGTTGGCGATCGACGTCTTCAGCTCGCCGAGTTCTTTGGCACGAGCCTCATTGGCGTCCTTCTTTTTCGGCAGGTCCTCGTTCAGTTTGTCGAGGCGTTCCACCTTTTTCTGCAGTTCTTCCCCGGCGGTCTTCAGTTCCGACTGAAGCGCCCGGTTCTCCGCGAGTTTGGCCTGCAGCACAGAGCCGGTCTGTTCGTCGAACGGAAGGTCGAGTGCTTCGCAATCCTTTGACAGCTGTTTCTCTTTTTCTTCCAGAGAGGAGCGCTGTTCGACCACTTTGCCGAGCGCTTGATCTACCGCTTCACGGGCAGTCTTCTCGTTCGCTTTGGCCCGGTCCACATCGGCTTTCTCGGGGGTGTTCTCCGGGAGAACCGCGCAGTGCGGATGGTCTGTGGAACCGCAGACCGGGCAGGGTTCTCCGTCAACCAGAGTCTCAGCCAGGATGCCGGCCTGCGCATTCAGGTACTGGTCCTCCAGCGCCTTCCGCAAAGCCTCAGCGGTATCGTATTGGTGTTTCTTATCGGTGAAGTCGTCCTGCAACTGTTTCAGGGTCTTCTTCCCTGCCGCACAGGTATCCAGCCGTGTCTGAAGATCGTTCAGTGCTTTGCCGCGCTCTTCTGCCGCGTCCCGCGCATGGGACCACTCGGCCTGCTCTTTCGGTGCGGAGAGCAGGTCGTTCTGCTCCATTTCGAGTTTTATCTGGTATTCCTCTTCTGCGCTCTGCAGTTTTGCGAGCCGGGCATACCGTGTCTGTTTTTCTTTGAGGTCTTTCAGGAACGCAGCAAACGCTCTCTGCTTCTCGTCGAGTGTCTCATACTCGCCCAGCTGCTCCGTCTCCAGCGCGATCCGCGCCGCGAGAGCGTCCCGCTCCTTTGACCGTTCTTCCGCGCTCTCGGCCTCAAATGCCGTCTTGCTGTCGGCAAAGGTCTTCGCCGCGGTCTCCAGCGCCGTGAGCACGCCGGTCAGTTCGCCGGCCTGCTTCAGGAGGGCTTCATCGGCCCCCTTCTGCTTCTGCAGTTTCAGGAGAGTTTCATCGAGCTTCGTTTTCTCGCTCTGCGCCGTTTCCAGCGCGTTTTGACCGTCTTCGACCCGTTTCTCCAGGAACGAGAGAAACTCCTCAGAACGGGTCTCAGCGGCCGTGGTATCGAAGTCTCCTTCTTCACCGGAAGAAACAGCGGTCACGACGTGGTCGAGGTCCCGCCACAGATCGCCACAGACTGTGTTCTGGGCGGACAGTTCATCGCCCACCCTTTGCTGAAGGGTCGCGTACTTCTCCGTCTGGAACAGCTTCTTGAGGATGGGTCCGCGGACGTCTTCACTGGCGGTCAGGAGTTCGCGGAACTGGCCCTGCGCGATCATGACGATCTGCACGAACTGGTCCCGGGTGAGGCCGAGGAGTTCCACGACGTTCGCCGTCACTTCCTTGACCTTGCTCGCGATCGGCTTGCCGTTCCCGTCGAACAGGACTGCTTCTTGCAGCTGGTTTTTCCCATCGATGAGCACTTTCTGCCGGCCGTCTCTGTTCACGCTCCGGAAGACCCGGTACTCGCTGCCGTTACAGGAGAACGTGAAATCGACGTAGGGCGGCGTGCCCTCCTGTGCATATTTAC
Organism: Acutalibacteraceae bacterium; assembly: GCA_045657845.1. Taxonomy (GTDB): domain Bacteria; phylum Bacillota; class Clostridia; order Oscillospirales; family Acutalibacteraceae; genus RUG420. The sequence goes on along the minus strand of JAZOTY010000086.1, from coordinate 11,391 downwards.
TGGCGAGGTCCTTGCCGTCCCGGTCGCTGCCGCTGGCTTCCCCGTAGAGGGCAAACACGATGGCGTCGAACAGGGTGGTCTTCCCCGCGCCGGTGTCGCCGGTGATGAGGTACAGTCCGCTGTCCCCGAGCTTCGAGAAGTCGATGATCGTCGTCCCGGCATAGGGGCCGAATGCGGACAGAGTCAGGCTCAGTGGTCTCATGCCTCGTCACCTCCCCACAGTTCGACCATCAGGTCTTTGAGCAGAGTTTCCTGTTCCGGACGCAGTTCCTTCCCGGTCTGGTCCCGGAAGAATCCGGAGACGAGGTCAAAGGGGTCGGCCTCTTCGAGTTCTTTCACCGTGAGGCCGGAGGGCGTGAAGGACCGCTCCGTCCCGGCATAGCGCAGGGACAGAAGGTTCGGATAGATGCTCCGCAGTTTGGAAAAGGCGCCGGTGACTTCCATGTCGTCGGCCAGGGTGATCTCGAGGTAGTCTTCCTGCTCCTGCTGTTCGTAATAGTCCTGCGCCGTGACTTCGGCGTAGGTCCCGGAAATGCGCCGCATGTCCCGCAACGGGGTGAGCGGGAGCGTGTCGAGCCGTACATCGCCCTTGGGCCCGAGTTCCACGACCGTGATGCTCTTCTCGTCGTTCGCCTCGGAGAAAGAGTACTTGAGGGGCGTCCCGCTGTAGCGGACCGTCTCCCGTCCCGCTTTCTGGGGGCGATGTAAATGTCCCAGCGCCACATAGTCAAAGGCGTCGAACAGGTCGGCCCCGACACAGTCGATGCCGCCGATGCTGAGGACTTCCGAGTCGGTCTTCTCGACACCGGGGTCCTCCCCTGCGCCCATGTTCTTCACAACGAACTGGTGCGCCAGCAGGACGTTCCTCTCCGAGGGGTCGACGTCCATCTGGGCCACCACCGAGCCGATGGCATGGTGGTAGCTGTCGGTCTGCACGTCCGGGTACTCCTCTTCCGGGTACGCCGCCCGCACATCGACCGGCTTCAGGAAAGGCAGCAGCCAGAAGTGTACGGGGCCGTGCTCGTCTTCGAGGGTCACAGGTCCCCGGACCCCGGTGAATTCCGGAGCCGTCGTGTAGAGTCGATTCTTTTTGAGGAGGTCGGAGAAATAGCCCACGTGGGCCGCCGAGTCGTGGTTCCCGCTGATGATGAGGACCGGCTGGCCGCAGGCGGTCAGTTCGGTGAGGAACCAGTCGTAGAGTTTCTCGGCCTCCCGGGCGATCTGCGGTTTGTCATAGATGTCTCCGCAGAGCAGAACGGCATCCGGCCGTTCCCGTTTCACCGCTTCGAGGACCTGCTCCAGGATGTAGCGCTGGTCCGGCAGCAGAGAAACGCCATGGACCTGTTTTCCGATGTGCAGGTCCGCGAGGTGAAATAGTTTCATGCAGTTGCTCCTTTTCCGGGTAAGGGGTCTCTGAGAATCATTATACCATGTCAGGAAAAAATGACAGACCCAAGAATGGTTCTTACGGGTCTCCTGTGCTATAATACTGTCAGCAATGGACCAAAAATGACTGATACAGGGAGTATGACCGATGAAACATAGAAAACTCGTCTCCATTCTGATCGCGCTGATGCTGGTCTTCGGAAGCCTTTTCGGCACCACGGCTCTGGCCGCCACGACCGCACCGGCACCCACCACCGTCGCCGCGGAACAGGCAGAGGAAGCGGACGCCGACCAGGCCGAACCGGGCCTCGGCCAGCAGATCCGGAAGATCCTCATCTTCGGCGCCATCGTCGGAGTCATCGCGGTCGGCTACGGCCTTACCACCATGCGGTACAATGCCGAAAAGATGGACGACATGACGCAGGAGTCCCGAAAGATCGTCGAACGGATGCGGGACGACAACGAATGACCGCAAATCAAAAGACCTCAGGGCAAATGTCCTGAGGTCTTTTCTTTTATTGTCATTACTCTTCGTCGTCCTCGTAGTCGGGGCCGTCGAAGGTGATGCCCATGCCGAAGCCGTAATCGTGGTAGCGGTTCCGGCGGCCTTTGCGGGTGTCGCCGTAGACCTGTTTATGGCGGTTCAGCGCCTCTTCGAGAGCAGAGAACGAGACTTCCTCTTCGAGATCGGCGTTGGTCGGCTCGAAGTCGTCATCGTACTCGTCTTCGTAGTCATCATAATAATCGAACACGACAGCGTTCGGGATGACGGTGGTGGCACCGAAGTCGTAGCGGTCATCGTCGTAGTCGTCCTCCGTCGAGATGCGGGACGGGCGGCTCTCCGCGATGCGGATGTCCTCGTCTTCCACGAGTTCCTCGACGACCGGAGCGGCAGCGGCGGCCGCGATGGCTTCCGCCTCCTCTGCGGCCTCTCTCGCCGCCCGGCGTTCTCTCAGCTTCTCTTTCGAGATGGGAAGGGATTCCTCCTCTTCCTTCTGGCGCTTTTTGAGGTACCAGGCCTTGCGCTCACTCTGGGGCTTTTCCGGCTCTGCCGGCCGGGCCGGAGGCGCGGACGGAGCCACATAGCGCTCGCCGTCGATGATCTCTTCGACCACAGGGGCTTCCACGGACACTTCCTCTTTGGAAAGCGGTTCCGGGCGGACCGGTCCACTCACCGGGATCGACACTCTGCGGAACCCCGCGGAGCGGCCCTGGGTGCCGCCGAGTGCTTTGGCGGCATTGGCAAACATTGCCTGGGCGTCCTCGACGGACACTTCTTCGATCGGTTTTTTGGTATCTGCCATATCAAGCCCTCCCGGCTTTTACTTGGAATCGGTAATGTCTCGCGCGGACCGCGGAAAAGAGCGCCCACGCGGAGAACAGGACGGCCGGCACCAGCAGTACGAGGAGTGCCTCGACCTTGCGGTCGGCCGGGATGATCATGACGAGGGGCAGGTAGGCAAGGACCGCAGCAAGCAGGTTGAGCAGTTCCAGCGTACAGGTGTGCTGGACGGTCAGCTCCCGCTGCCCGGGGACCACAAGGAACGCGTCGGCGTCGTAGTCCGACAGGTCCGCCCACTTCATGACCGGGTCTTTCCCGAGGAGCCACTTGTCGAGCCGGTTCTTCTGGAACCAGCCGGACGTGGTCACGAACAGACGGTCGTGTTCATAGTTCACCTTTGCCGTCAGGAAGAGCCGGATGGCACACTGACAGCCGATGCCCAGCATCAGAGCAAAGAGCGGCTCCCAGACACGGTCGAGCGCGTCGACCGTGATCGTCAGCACAAACAATACGGCTGCAAGCGCCAGCGATGCGACACCGGTCCAGAGTAGTATCTGCCGTTCTTTTTCCTGTGTCATAGCGGATTTCCCCTCATTCTGATTTCTCACACGCTAATTAGTGTAAATCAAACAAAGGGGGAACGTCAAGCGCCGACGGGACAACTTTCGCCGCCTTTTCCGCATAGTACGGCTCGGGCTGTTTGATGTCCGGGATACAGATGACCGGGATGCCCGCGCGGAAGGCCGCCAGGACCCCGTTTTGAGAGTCCTCGAAGACGATCGCCTCCTCCGGCGATGTATCGCCCCGCTCACAGGCGAGCAGGAAGATATCGGGGTTCGGCTTGGATTGTTCGACCTCTTCGCTGGTGACGACATAGGAGAAGAAGTCCGCGATGCCTGCCAGTTCGAGCAGAGCTTCCGCGTCGGTGCGGATGGTCGAGGTCGCGACACAGCAGGGGATCTCCCGGTCACGGAAAAACTGCAGGAGTTCCGGGATGCCCGGCTTTACCGGCACCCCTTCCCGCTTCATGCGCGCGATCTCTCTGAGACGGGACGTCTCGGCGATCTCGTGGGCAGGGTAGTCTGCGCCGTGGATCTCATAGAGTCTTCCAAAGAACTCTTCGTCCGCGGTCCCGATGGTCTGGACGTACTCATCGTAGTCCTGTGTATAGCCGTATTCCGCCATGACGACGGCGTTCTCCTCCATCAGCACCCGTTCGGTGTCGAAGAGGAGTCCGTCCATGTCGAAGACGGCCAGTTTGGGAAGTTGCATGGTCAATCGCCTCAAAGGTTCAGATTCAGCCGATGGCTTTGATCAGGTTTACCATCTCGATGGCAGAGCACGCGACATCATAGCCTTTGTTGCCGGACTTGGTGCCGGCGCGCTGGATGGCCTGCTCGATGTTGTCGGTGGTCACGACGCCGAAGAGAGTCGGGACGCCGGTCGCCAGTTCGACCTGCGCGATGCCTTTGGAGACTTCGTTGCAGACATAGTCGTAGTGGGAGGTGTCGCCGCGGATGACCGCGCCAAGGCACAGGACCGCGTCATATTTGCCGGACTCGGCCATCTTCTTGGCGATGACCGGGATCTCGAAGGCGCCGGGCACCCAGGCGAGGGTGATGTCGTCCTCTTTCACACCGTGGCGGAGGAGAGCGTCCTCCGCGCCGGCGATGAGTTTCGAGACGATGAACTCATTGAATCTTGCTGCGACGATGGCGATCTTTACGTTTTTGGCAACGACGTTTCCTTCAAAAGTTTTCATGATTCAGTCCTCCTTATATTCTGTCATGTGATGCATTTTCTGCTGTTTCGTGAGCAAATATTTGAAATCGTGGAGCTGGGCTTTGATCTGGATGGGCACCCGCTCCTCGATCGTGATGCCGTAGGGTTCGAGGCCGTTGATCTTGGCCGGATTGTTCGTGAGCAGCCGGAGCCGTCTCGCGCCGATGTCCCGGAGGATCTGCGCGCCGACGCCGTACTCCCGCATGTCTGCCGGGAACCCGAGTTTCAGGTTCGCTTCGACGGTGTCGTATCCCTGTTCCTGCAGTTCATAGGCTTTGAGCTTGTTGAGGAGGCCGATGCCTCTTCCCTCCTGCCGGAGGTACACGACGACGCCGCGTCCCTCTTCTCCGATCTGCTTCATTGCCTGGTGGAGCTGGTCTCCGCAGTCGCAGCGCTCAGAGCCGAAGACATCTCCGGTGAGACACTCGGAATGGACCCGGCACAGGACCGGTTCCCCGTTTGCTACATCGCCCATGACGAGGGCGACATGCTGTTCGCCGTTGACGGAGTTGCGGTAGCCGTAGATCTTGAAGTGGCCGTATGCGGTCGGAAGGTCCGCGTCCGCTTCCCGGATGACGAGGCTTTCATGGTTGAGCCGGTACTTGATAAGGTCCGCGATGGTGATGGCGGTGATGTCGTACTTCTCCGCGAACTGCAGGAGTTCGGTGGTCCGCATCATGGTGCCGTCGTCGCGCATGATCTCACAGCAGAGGCCCGCGTCTTTGAGACCGGCGATGCGCATGAGGTCGACCGTCGCTTCGGTATGGCCGGAACGGACGAGCACGCCGCCGTCTTTGGCCCGCAGCGGGAACATGTGTCCGGGTCTGCGGAATTCGTGGGGCTGTACGCCCTCTTCCACGGTCTTGAGCGCCGTGATGGAACGCTCTACCGCGGAGATGCCGGTGGTGGTGCTCATGTGGTCGATCGAGACCGTGAACGCCGTCTCATGGTTGTCGGTGTTGGCGGTGACCATCTGGGTGAGCCCCAGGTCGTCACAGCGTTTGCCGCTCATGGGCATGCAGATGAGGCCCTTTGCGTGGACTGCCATGAAGTTGATGTTCTCGGTGGTCGCGAACTCGGCGGCGCAGATGAGGTCACCCTCGTTTTCCCGGTCCGGGTCATCCACACAGAGGATGAGTTTTCCCGCTCTCAGGTCTTCGACCGCCTGCTCGATGGTCGCGAATTGGTTTGCCATTGTGTTTCCTTCTTTCTATGAAGAGCGTTCTCCGGGCGCTGCCGGCAGAACCCTTAAAATCCGTATTCTTTCAAAAACGCTTCGGTGATGCCGGAGCTCTGTGTTTCCTGTGGCGATGTACCGCCGCCGCTTCCGTACGGTCCCAGAAGCTTTTCCACATATTTCCCGATGACGTCGCACTCGAGGTTCACGGTGCTCCCGACACCCTTGGTCGAGAGGTTCGTGACCGCTCTCGTATGCGGGATGATGGAGACTTTGAAACTCCGGTCATCCACCGCCGCCACGGTCAGGCTGATGCCGTCGATGCAGATAGAGCCTTTCTCCACGATGTACCGGAGCAGATCCGGCGAAGCGGAGATGGTGTACCAGACGGCGTTGTCGTCCTGGCGGAGTTCCTTCACCGTCCCGGTGCCGTCGATGTGCCCGGAGACCATGTGGCCGCCGAACCGGCCGTCCGCCGGCATGGCGCGCTCGAGGTTGACCGGGCTCCCCGGACTCAGTTCCCCGAGGGAACTGCGGGACAGCGTCTCATGCATGACGTCCGCGGTGAAATAGGTGGCACCCAGTTCGGTGACGGTGAGGCAGACGCCGTTCGTCATGATACTGTCCCCCACCTTCGTGCCCTCGAGCACGGTGCGCGCCCCGATCGTGAGGATGGCACTGTTCGAGCCGCGGTGGATGCCCTGCAGGGTGCCGACCTCTTCTACGAGTCCTGTGAACATGAGGCGTCTCCTTTCTTCACCCGTCCGGTGATCATGATATCGTCGTCGAAATGCTGCAGTTCGATGTCTTTCAGTTCCACGGCAGCTTCCATACGCGGGACCCCGTTGCCCTCAACGGGCGACCGGCTCTCTTCGCCGCCGACCAGCTTCGGTCCGAGGAACGCATAGACCCGGTCGACGAGTCCCGCTTCCAGGAAACTCGCATTGACCGTGCCGCCGCCCTCCACGAGGACGCTGTCGATGTCCCGCTCCGCGAGGATGTCCAGCAGATGCGGGATGTCGATCCGGGAATGGTGGTCGGTGGAGCCGGCATAGCCGCAGGGGATCACGTCGACCCCCAGACGGTTCAGGGCATCGGCCCGCTCCCGTCCCTTTGCGGTCTGCAGGGTCTCCTCGGTGGTGAAGACCCAGGTCGGGATGTCTTTTGCGGTCTGCGCCAGCTGACTGTCCGTCGGCAGCCGCAGCTGACTGTCTGCCACCAGCCGGACCGGGTCGACGCCCTCTTCTGTCCGGCAGTTCAGCATGGGGTCGTCCTTGAGCGCCGTGGTGATGCCGACGAGGATGGACGAATACTTTTTTCGAAGCCCGTGGACAAAGGCCCTTGCCTTCGGTCCCGTGATCCACTGGGAGTCCCCGGTGTAGCAGGCGATCTTCCCGTCCAGGGTCATGGCATATTTCATGGCGACGAAAGGACGGCGGGTCTCGAAGAAGTGGTAGAAGACTTCATTGAGTTTCTTCGCCTCGTCCTCGAGGAGACCGACTTCGACGTCGATGCCGGCGTCCTGCAGGATCCGGACGCCTTTACCCGCCACAAGAGGGTTCACATCCAGGGCCGCGACAAAGACGCGTCTGATGCCCTTCTCGATGATGATCTCGGTGCACGGCGGCGTGCGGCCGTAGTGGCAGCAGGGTTCCAGTGTCACGTAGAGGTCCGCGCCGGCGGGGTCCTCTGTGCAGTGAAGGAGCGCATTGCGTTCCGCGTGGAATTCTCCCACTTTCTCGTGGTACCCCTCCGCGATGACGCGGTCGTCCTTCACGACGACGCAGCCCACCATGGGGTTGGGGCTCACATGCCCTTCCCCGAGCCGCGCCAGTTCCAGCGCCCGTCTCATATACTCTTCGTGAGACATCTCTCTGCCCCCTTTCCAAACAGAAAAGCCTGAAACGTGAGAACGCTTCAGGCTTTGATTTCGTAATACTCCGTGACAAACGGCCCCGTGAAGGGCTTGTCACGTGATCCTCTCTCATCCAGACTGTACTGTCGGTACCGGAATTCCACCGGTTCGTGCGAAATGCTTGCGGACTTTACCGCCGGTCGGGAAATGCTCCCTGCCTCGAAGACGTCGTATTCAATTGGCTACAATCCATTATAGGAGCAACGGCCGGGAACGTCAATGCTCTCTTTGGTTCAACTTTTTGGACGCTTCACATATGGCCGCCGTCGTCCCAGAGGACGATCTCGCCGGTCTCCCGGGTCGCGGGCAGGTCGATGAGCCGCTGGTTCGAAGAGCCGCGGAACCGGAGCGTGATGTCCTTGAGGTCCTCTTCAAAGCGGCCGTCGACGAGGACGTCGCACAGGGAGAGCATCTCCTCGGACACCTCGGTGTGACAGTAGGTCCCTTCCGTCAGCAGATCTTCGTACAGGAAGCCCGTGAAGGCCCAGATGTCCTTCTCCGGGTACTTCTCCCTCACCTCGCGCAAAAACGGCACAAGGGCCCTCTGGTTCGCCGGTTCGAAGGGGTCTCCGCCGAGGAGGGTCAGGCCCTGGATAAAGATGTGGGACAGCTCCGTGAAGATGCGCTCTTTCGCCGAGTCGTCGAACTCCTGGCCGTAGTTAAAGTCCCAGGTCTGGGGCTGGAAGCAGTTTTTGCAGGCATTGGTGCAGCCGGAGACGAACAGGGTCACACGGACACCGGGTCCGTTGGCAATATCATAGGTTTTGATCTCGCCGTAATGCATGGTTTCCGCGCCTCCTTCCGTGCGGTTCAAGGGTTTCCAAGAAAAAGGCCGACGGGATTCGTCGGCCTTTGTGATCGTTTTCTCGTAAAGCTTTGACGCTTTACAGTCGCAGGTCGTTCTTACAGATGCAGGACGCGCTCCGCGATCTCCTGGGTACGGCCCTGGTTCCAGTACGGGGTGCCGATGTAGCCGCAGGTACGGCGGGCAACGTGCATCTTGGACTGGTCGCGGTTACCGCACTTCGGGCACTCCCAGATGAGTTTGCCGGTGGCGTCTTTCTTGATCTGGATCTCGCCGTCGAAACCGCAGATGTCGCAGTAGTCAGACTTCGTGTTGAGCTCTGCGTAGAGGATGCAGTCGTAGATGTGCTGCATGACCGCGATGACAGCGGGGATGTTGTCCTGCATGTTCGGGACTTCCACGTAGGAGATGGCGCCGCCGGGGCTGAGCTTCTGGAATTCGGCTTCCTTGGTCAGCTTGTCGAAGGCGTTGATGTCCTCGGTGACGTGGATGTGGTAAGAGTTCGTGATGTAGTTCTTGTCGGTGACACCGTCGATCTTACCGAAGCGTTTCTGCAGGCACTTGGCGAACTTGTAGGTGGTGGACTCCAGCGGAGTGCCGTAGACGGAGTAGTCGATGTTCTCATCGGCTTTCCACTTGGCACAGGCGTCGTTCATCGCCTGCATGACCTGGAGGCCGAATTCCTTGCCGGTGTCAGCGGTGTGGGACTCGCCGGTCATGTAGTAGACACACTCTGCGAGGCCTGCATAGCCAAGAGAGATGGTGGAGTAGCCGCCGTAGAGGAGCTTGTCGATGGTCTCGCCGGGTTTCAGACGGGCAAGGGCGCCATCCTGCCAGAGGATGGGAGCCACGTCGGACGGAGTGCCGAGGAGACGTTCATGACGGATGCGCAGCGCTCTGTGGCAGAGGTCGAGACGCTCTTTCATGAGCTCCCAGAACTTGTCGATATCCTGTCCGGAGGAGCAGGCGATGTCGACGAGGTTCAGGGTGACGACGCCCTGGTTGAAGCGGCCGTAATACTTGTGGACGCCCTCTTCGAAGTTCTCGGAGCGCTCCGGGTTGCCGTAGCCGTTGTCGGTGAAACGGTCCGGAGTCAGGAAGGAACGGCAGCCCATGCAGGGGTACACGTCGCCCTTCAGCTCGATCGCTTTCTTCTCGGAGATGTAGTCCGGCACCATGCGTTTCGCGGTGCAGCGGGCAGCCAGCTCGGTCAGTGCGAAATACTTGCTGCCTTCCGTGATGTTGTCATCCTGCAGGACGTAGATGAGCTTCGGGAACGCCGGAGTGATGTACGCGCCGGTCTTGTCCTTGACGCCCAGGATGCGCTGGTTCAGCATGACCTCGATGATGAGTGCGAGGTCGTCCCGGACCTGGCCTTCCGGCACTTCGTTCAGGTACAGGAAGACCGTGACGAAGGGAGCCTGGCCGTTGGTGGACTGCAGGGTGATCAGCTGATACTGGATGGTCTGACAACCGCTCTCGACTTCCTTGCGGACTTCCTTTTCCACAAGGGCGGAGAACTTGTCATCGTCGAGACGGACACCGGCCTCTGCCAGTTCCTCGCCGAGACGGGCGCGGATCTTCTGACGGGTGACGTCGACGAACGGAGCCAGATGGCTCATGGTGATGGTCTGTCCGCCGTACTGGCTGGACGCGACCTGAGCGACGATCTGAGAAGCGACGGTGCAGGCAGTGGCAAAGCTGCGGGGACGGTCGATGTGGGTCCCGGAAATGCAGGTGCCGTTCTGGAGCATGTCCTCGAGGTTGACGAGGTCGCAGTTGTGCATGTGCTGCGCGAAGTAGTCCGCGTCGTGGAAGTGGATGATGCCCTCGCGATGTGCGTCGACGATGTCTTCCGGAAGCAGGTACTTCGAGGTGTAGTAGCGGCTCCATTCACCGGCCATGTAGTCTCTCTGGACCGAGAGGACGGTCGGATTCTTATTGGAGTTCTCCTGTTTGACCTCTTCATTGTCGCGCTCGACGACACCGGCGATCTTCTGGTCGATGTTGCTCATCTTACGCATTTCATTGTGTTTGTAACGGTAAGTGATGTAAAGTCTTGCGACTTTCGTCTTACCGGTGCCCATGAGGGCGTCTTCGACCTTGTCCTGGATCTCTTCGACGGACAGGTCACGGCCGGCATTGCGGGCGTCTTTTTCGATACCCGAAACGATCTCTTCGATCTGCTGGTCGCTCAGGCGCTCCGAGAGGATACCCTCTTCGTTGTTCGCCTTGATGATGGCGGCGGCGATCTTATTGCCGTCGTATGGTACGCGTTCCCCCGAACGCTTCATGACACACACTTTGACGTCTTCCGTCTCCATGTTGCCATCGAGATGCTCATTATAGTACATCATGATGGTACTTCCTCCCTAACACACAACAAAAACCCTAGATATTGTGCAAATTTTTTCGTTCGCATTCCATTATACCGCAAGATATAGATTTCGCAAGAACAAATTTTAACTAAAATGCACAATATCTAGGGTCTCCCGACCACAATATGTTGTGTTTCACAAGGAAACAACACGCAACGACGCGGGTTTCACGCCATTATTAATAAGAAGAAAAATTTATATATTTGCAATATTTATTTTTTTTACATTTTTGAGTCATCATAGATGGCTCTGGCGCCGCCCACATACTTGGGCCGGCGGCGGGCACAGATGAGGGGCGCTTCCCCGATGTGATCGACCGAGATCCGAAGCGGGACGACCACCGGATGGATGTGCATGCCGATGAGCGTGGCGCCGATGTCCATGCCGGCCGAGGCCTGCGCGCCGAGGTCCTCGACGACGACCGGATGAGCCATCCGTTCATAGGCGACGGTCGCGAAGGCGCCGCCCGCGTGGTTCGGCTGCGGGATGGCATTGACTTCTTCGAGGCGGAACGCGTCCGCGGTCTCCTGTTCCACGACGAGAGCGCGGTTCAGATGTTCACAGCACTGGGCGGCGAGACGGATGCCCGCAGGGCCCAGAACACTCATGATGCCCTCATACAACGCGCCGGCAATGTCTGTGTTGGTGTGGGTGCCGATCTTCTCC